>JAFAWR010000362.1 GCA_019241635.1 Solirubrobacterales bacterium
GCCGCGGACCCGGCGGCCGGCCTCCACGTGACCGGACCGACCGGTCGGTATGTACCCGAGGTCGGACTGGCGCTTCCCGCCGACCGGGACGAGCCGAGCGAAGACGAGGCGCGGCTGCTCAGGGCCGTCGCGCCCGCCCACGTTCGCTTCGAGCTGCACCTGGCCGAGCCCAACGATCTGGGCGAACTGGAGCGAGCGATCGCCACCGCCGGCGCGCTCGGCGCACAGCTCGAGCTTGCCCTGTTCGTTCCGGGCACCGACACGAGCGAACCGCTCGAGCGCGTTCGCGATGACCTGGCCGGGGCGCCGCTCGCGCGCGTGCTGGTGATCCCCGAAGGCGCCCAGACCACGACCGCCGAGGAGACGACACCGCCCGAGCTGGTCAAGCGGGTGCGTGATGGCCTGCAGCTTCCCGGCGTCCCAGTGGCCGGCGGGACCGACATGTACTTCTGCGAGCTGAACCGCACCCGTCCGCGGATCGAGGCGATGGACGGCGTGTTCTGGTCGATGAACGCCCAGGTGCACGCGTTCGACGACGCCTCGGTGCTGGAGACCCCCGAGGCCCAGGGCGAGCAGGCGCGCACCGCGCACGACTTCGCTTCCGGCAAGCCCCTGTTCGTCGGACCGGTGACGCTCAAACGCCGTTACAACGTCAACGCCACCGCGGCCGAGGCGCAGGAGCAGGGGGAGCTGCCCGACTCGGTCGACCCGCGGCAGGCGTCGCTGTTCGGCGCGGCGTGGACGCTGGCCAGTGCCAAGCACCTGAGCGAAGGCGGCGCGGCGGCAATCACGTACTTCGAGACCGTCGGCTGGCGCGGGGTGATCCAGGGTGACGCGGAGCCGCCGCTCCCCGCGGAGTTCCCGGGCCGGGCGGGTCAGGCCTTCCCGCTGGCCCACGTGCTCGCCGACCTGGCGGAGCTCCGCGGCTGGGAACTGGTCGACTGCGAGAGCACCCGACCGCTGGCCGCGACCGGCCTGGCCGCGCGCGACCCGGACGGCAAGCTCGCGGTGCTCATGGCCAACCTGACCTCGGCGCCGCAGCGGTTGCGGCTGAGCGGCGCCGTCGGCAGCGGCCGCATCCGGCGACTGAACGAGGACACCGCGTCAACCGCGATGTTCGAGTTCGAGCGCTTCCGTGGCGAGGAGGCGCGGTCCGAGCCACTCGGCGAGTTGGTGCTCGCCCCGTACGAGACCGTGCGGATCGACATGCAAGCCTGAGAGAGGAGGAGGAATGGAAACGAAGCAGAGCGCGGAGTCGGTGGCAGGCGGCCTGCTCGGCCGGCCGCTGATGATCTCCCAGATCGCCGTGGTCGTGAACGACCTGGAGGCGACCATGGCCCAGTACACGAAGCTGCTCGGATGGGGGCCCTGGAACGTGTACCGCCATGAGCCGCCACGCCTGCACCACACCGTGATCCGCGGCGAGGAGGTGCCCTACACGATGGTCGGCGCCGAGACGCATGTCGGCGACATGGGCTTCGAGCTGCTCCAGCCGCTCGAGGGGCCGAGCATCTACCGGGAATGGATCGACGAGCACGGCGAGGGCCTTCACCACGTCGCGGTCATGCTGCACGACTTCGAGGAGTCGACCGAGCTCAAGCAGCGCTTCGACGAGGTCGGCGCTCCCGTCCTGATGGGCGGACGGATCGGCGAGACGATCGAGTTCTATTACCTCGACACCCAGCCCTCGCTGAAGATCGTCCTCGAGTCGGGCAGCGGGCACGCGATCGACCTCGTGCCCGATTACACGTATCCCTAGGCCGTGAGCCGGGTCGCGATCGTCACGGGTGCGGGCTCGGGCATCGGCGCCGCCGCGGCGCGCCGGCTGGCTGCGCACGGATTAGAGCTCGTACTGGTCGGCCGCCGGGCCGATCCACTCGAGGCGGTCTGCGCTTCGCTCGGCGGCCGCGGGGCCACGATCGCACTCGACATCGGCGAGCCGGATGCCCCGGCGCGGGTGATCGAGGAGACGCTGGCCCGGTTCGGCCGGATCGACGTGATCGTCAACAACGCGGCGATGATCGAGACCGGCCCGCTCGAGTCGTTCAGCCGGGACTCGTTCGAGCGCCACTACGCGGTGAACGTAGCCGGACCGTTCTTCCTCGTGGCGGCTGCGCTGCCGTCGCTGCGCGAGTCCGACGACGCCGCGGTGGTGAACATCAGCTCATCGGTGGGATCGATCCCCAAGCCGGGGAACATGCTCTACGGCTCGACCAAGGCCGCCCTCGAGTACCTGACCCGGGCCTGGGCGTATGAGCTCGCGGCCGATCGGATCCGGGTGAACTGCGTCGCGCCCGGGCCCGTCGACACCCCGATCCATGCCACCTACTCCGACGACCTTGCGGCGACCTACGCCGACCTGGCGCGCCGGATTCCCCTGGGCCGCATGGGGCACGTAGACGACATCGCCGCGTGGGTGTGGTTTTTAGTCGCCCCCGAGTCGCGCTGGACGACCGGCAATGTGATCCACGTCGATGGTGGGCAGGTGCTCGGGTTGCCGGAGGCCGCCGGCGGTTGATCGCGGCGCGATCGCGTCGAGGCGGGCGATGATCTCGTCGGCGTGGCGGACGAACACGCCGTAGTCGAAGATCGCATCGAGGTCGAGCTCTGCGCCTGCGGCCGCCTGATCGCCGGCGAGCAGATCCCGCAGCGGGACCCGGGAGTCCAGGGCCTGCTGGGCCAGGCCCTGCACCACACGGTAGGCGTCGTCGCGACTCATGCCCGACTCCACCAACGCCAGCAGCACGCGCTGGGAGAACAGGGCTCCGTGGGTCAGCTCGAGGTTCTCGCGCATCCGCTCGGAGTCGACCACCATGCCCTCGACAAGGGCCAGCGTCCGGCGCTGAAGGTGGTCCAGGAGGATCGTCGAGTCGGGAAGGATGACCCGCTCGACCGAGGAGTGCGAGATGTCGCGCTCGTGCCACAGCGCGACGTCCTCGAATCCCGCCACCGCGTTGCCCCGCAGGATCCGGGCCAGGCCGACGACCTGCTCTGACTTGATCGGGTTGCGCTTGTGCGGCATCGCGCTCGAGCCCTTCTGACCCCGGCCGAACGGCTCGCGCACCTCACCCACCTCGGTTCGGGCGAGATTCCGGATCTCGGTCGCGAAGCGCTCGAGGCCTGCACCCGCCAGCGCGATCGCCCCAAGCAGCTCGGCGTGGCGGTCGCGCGGCACGACCTGGGTCGAGACCGGCTCGCGGGCCAGGCCGAGCCGGGCCAGCACGCGCTCCTCGAACTCGGGCGAGGTGGCGGAATAGGTACCGACCGCTCCCGAGATCGCGCCGACGGCGGCCTGGGCGAACGCGCGCTCCAGCCGGTCGGCATTCCGGTGGGCCTCGAAGGCGAAGCCGGCCAGCTTGATCCCGAACGTGGTCGGCTCGGCGTGGATGCCGTGCGTGCGCCCGACGCACAGCGTGTGGGCGTGCTCACGCGCGGCGCTCGCGAACACCTCGACCAACCGCCGCGCATCGGGCAGGACGATCTCCCCGACGCGGCGCAACTGCAAGGCCAGGCCAGTGTCCAGCACGTCGCTGGAGGTCAGGCCGTGATGGATCCAGCGCCCAGGCGGACCGGCCGAGGCGGCGAGCACGTCGACAAACGCCGCCGTGTCGTGGTCGGTGACCCGTTCGCGCTCGGCGATGTCCTCAACCGTGAACGTCGCGCCGCGGATCGCCTTGAGGTCGGACTCGGTCGGTCCGTCCATCTCCTCGCACGCCGCCACCTCGACCTCGCGCATGGCCTCGAAGTGGGCATGGTCGGACCAGGCGTCGGCCAGCTCGGGGCGGGTGTAGCGCGGGATCACAGGGGTTCGAGCGTAGCGACCGGCGCGGCCGCGACAGCTACCCCCCGGCCAGCTGAACCGCCTTGACCGCGAGGAGCACGATCGCCAGCAACAGGTACGCCTCCATGGCCAGCATCGCGGCGCGCCGGCCCGCCGATTGCCGCGGGCGCTCGAGCAGCGCGATCGGGGGCATCGTCCACTGTTCCCGGGGCACGTCGAAGCGTCGCGGCGCCGCCGGCCCAGCCCCCTGCCGGCGAGCGCGCAGCACGACCGCGCCAAACCCGATCAGGCCGACCACCATCACCGCGCCTCCGACGAGCGCGAAGGTGGCCACGTCCAGGCTCGGGAACACGGTCGTGGCCATCAGGATCAGCGAGAGCAACAGCAGCACCGCTTCGATCAGCACGGCCAGCACGTTCAGCCAGGGACGGTTGCACCACGGGCCGAGCACCGCGGGGTCGTTGCAGAGCAGGAGCAGGAACATGCTGGCGCTGGGCAGGAGCACCCCGGCCAACGCCTGCACGGCCTCGGTGATCACGCCGAGCGGCGCGCCAGGGATGAGCACGATCGCCGCCGCGCCGATCACCACCAGCGAGAACATCGCGTAGAAGCCCTTGGCGTCCGCGAAGCTCCGGTGCAGCGAGCTCTTGGTGCCGAAGATGTCGCCGAACGCGTAGCTGGTCGACAGGGTGAGCGCGCCCGCGCCGATCAGCGACGCGTTGAGCAGGACCAGCGCGAAGAACGCGCCGGCCGGCGGCCCCAGCACCTTCTCCAGCCCGCTCGCCGTGCCGCCGGCGTCGGTGAAGTTGCCGAAGAACCCCGTGTGACGGAAGGCGAAGGCCGAGACGCACATGAGCGCGGCGGCCCCGACCACGACCACGACGGCGCCGATCCAGGTGTCGAGCCGCTCGTAGTTGATCCAGCGCGGGGTGATCCGCTTGTCGATGATGTTCGACTGCTGGAAGAACAGCTGCCAGGGCGCCACCGTCGTGCCGACGATCGCGATGATCAGGAGCACCGAGGTCGAGTTCGCCCCACCCTGAATGCCCGGCACGAAGAAGTGGTGGACGATCTCGCCGCCCTGGGGATGACCCAGGAAGAACAGCGGGATCACCAAGAGGTTGGCGAACACGAACACGAACATCGAGCGCTCCCAGGCGCGGAAGCTGCCGGTGGCGGTGACCGCGACCAGCGCCGCGGCGGCAATCGGGACCGCGAGGTACTTGGACACGCCGAAGTAGCCGAGGGCCAGGCTCACGCCGATGAACTCGGTGACCACGGTGAGGAAGTTCAGGATGAACAGATCGAGCACCGAGAACCAGCCCCAGAACCGACCGAAGCGCTCGACGATCAGCCGGGCGTGACCCACACCGGTGACCGCGCCGAGTCGCACCACCATCTCCTGGTTGACCACCAGCACCGGGACGAGGAGCAGCAGCACCCAGAGGAGGCTGGTCCCGTAGTTCTGCCCGGCCTGCGAATAGGTCGCGACCCCGCCGGCGTCGTTATCGCCGACCATCACGATCAGGCCCGGGCCGATGATGGCCAGCAGCGCGAGCAGCCGGGAGCGCCAGCTGCGATGGGTCTCGTCGTGCTCGCGGATCGTGCCGAAGGCGCCCTGGATGTCGCCGACGTGCGCGCTGTCGAGCACGAAGCGCTCTCGCGGCGCGTCCGCGGGCGCCGCGGGGGCATCGTGCGCCGCGCCCGCGGGTGCATCGTGCGGCGCGCTCGCGGGTGCACCGTGCGGCGCGGTCGGGGGTGGATCGCTCGCCATCTGCTCGACCTCCTTTCGCGTGTCCGCCGAGTCGCCGCGGACGGGGCCGGAGGCCGCTCAGATTCCCGGTTTACGCCCGGGGAGGTGAGGCGACGCCAACGATGCCGGCCGCGAGCCGACTACTTCGTGGCAGCTCGTCGCCGTCTAAGAAACCGTCGTGAGATTCGATCGCCAGGTTGAACCGTGTCACCGCGAATGAGCGTAGCAACGGGACAGCCGCCGGGGCGCTGCGCAATTGTGAATTTCGGGGACTCTCAACCGGTTCCGGAAAGGGGGTGCGGCGGCGGCTGTCCATGGGGCGGCGGATCGTCGGCCAGGAGCTGTGCCATGGTCACCGGGCGGTAGCCGCGCCGGCGTATGCCGCGAATGATTCGCCCGAGGGCCTGCACCGTCTCCGAGCGATCTCCGCCGCCGTCATGCATGAGGATGATCGCTCCCGAGCGCAGCCCGCTCAGCGCGACGTAGACGATTCGCGCCACCCCCGGACGCGCGTAGTCACTCGTGTCGACGGTCCACAGAACCATCAGCATCCGCGCAGCATGCAGAACGGCCAGCGTGGCGGCGTCGAACGACCCGTAGGGAGGTCTGAACAACCGTGGATACGGAGCCCCGGCGGCCTGGATGGCGTTGGCGGCCTCGGCGATCTGCGTCTGCTGAACCGACGCCGACAACGCCGACATGAACGGGTGGATCTCGGTGTGATCCCCGATATCGAACCCGTCGCGGGCCTCGGTCGCGACCACCTGGCGGTACTCCGGAACCTGGCGCCCGATGACGAAGAACGTGGCCGGCGTGTGTGTGCGCCGAAGCACGCGAATGATCGACGAGGTCCACGGGCCGGGGCCATCGTCGAAGGTCAGGGCCACCTCGCGCCGGCGCGAGCCGCCGAGGCGCACGTACGGGGTGTAGCCGAGCACGTGATCGACCGAGCGATACAGGCCGCCCGCCGGCCGGGCGCCGGACCGGGTAGTCCGCGGGGCGACGAACCGCGGCGGACCGACACCGGCGTGGGTCAGCGGTGGCCTTCTCGCCGCGCCCCCGGGCATGAACGCCAGGACGGATGCGCCGGCGGCGGCGAGCAGCACCACGAAACCCAGGAGCGCCCGCCGGCGCGTGCGCCGGCGCCGGCGCACATCGGCCCGCCGCGCGCTGAGCTCGTGCGTGCTCAGCGGCCCAAGCCGCAGCTCTCTGCTCGTCTGGCGTTTGCGCATCGACTCCCGACCTGCTCCACAATGGACCGCCCACGCCGTTCCGCCGGCCCGGCCCGCGCCCGGACTGTATATGACGTCTCTTACCCACGGCAGCCACCAAGACCCCGCCTCCGACTGGCGAGCCCTGATCCGCGAGCTCGCGGCCATGGATCGTCCGTCGGCCTCGGAGGGAGAACGCCAAGCGGCGGAGCTGATCGCGGCGCGCCTGCGTCTCCTCGGGTGCCGGGTCACCATCGAGGAGGAGCGCGCCCACGGTGGCTACTGGTGGCCGATCGGCCTGGTCAACGCGGCGGCGGCGAGCGCCGGCGGCCTCGCGCTGTGGCGGCGCAGGCCCGGGCTCCGGGCGGCCGCAGCGGCTCTGGCGGGGATCGGCGCGGGCGCCCTGTGGGACGACCTCGGCCATGGCCGGCGCTGGTTTCGCCGCGCGCTGCTGCCCCATCGCTCGACGTGGAACGTGGTCGCCGAGGCCGGCGATCCGGCCGCAGAGCGCACGGTCGTCCTGATCGGGCATCACGACGCCGCGCACTCCGGGCTGATCTTCCACCCGGCCCTTCCGCGCATCCCGTTGAAGCTCGCGCCGCGCCTGCACGCGCGGAGCAACCGGAGCTTCCCGCTGCTCTATGCGGTGTGGCTCGGCCCGGTGATGGTGGCCGCGGGAGCGCTCACCAACATCCGGCGCCTACTGACCACGGGTGTCGCCCTGGCCGCGGGAGCCACCGCCGCGATGACCGACATCGGGCTGCGCGCCGTCGTGCCCGGCGCCAACGACAACCTGAGCGCGGTGGGGGTGCTCCTGGCCACGGCCGCGGCGCTGAAGGAGCAGCCGCTTGACGGGCTGCGTGTGCTGCTCGTCTCGACCGGCTCCGAGGAGTCGTTCAGCGAGGGCATGCAGGGCTTCGGGCAGCGCCACTTCCCCGACCTTCCCCTCGATCGGACCGAGATGGTCTGCCTGGAGTGCCTGGGCGGCCCGACGCTGATCGTGGTGGAGGGGGAGGGCATGCTCCGCATGCGCGACTACCCGGCCGCGATGCGCGAGGCCCTCGACCAGGCCGCCGAGGCGATCGGGATCCCGATCGTCCGCGGTCTGCGCACGACCGCCGCCACCGACGCGATCATCGCTCTGCGCGCCGGCTACCCGGTGGCCACGCTCGCCTCGGTCGACGAGACCAAGCTGCCGATGAACTACCACTGGCCGTCGGACACGGCCGAGGCGCTCCACTGGGGGACGATCGAGCAGGCGATCGCGGTGTGCGGCGAGTTCCTGCGCTCGCGCGCGTCCTAGTCCCGCGCGGCCCCGGCCCGGCGGCGCCATTCCTCGGGCACGAGCAGCTCGAGCACGTCGTCGACCGCGATGATCCCGACCGGGCACCCATCGCCGTCGAGGACCGGCATCGCGATCAGGTTGTAGTCGCTCATCAGCCGCGCCACCTCCGGCACTTCGGCCTCGGGAGCGACGCTGGGGGTCGAGGCGTCGACCAGATCGGACAGCTGAGCCTCCTGCTCCGCCCGCACCAGCTCGGCCAGCGAGATGGTCCCGAGGAGCTTCCCGGCGGAGTCGACCACGCACACGATCGAGACGTGCTGCTCGCCCAGCGTGCTGCTCCGCACCCGGGCCAGCGCCTGAGCCGCGTTTGTCTCCCCGGGCGCCGAGACGAAGTCGGGGTTCATCATCCCGCCGGCCGTCGAGGGGTTGTGGCTGAGCAGCGAGCGCACCTTGGCCTGCTGGGCTCGTGGCATGCGGTTCAGCACCGGTAGCCGGCGCTCCTGGTCGAGCTCGAGGAGCAGGTCGGCGGCGTCGTCGGAAGCCATCCGCGCGAGCACGGCGGCGGCCTCCTCGTCGGAGCGCTCACGCAGGAACTCGACCTGGTGCTCGTCGTCGAGCTCCTCGAACACGTCGGCCTCGAGTTCCTTGTCCTGCCCCACCGCCTCGAGGATCTCCTCGCCCTCGGCGTGGGAGGCCGCCTCGACGAGATCGGCGATCTGGGCCGGATGCAGACGGACCAGCCGGCGCCCCGCCAGCTTCAGTCGCGAGGTCGGCACGTGGCCGACGAACGGCTCGACGTCAGACCAGGGCACGAACGAACGGTGGTCGCTGTCATGCCCGCGGAAGCGCCGCGGCAACAGGCGCCACAGCCGCGGTCGCAGGCTGGGGTCGATCCCGGCCACCCGCCACGTCCCGTCCTCGCCTCGGACCAGCTCGACCTCGCGCGCCGTGATCAGGCGTGCGCTGTCGACGTTGATCAGGCTGCGGTCGAGCACGTCGGCGCGCAGCAGCACTTCGCCCGGCCGGCGCTCGAACTGGGCCAGGTCGAGCTTGGTCGTGGACGTCTTGACCGAGTAGGGCCCGAACTGCTGCACCCGGTCGACCGGCACGAACATCTCCCGCCCGGCGATTCGCGCGGTCAAGCCGATCACCGACGCGGAGCCGTCGTCGAGGCGCGCGACGACGTCCTCGACCTTCCCGAGCCGGTCGCTCGCCGAATCGAGCAAGGGACTGCCAGCCAGCGATGAGAGATGCGCAATGTCGGGCATCGATCCCGACCCCGTAGGCTAGCGTCCTCTGCGGGGGCGTCCGCGGATCAGCTCTCGAGGATGCGGGCGGCGAGGACGGCGGCGTTGCGCGCGTTGTCCACCCCGACGCAGGCCACCGGCACGCCCGGCGGCATCTGGGCGATCGACAGCAGGGCATCGAGGCCCCCGGCCACCGAGGTGCGGCTGGTCAGCGGCACTCCGATCACCGGCAGGTCGGTGTGGGCGGACACCACCCCGGGCAGCGCGGCCGAGAGTCCGGCTCCGGCGATGATCACGCGGAGCCCGCGCATGCGCGCGTTCTTCGCATAGTCCGCGACCTTGTCCGGCTCGCGATGAGCCGACATGACCCGCACCTCACAGCGGATCCCGCGCTCGATCAGCTCCTTCTCGGCCGCCGCCATGCGCTCGATATCGCTCTTGGAGCCCATCACGATCCCGACCAGCGGGGCGTCGACCTCGATCTCCTCGAGCTCGGCCACCGGCTCGGCCAGGGCCTCCGGCGCGGGGCGGGGGTACTCGCTCATGGGCGCGCGCCCGCCGGCTGGACCACGCGCAGCGCGATGTCCCGCCGCAGCTGCTTTCCATCGAACTCGATCATGTCGGCGGCAGCATATGCGGCCTCGCGGGCGGACGCGGCGTCGGGGCCGAGGCCGGTCACGTTCATCACTCGCCCACCGGCGGTCACGACCTCGCCGGCCTCGTCGAGCGCGGTGCCGGCGTGCGTGACCTGAGCGCTCGCCGGGACGCGGTCGAGGCCCCGGATCACGTCCCCGCTCGAGGACGACGCGGGGTATCCGGCGCTGGCCAGCACCACGCTCACCGCCATTTCCGGCGACCACTCGAGCTCCACGCCCGCCAATCCGCCCGGGATGGTCGCGGCCTCGAGCGCGCTCAGCAGGTCGGAGCGCAGTCGCGGGAGCAGCGCCTGAGTCTCGGGATCCCCGAAGCGCACGTTGAACTCAAGCACCCGGGGTCCGTCGGCGGTCATCATCAGGCCGGCGTAGAGCATTCCCTGGAACGGGATCCCCCGCCGGGCCAGCTCCTCGAGGACCGGCTGGTGCACCGCGGCGCAGATCTCGCGCGCCCGCTCGTCGTCGACCGCCGGCACCGGCGAGTAGGAGCCCATGCCGCCGGTGTTCGGCCCCTGGTCGCCGTCGTAGATCCGCTTGTAGTCCTGGGCCGAGGCCAGCGGCACCGCGCGCCGGCCATCGCACAGCGCGAGCAGCGAGAGCTCCTCGCCCTCAAGGTACTCCTCGACCACCACGTCCGTGGTGTCAAACCGGCGCTCGACCAGCAGCGCATGCAACGCCTCGCGCGCGTGCGTCTCATCGGCGGCGATGATCACGCCCTTGCCCGCGGCCAGGCCATCCGCCTTGATGACCACGGGATATCGCTCGATGGCGTCCAGGCCGGCTTGCGCGTCCTGAACCACCTTATAAACAGCAGTTGGAACGCCGGCGGCGCCCATCACCTCCTTGCAGAATGCCTTGGACCCCTCGAGCCGCGCTGCCCCGGCGCTCGGGCCAAAGGTGCGGATGCTGGCGTCGGTCAGCGCGTCGACCACCCCGGCGACCAGCGGGGCCTCGGGCCCGACGACCACGAAATCGACCCGCTCCGCGGTGGCGAGACGGACGATGCCCTCGATGTCGTCCACGGCGACCGGAACCACCCGGGCGTCGCGGGCGATGCCCGCGTTGCCGGGCGCGCACAGGATCTCGGGCCGGCGCGGCGAGCGGGCCAGAGCCTGGATCAGCGCGTGCTCGCGACCGCCCCCGCCCACGACGAGGACGCGCGGGCTCTCGGACTCAGATGGCGCCAATGAAATCGTCGATCGGGATCGCGCTGAGCGTCTCGAACTTGGCCGTCCCGCGCGAGCCCAGCTCGAGCGAGACCCGGGCCATGGTCTTCTCGTCGGGCGCCTCGACGATGTTGATGAAGTCGAACTGACCGAGCGTCGCCCATTGGGCCTTGACCGTGGCGCCGAGCTGCTCGACCTCGCGATTGACTTCTTTGATCCGCGAGGGGTTGTTCTTGATCGTCTGGACCCCTTCGGGGCTCAGCGTGGAAAGCATGATGTAGGTCGGCATGAGCGACTTGTACCTCATGCCGACCGATCATGGGGCGACCTATGCCGCGGCCGCGACCGCCTCGGCCCGTTCAAGCACCAGCTCGCCCTCCGCGGCATCGACCTTGACCGTGTCGCCGGTGACGAACCGTCCCTCGAGGATGGCCAGCGCCAGCGGGTCGACCAGCCGCTTCTGGATCACCCGCTTCAGGGGCCGGGCACCGTAGGTCGGGTCGTAGCCGAGGTTGCCCAGCAGCGTCCGCGCCGCGTCGGTCAGCTCGACCTCGATCCCGCGCTCGCGCACCCGCTGAATCAGCCGGGCCACCTGGAGGTCGACGATCTCGCCGATCTGCTCGCGGCTCAGCGAATGGAACTCGACGATGTCGTCCAGCCGGTTGACGAACTCCGGCCTGAACTGGGCCTCGACGCCGGCCACGCCGCCCGGAATGTTCGAGGTCATGATCAGCACGGTGTTCTTGAAGCTGACCGTTCGGCCCTGGCCGTCGGTCAAGCGACCGTCGTCCATCACCTGGAGGAGCGCGTTGAACACGTCGGGGTGGGCCTTCTCGATCTCGTCGAGCAGCACCACGCTGTAGGGCCGGCGGCGGACCGCCTCGGTCAGCTGACCACCCTCGTCGTAGCCCACGTATCCGGGGGGTGCGCCGACCAGGCGCGAGACCGAGTGCTTCTCCATGTACTCGGACATGTCGATCCGGATCATCGCGTCCTGCGAGTCGAACATGAACTCAGCCAGCGCGCGGGCCAGCTCGGTCTTGCCGACGCCGGTCGGGCCGATGAACAGGAACGTGCCGATCGGCCGGTCGGGATCCTGGAGCCCGGCGCGCGAACGCCGCAGGGCATTGGACACCGCCTCGACGGGCTCGTCCTGGCCGATCACCCGCTGGTGCAGGCGCTCCTCCATGTGTACGAGCTTCTCGATCTCGCCCTCCATCAGGCGGGTTACCGGGATGCCGCTCCACTTGGCCACGACCTCGGCCACGTCCTCGGCGTCGACGACGTCCTTGAGGAAATGCGGCTCGCCCTCGGCCGTCTCGTGCTCCGCCGTGGTCGCGTCTTCGAGGCGCTTCTCGAACTCGGGGATGGTGCCGTGGCGGAGCTCCGCGGCCCGGCCGAGGTCGGCCTCGCGCTGGGCCCGCTCGAGGTCGATCTTGGCCTGCTCGAGCTGCTCCTGCAGGTCGGCCACCGCGCCCACGGACTCCTTCTCGCGCTGCCACTCGGCGTGCATGGCATCCGAGCGCTCGCGCTCCTCGGCCAGGGCCCGCTCGAGCTGCTCGCGCCGGGCCACCGTGCCGGGGTCGTCGTCCTCCTCGGAGCCGAGCGACTGGAGCTCAATCTCGAGCTGCATGATGTGCCGGTCGACCTCGTCGATCTCGGTCGGCTTGGAGTCGATCTCCATGCGGATCCTCGACGCCGCCTCGTCGACCAGGTCGATCGCCTTGTCGGGGAGGAAGCGGTCGGCGATGTAGCGCTGGCTGAGCGTCGCCGCCGCGACCAGCGCGGAGTCCTGGATGCGGACCTTGTGGTGGACCTGGTAGCGCTCCTTGAGCCCTCGCAGGATCGCGATCGTGTCCTCGACCGTCGGCTCGCCGACCAGCACGGGCTGGAAGCGGCGCTCGAGCGCGGGGTCCTTCTCGATGTGCTTGCGGTACTCATCCAGGGTGGTCGCGCCGACGGCGCGGAGCTCGCCCCGGGCGAGCATGGGCTTCAGCATGTTGCCGGCGTCCATCGCGCCCTCGGCCGCCCCGGCCCCGACGATCGTGTGCAGCTCGTCGATGAACACGATGATCTGGCCCTTGGCGTCGGCGATCTCCTTGAGCACGGCCTTGAGCCGGTCCTCGAACTCGCCGCGATACTTGGAGCCGGCCACCATCGCGCTCAGGTCGAGCGCGACCAGCCGCCGGTCCTTGAGGCTTTCGGGGACGTCGCCACTGACAATCCTCTGCGCCAGCCCCTCGACGATCGCGGTCTTGCCGACGCCGGGCTCGCCGATCAGCACGGGGTTGTTCTTAGTGCGTCGGCTGAGGACCTGGATCACGCGGCGGATCTCGTCGTCGCGGCCGATCACCGGGTCGAGCTTGCCCTGCCCGGCGGCCTCGGTCAGGTCGCGTCCGAAGCGCTCGAGCGCCCGGTACTTGTCCTCGGGGTTCTCGTCGGTCACGCGATGGCTGCCGCGGACCTCGGCCAGCGCCTTGGCCAGCTGATCGCGGGTGGCGCCGACGCTGCGCATCACGCGGCCGGCCTCGCCGGGCTGGGCCGCGATGGCGAGCATCAGATGCTCGGTCGAGACGTACTCGTCGCTCAGCTCGCGCATCTCCTTCTCAGCGTCGCGAAGGATCTGGACGAGCTCGGTCGAGCCACCGGCCGGCTCGGGGCTGCCGGAGCCCTGGAGCTTGGGGAGCGCGTCGAGCGCGCCTCCGTTGGTCTGGCGCACGGCGCTCGGGTCGATGCCCAGCTTGCGCAGCACCGGCACCACGATCCCGCCGTCCTGCTCGAGCAGCACGGCGAGCAGGTGCTCGGGCATCGTCTGGGGGTTGCGGCGCTCGTCGGCCAGCCGCTGGGCGGCTTGCAGCGCTTCCTGGGACTTGATCGTGAATCGGTCAGGTTGCATAGGCGTTCTCAGTTCGAAATCTAAGTCTGTACGACTAAGATTATGACAGATTTTTCAGTGGCTGTGAAGCCGGCCGACGCGCCATCGAGCGGACTCGGGCGCCTGGCTGAGCGGCTCACTTCTTCTTCTTGCCCTTCTTGGCCTGGCCGGGCGGCGTTCCGCCCTGGCCCGGAGGGATCGAAGTGCCGCCGGTGCTGTTCGTGCCGGTGCTCGCAGTCGTCGTGGTGGTCGTTGTGGTCGTCGTGGTCGAGGTCGAGTTGGTCGGCGTGCTCGCGCTCGTGCTTGTGCTCGTGCTGTGGCTCGGCGTGGAGCTCGCGTGCGAGCTCGCGGTGGCTGACGATCTGCTCGCCGGGGTCGACGGCTGCGATCGCTGCGAGCTCGTGTTCGATCGGCTCGTGCCGCCACCGGCCAGCGCATAGGCCACCGCGGCGCCCAGCAACAGCACCGCGAGCACGGCCAGCAGCGCGAAGGGTCCGCCGCGACCCCGGCGGCGGGGCGGCGGTAGGGCGCGCGTCGTCGGGATCGGCGTCGTCGGGCTCGGCGTCGGGACCGGCGCTGGCGTGGCGGGCTGCGGGACCGCGGCCATCTGCGGAACCTCGGCAGCCGCCGCGGCCGCGTAAATCGCGGCGTCGGCCGCGGGCAGGGGCTTCGTCGGCGCGGTCTCAGTCTCGAAGTTGGCCAGGCGATCGCGCACCTCGCCCGCGGTCTGCGGCCGGTCGGCGGGGTCCTTGGCGAGCATCTGCAGGACCAGCGCGTCGAGCGCAGCCGGGATCGCCGGGTTGAGCTCGCGCGGTGGCCTGGGGGCAACCCGCACGTGCTGATGCATGACGGCGGCCGGCAGGTCGGCCATGAACGGCGGCTTGCCGGCGAGCATCTCGTAGAGCACGCAACCCAGCGAGTAGATGTCCG
>JAFAWR010000377.1 GCA_019241635.1 Solirubrobacterales bacterium
GTCGGGCTCGTCACGGCGAGCGTCGATCCCTGGCCCTGCGCCAGCGACGGCTCGATCTTCACGAGCTCGGCTGGCGTGGCACCGACATAAGTCTGGTTGTCGGTGTAGTACGTCTTCATGGCGGTGGCCGCCGTACGAACAGCGGTCTTCGCCTCGGTGTCCTGCGCCTTCTCGCGCTGGCCCAGGAAAGCGGGCAGAGCGATCGCGGCCAGGATGCCGATGATCAGGATTACGACGAGGAGCTCGATCAGGGTGAAGCCCTTCTCGTCCTCGGCGCGACGGCGCAGCGTATGAAGCATGGAGCCCTCCTGGGATTTTGATTGGGTCTGTGCGCCAGATCCAAGGCCCCAATCGGTCATCCATGACAACGTCACGTCCCTATTGGTGGTAACCCGGCTTCCTCTCTATCCGTTGAGAGGTCCGTGGCTTTGCGTCTCGCCCTCGCGGACGGTTTGCCCCTGGCACCGCAGTGACTCTGGCCTGGCATGTATCGACATGCCGCCCGCAGAGAATTATGGGTTTGGACGTTTGTGCGAGCGCGAATTTAGGCGCCGATATCGGGCGTCTCCGCCGGCGTGGCCTGCGCGTCACTCCCCGGCTGGAACTCGCCGGTGCCCCCACACCACGGGCAGGTGACCTCGTGCGGCGTTCCACCAAGTCCAGAGGTCAGCTTGCCGGTGCCGCGACAGGGTGTGCAGGTCGTGCGGGAATCGTCTGAGGTGGCGCTCATCGCCTCGGAAGATACCCGGGCCGGCCGCCACGAACCCGCCCGGCGCCGGCGACGAGGGGCGCTAGGCACGCCGGCGCGCGCCCCGGCGGCGGGCCAGCAGCCCGCGCACCTGACCGAGGATGCCGCGCCATTTACCCTCGGCGGGCGGCGACGGATGCTGCGAGCCCCGGGGTTGGCCCCCGCGACCGAGGCCCGAATCGCGAGCGGACTCGTCGTCGCCGCGATCGGAGCGCTGAGAACCGCCGGTGGACACGCTCCCAACGATAGAGCGCGAACCGGCGCCGGCGAGCGGGCTACTTGATCGAGTTGTAGATCGAGAACAGCGGCAGGTACATCGAGATGACGATCACCCCGACGATGCCGCCGACGAAGATGATCATCACCGGCTCCATGATCGAGGTGAGCGCCTTGACGGCGGCCTCCACCTCGGAGTCATAGAAGTCCGCGATCTTGGCCAGCATCGTGTCAAGCGCGCCGGTCTCCTCGCCGACCCCGACCATCTGGGCGACCATCGGCGGGAACGCGGAGCAGTCGCGCAACGGCGCGGAGATCGTGCCGCCGGACTTGACCGAGGTGATCACGTCGCCCATCGACTTCTCGATCACCGCGTTGCCGGCGGTCTTGCCGGTGATTTCGATCGCCTGCATGATCGGCACGCCGGCCGAGGTCAGCGCGGACAGGGTGCGCGACCAGCGGGCGATGGCCACCTTCTGCACGACCTCGCCGATCTTCATCGGGATGCGCAGCTTGAACGCGTCCCACCGGTCGCGGGCGGCCTGGTTTCGCTTCATCGCGATGAAGCCGCCGATGCTCGCCCCGAGGAACACGATCAGCAGGTACCACTGGTGAGTGACCAGGTGCGAGAAGCTCACCATGAACTGGGTGAGCGCGGGAAGCTTGCCGGGGAACTGCTTGAACACGCCGACGAACACTGGGATCAGGAAGGCCACCAGGGCGAGCAACACGGTGACCGCGAAGGTGATCACGATCGCCGGGTAGACCATCGCGGCTCGCACCTGACGGCGCAGCGCGGCGTCCTTCTCGAGCTGATCGGCCACGCGCATGAGGCACTCCTCGAGCACACCGCCGGTCTCCCCCGCGCGCACCATGGCGACGTACAGCGGTCCGAACACCCGTGGATGGCGACCCATGGCGTCGGACAGGAGCAGGCCGGCCTCGACGTCGCGACGCACGGCGGCGATCGTTTCCTTCAGCAGCTTGGACTCGCTCTGGGTCTCCAGCACCTGGAGCGCGCGCATGATCGACATGCCCGAGGTGACCATCGTGGCGAGCTGCCGCGAGGCCACCGCCAGGTCCTTGGCGTTCACACGTGAGAACAGCTCCAGGTTGATTTCCTTGGAGCGGTACTTGGCCGCGATGTCGACGACGACCAGGCCGCGCTCCTTGAGCTGCTCGGCGACCGCCTGCTTGGACTCGGCTTCGACCTCGCCCTTGGCCTGAATGCCGGCGAGGTCCATCGCCTTGAAGACGTACGTGGCCATGGCTTATGCCGCCATCTGGTAGCCGCCGCCACCGCCGGCGCCGGCGATGAGCCGGCGGAACTCCTCGACGGAATGCGAGCGGGACTCGGCGAGCTGACGGTTGACCTTGCCGGCGCGCACCAGCTGGGCGAGCGCGGCATCCATCGTCTGCATGCCGTGCGAGGCGCCGGTCTGGAGCACCGAATAGATCTGATGCGTCTTGGACTCTCGGATCAGGTTGCGGACGGCCGGCGTCGGCACCAGCACCTCGGCGGCGACACAGCGGCCGGCACCGTCGGCGGTCGGCAGCAGCATCTGGGTCATGATCCCCTGCAGGGCGACCGAGAGCATCGCGCGGATCTGGCCCTGCTGCTCCGACGGGAATACATCGATGATGCGGTCGATGGTCTGGGGCGTGTCCTGGGTGTGCAGCGTGGCGAACACCAGGTGGCCGGTCTCGGCCGCCGTGATCGCGGTGCCGATCGTCTCCATGTCGCGCATCTCGCCGACCAGGATTACGTCGGGGTCCTGGCGGAGCGCTCCCTTGAGCGCCTCGGCGAAGCTGACGGCGTCGGAGCCGAGCTCGCGCTGGTTGACGATGCACTTCTTGTGTGTGTGGAGGAACTCGATCGGGTCCTCCACCGTCATGATGTGCTCCTCGCGCGTGGCGTTGATCACGTCGATCAGCGAGGCCAGCGTGGTCGACTTGCCCGATCCGGTCGGGCCGGTCACCAGGACCAGCCCGCGCGGCCGGTTGGCGAACTCAGCCACCGCGGCCGGCAGTCCGAGGCGCTCGAGCGGCACCACGTCGAACGGGATCAGACGCAGCGCGGCGCCGACGGCGGAGCGCTGCATGTACGCGTTGACCCGGAAGCGGGCGCGCCCCGGGATCTGGTAGGCGAAGTCGAGCTGCCAGTTGTTCTCGAACTTCTGGCGCTGGCCCTCGGACAGAATCGAGTAGACGATCTCGCGCGTGTCGTTGGGAGTGAGGACCGGGAAGCCCTCCATCGGGACCAGGCGACCGCGCACGCGCACCGTCGGGGGTGCCCCGGCGGTGATGTGCAGGTCGGAGGCCCGGCGGTCGATGACCTCGAGCAACACGTCGGCGAAATCGAGTTGCATTCCTAATCCGTCCTTGGGTTCGAGAAGTTCGGGGATGTATCGGCAGACGGGCCGACTCCGTTTACTGCTCTGGCCGGGGCTGGACGCCTTCCTGGCCCAGGTGCCCGCTTCAGCCGCCGCCCGTGCCGGTCACGCGGGCGATCTCGGCCACCGAGGTGAGGCCATGCTTGACCTTGTCGAGGCCGTCCTCGCGCAACCGGCGCATGCCGTTGCGCACGGCCGCGGCGCCGAGCTGATCGGCCGAGGCGCGCTGGAGGGCGAGCGAGCGGATCTCCTCGTTCATCACCATCACCTCGTAGAGGCCGATCCGGCCCCGATAGCCCATGCCGCCGCAGCGAACGCAGCCGCCCGGCTCGTAAGCCTCGATCGGGAACTCGGCCGGGAAGCCATGGTCCCGGAGCACCTCGGCTTCGATCAGCGTGCGCTTCTTGCAGTGCGCGCACAGCGTCCGGGCCAGGCGCTGGGCGACCACGCAGTCGATCGCCGAGGCGACCAGGAACGGCTCGATGCCCATCTCGACCAGACGGGTGATCGCCGACGGAGCGTCGTTGGTATGCAGCGTCGAGAGCACCATGTGGCCGGTCAGCGCGCCCTCGATGGCGATCTGCGCCGTCTCGGGGTCGCGGATCTCGCCCACCATCAGGATGTCCGGGTCGGCGCGCATCATCGAGCGCAGCCCCGCGGCGAAGGTGAGACCTGCCTTGTTGTTGACCTGGACCTGGGTGATACCCCCGATCTGGTACTCGACCGGGTCCTCGATCGTGATGATGTTCTTCTCCGGCGTGTTGAGCTCCTGGAGCGCGCCGTACAGCGAGGTCGACTTACCCGACCCGGTCGGACCGGTGGTCAGCACGCAGCCGTAGGCGTTGGTGAAGGCGCGGCGGAAGCGCTCGAGCTCCTGCTCCTGGAAGCCGAGCTTGTCGAGCTCGAGGCGGATGCTCTCCTTATCCAGGATGCGCATGACCACGCCCTCGCCGTGAACGCTGGGGATCGTGACCACGCGCACGTCGACATGGCGGCCGTCGATGGTCAAGCCGACGCGCCCGTCCTGCGGGATGCGCCGCTCAGCGATGTCGAGGTCGGCCATGATCTTGATGCGCGAGACCACGCCCGGAACCATTTTCTTGGGCACCGTGGTCGCCTCGGTGAGCACGCCGTCGACGCGCATGCGCACCCGCATCTCGCGCGCGGCGCGCCCGCTGGCGTCGGGCTGGGGCTCGTAGTGGATGTCGGAGGCGCCGCGTTCGGTGGCCTGGGCGATGATCGAGTGAACGAGCTTGATGACCGGCGCGTCGTCGGCCGTCTCCTTGAGGTCGACGACCTCCTCGTAGGCCAGCGACTCACCCTCTTCGACCGCCTCCGCGACCGCGTCCTCGAAGCGGTTCATCCGCGTGATCAGCGCGATGATGTCCTCGGCCGAGGCGACCGCCGGGCGGACGTCAAGGTGGGTCAGCAGCGCCACGTCGTCGACCGCCAGCACGTTGGCCGGATCCGACATGGCCAGCAGCACGGTGTGCTCGTCGATGTAGGAGACGGGCACGGCGCCGTAGCGCTTGGCCGCGGCGGCGCTCAACAGGTTGACCGCCGACATGTCGACCTTGAAGATGCCGAGGTCGAGGTGATCGAGGCCATAGCGCTCGGCGATCGCCCG
>JAFAWR010000192.1 GCA_019241635.1 Solirubrobacterales bacterium
GTTGCTGACGCCGTGCAGTCGCTCCCGCTCATAGGAAGGCACCTCTGCCACCCGCAAGCCCGAGCGCGCGATCCGAACGTTGATATGGGTTTCGACCTCGAACCCGTCGCAGCTGACGTGCATGTGCGTCAGGCAACGGCGCCAGAAAGCGTTGTAGCCGTAGCAGAGGTCCGTGTAGCTAGTTCCGAAGAGGAGGTTCACGGCGCCGCACAGAACCTGATTGCCGGCCTTGCGAAGCGGCGTGATGTCGACGCTGCCGCCGGTGGGCAGGAAGCGCGAGCCCTTGGCGAAGTCAGCGCCGGCGATTAGCGCGGCCACGAACTGGGGTATCTCCGCCGGATCGGTGGACCCGTCCGCGTCGAGCATCACGATGATCTCGCCGGTCGCGGCGGCGAACCCGCAGGCTAGGGCGTTGCCCTTGCCGCGTCCGTTCTGCATCACCACGCGCACCTCCGGGCGAAGCGTCCGCGCGACCGCGATCGTGTCGTCGACGGAGTGTCCGTCGACCAGCACGAGCTCGTCGACCGACTCAGGGATCCGCGTCAGGACGTGAGGCAGGTTGGCGGCCTCGTTGAGCGTCGGAACCACGACCGTCACTCGCGGGCGCGCTCCGGTCGAGAGGTCCGCGAGCTCCTGGTCGAGCTGGGTGCCGCCCGGATCTGCCGTTGCAGCTCGGCGATCGCTGCTGGTCATGCTTCCCCCTGATTGGTCGTCGGTCCAGATCCATCCGGACATCCGCCGCCGCAGCCCCATCAGCACCGGCGAGCCGTCGAACTGGTCAAGCGCCAGCGAAGGTACAGCGCGCGCCGAGGGCGAAATCGCGAATCGCTCACCCCCTACCGGGGAAATAACTCACCAATCGCACGGGGGGGAATTCCACCGCCGATACCGAGTCGGGGCGGCTAACGCGCGACGGCGGGCGGGGGGACAATCGACACGATCGCGCACGCGTGCTCCCGTTTGCAGGGGTGGGTGCGCCCCGGTGCCACGACGTGATGGCTAGCGGAACCGCCCCTGAAAACGACCGGGGGTGTGGACGATTTGGTGCGATTCGGGTCGGTCGCCACTCGGCTGCGGGCGCTTCGCGCCGGCGGCGCCGGGGTACGGCTAGGTGAGCCCGGCCTTGCGGAGCCGCGCCGCCTCGGCGACCGCCTCTCGCCGAGAGCGGACCCCGAGCTTGCGCAGGATGCTCTTGGCGTGGCTGTAGACGGTGTCCTCGGTGAGGACGAGCAGCTGGGCGATGTCGCGCGTGCTCGCGCCCGAGCACAGCAGATCGAGGACCTCCCACTCGCGGCTGGTGAGATTGCTCTTCACCGGCCGCATCCCGGCTCCGTCGACCGGCATCTGCCGTAGCAGCTCGATCAAGTGCATGGTGAACGAGCGGGAGATCGCGGCATCGCCTCCGGCCACCGACCGCAGCGCCTGGACCGTCGACTCGATGCTCGAGTTCTTCGACAGGAAGCCGCTGGCCCCCGCCAACATCGCCGCAACCTCGAGCTGCCGCGGCTGCGGGACCGAGAACATCACCACCCGCACCTCAGGCGCACGTTCCACGATCTGGCGGCAGGCCGCGATCCCGTCCTGGCGCGGGAGTCCGACCTCGGTCAGCAGCAGCTCCGGCCGGTAGTGGGTTGCCAGCTCGACGGCCTCGACTCCGTCCTTGGCCTCGGCCACGACGACGAAGCCCTCCCCCAGCGTCAGCGAGTCCCGCACGACGCGCCGGGCCAGCGGGTCCGGGTCCGAGACGATCAAACGCAGGCGATCGTGCTCGCGGCGAGGCAGCGCACGCCGCTCCAGCGACTGCTCGGGATCGTGGCCGTTCTCGCCGCGCCGCGACCCCCCCTGCGCCCTTCTATCGATCGTCCTGTCCCGATCGGCTCTCGCCATCTGCAGATCCCTTGTCTTGACGAACCGGCCTCCCACTCGTGTCGTACGCTCGGCCCCGGGACTTGAGGAGTTTTCTCCCCAACTAGACGCCAAGACGGGTCCGCGGAGCGCCCGGAGCGCCGGGCGCGGGGAAGCGGCGTTGCGCTAGCCGCCCGAGCCGCTGAGCGCCGCGACCGGCTGGCTGACCGGAGCGGGGTTGTCCAGCAGCAGCCGAGGAACCGTGACCAGCCGATAGCCCCTCGCTCGCAGGGCCGCGATGATCCGCGGCAGCGCCTCGGCCGTCTCCGTGCGGTTGCCGCCCGCATCGTGCATCAGGATGATCGCCCCGGGACGGGCGCCCGAGACGGCCGAGCTGACGATCGCCTGGACGCCCGGCCGCCGATAGTCGCTCGTGTCCACGGTCCAGAGCACCATCAGCATCCGGTACTTGCGCAACAGCGCGAGCGTGGCGGTGTTCCAGAGCCCGTACGGCGGACGGAACAGCCGCGGAAACGGCGCCCCGTAATTACCGATCAGCGAGGTCTGGGTCAGTATCTGGGCTTGCTGATCGGCAGGCGAGAGCTTCGACATCGGCGCATGGGACTCGGTGTGATCGCCCACCGGATAGCCCCGCGCGACGATCTCGGCGGTCGAATCGTGGAAGTACTTCTCCAGCACTCCGACCTCGAAGAACGTCGCCGGCACGTTGGCCCGCTGCAGGATCGAGAGGATCTGTGGCGTGTAGGGACCCGGACCGTCGTCGAAGGTCAGCGCGATCTCGCGATGCTGGGATCCCGCGACGCGGACGTACGGGGTGTAGGTCAGCGTGCGATCGATCGCCGCGTTCTCCGCTGACCGCTGCGTGGCGGCGAACGACCCGGCGCCGGAGCCGGCGAGCGTCTGGAGGCGCCCGAAATAGCCGGCCGGCCCGGCAGGGAGGCCGTGCGCCGGCCCGCCGCCCCCGGCGCCGACCACGACGCCCACGATCAGCGCCACGCCCGCGAGCGCCGCCAGCGCGCCGGCCCGGCGGCGGCGATGGTGCGGCTGCACCGGCCCGCCACGCGCCACCCGCAGCCGCCCCGGGGTCGGGCGTGCGGCCGGCCTGTCTCGCAGTGCTGGTGAGCCGTCTTTCATCGGATGCCCCCGCGACATGATGCCCGCTACACCGGCCGACTGCACGGCCGGCGCTCGCG
>JAFAWR010000195.1 GCA_019241635.1 Solirubrobacterales bacterium
AGTGTCCGGGGTCCCGGACTACGCCGCGGCCGGCGCTACGGCCGCCGGGCCGGTGGCGCGTACGGGCGCCGGCATAAGCCACGCCGCGCCGACCACCAGGCCGAAGGCGAGGCACTGGACGGCCAGCGAGACCGGGCTGGCGGGCAGCGGATCGCCGAACACGATGAACCCGCCGACGATGCCGGCCACGTTGGCGGCGGTGCCGGTGACCGCGATAACCGGGACGGCATCGCCGTCCTGCAGCCCCTTGGCCGAGGCGTAGAAGGCGGCCACCGAGGCGACCAAGCAGACCAGCGTAACGGGCGTGAGCAGGCCGAGCGGCCCCGATGCGGCCACCATGCCCGATAGCGCCTTGATCGCGACGTCGGAGACGCCGAACAGGATCCCGGCCGCCGCGCCCAGCATGTACCCGTGGTGCTCCTCGGGGGCGCCGACGTGCGGGCCCATGATCAGCAGGCCGCCAGCGGCGATCAGCACGGCCTCGAACCCGATCATGCCGGGAGTTGAGGCGTGCGAGTGCGCGCCGTGCGTGGCCGGGAGGGTGAAGCCCAGGAGCATCAGGCCGAAGGCGGTGAGCCCGAGCCCGATCCACTGGCGCCGGCCGATCGAGCAGCCGAGCATCTGCTCGGCCATGATCGCCAGCATGACCATCCCGCCGGCCAGGACCGCCTGCACGAGCGACAGCGGAGCCACCGACATCGCGGCAACGTGGAAGACCCACGCGCCGGCGCCGATCACCCAACCGATCGTGAACAGCGGCGAGGCGAACAGGGCCTTGGCCGACTGCAGCGGCCGGCGCATGTTCACCGACGGGGCCGCGCAGGCTCCCCGATGCTTATAGAGGAAGCCTACGTTGGTGGTCAGCGCGCACAGGAGTGCGAGAAAGATGCCGATGAAAGAGGTCAATGTGGTTCCTGGATCGGGGCGGGCGGTTCTGCCTCACGAACTGTCTCGGCAGCCCGGCGACGCGGCTTGAGGGGCCCTGGACACCCGCTACGGACAATTACGTACCCGTGACAGCATCCGGCCAGTCATGACCACCGACCGGCCCCTGCTCTTGATCGACGTCGACGGCGTGATCTCGCTGTTCGGCTTCGATCACGGCGCCCCGCCCGCCGGACGGTACCAGCTGGTCGACGGGATCACGCATTACCTCTCGGTTAGGACCGGCGAGCACCTGCGCCGGCTGGGCGAGGCGTTCGAGCTGGCCTGGTGCACCGGATGGGAGGAGAAGGCCAACGACTACCTGCCGTTGGCGCTGGGCCTGGACGGCCCGCTCCCCCATGTGGTCTTCGATCCCTCAGAGCGGCCGGCCCAGGCCCACTGGAAGCTCGGGGCGATCGACCGCCACGTCGACCCGTCCCGCCCGGTGGCCTGGATCGACGACGCCCACGACGATCGTTGCGTTTCCTGGGCCGCCGAGCGCCCGGCGCCCACGCTGTTGATCACCACCGACCCGGCGGTCGGCCTGACCGAGGAGGAGGTGGACCGGCTGCTGGGCTGGGCTAAGCGGTTGCCGTGACCGAGAACACCGGCGGCAGACGGCTGGCTGCGGTGAACCAGCTCTCGCCGGCGTCGCCCGAGCCGAACACGTCGCCCGAGGTGGCCCCGAAGTACAGCTGGAGCCCCTCGCCCTCGCCGGCCCGGTCGAAGGCGCGCCGCAGGACGGTCAGATAGGCCTGGTGGTCGGGCAGGCCCTCGCCCCGGGGCGTCCAGCTGGCGCCGCCGTCGCGGGTCTCGTACACGCGGACCTGGCCGTCGGGCATGACCCGGTCGAAGTCGCCGCGCAGAGGGATCACGTAGGCGCTGTCGGGGTCGCTCGGGTCGGTGGTGAGCGGGAAGCCGAAGTCCGAGGGCAGGCCCTCGCCGATCGCGCTCCAGGATCGCCCGGCGTCATCGGAGCGGTAGACGCCGCCGTGGAACTGGATGAACATCCGCTCAGGCCGGCGGGCGGCCCGCTCCATGCGATGCACGCACAGCTGGCTCGAGCCCTCGCGGGCCTCCTCGGGCAGATACCGCGCGAGGATGCCCCGGTTCCCCTGGCTCCAGGTCTCGCCATGGTCGTCGGTGTGCCAGACGCCGGCGGCCGACACGGCCAGCGAGAGCCGGTCGGGCTCGCCGGGCCACGGCACGATCGAGTGCAGGCACAGGCCGCCGCCTCCCGGCTGCCAGTCCTCATCGACGCGGCGCTGTCGCAGCGCGCGGTTGAGCTCCCAGGACTGGCCGCCGTCGCGGCTCTCGAACAGCACGCCGGGGTCGCCGCCGGCGTACAGCGATCCGCCGTCGCCGGCCACGATCACCCAGATCCGCTCGAGCGCCTCCTCACTACCCTCGGGCAGGGCGACGCCCTCGGCCTGGGTCCATTCGCCGGCCGGATCGTCGGCGAACCAGATCTTGGGGCCGTAGAACGGCGAGGTCACGGTGGCCAAGATTCGGCGGGAGGCCGGGTCGCGCATCGCGAAGTCCACGGGCTCGCCCGGGAAGGCCCGGCAGCGCACCGCGAACGGCTCTCCCGCGCCCGGATCGCCCTCCAGCACGATCAGGCCCTTCTTGGATCCCACGAGCAGCTCGGTCATGTTCCTCCCGTGATCGCGGGCAGCACTTCGAGGCGGTCGCCGGCGCTCACCGACGTACCTTCTCCGCCGCGCTCGCCGTTGACGAATACGTTGATGTGGCGCCTGATCGTCCCGCGTTCGTCGAGGATCCACCCGCAGACCGAGGGGTGCAGGTCCTCGAGGCCCCGCAGGACCGTCTGGACGTCGGCGCCGCTCACCTGCTGCGTCGCGCGTCCTCCGGCAAGTTCGCGAAGCGGGCCGTGTAAGCAGACGAGGGCCATTGGTGCTCAGACCATCCTTCCAGCGAAAACTAATCGCTCACCCGGAGCCTGGTCGAGAAACGACACCCATGCTTGCGTTTCTCGACCAGGCCCTAGGAAAACGAGCCGTGGCGGCCGGCGCCCGACCGGAAACGCTCGAGCCCGGCGGCTACGTCCGCCAGCGACCGGACCCCGTGCCCGAACTCGTTAGCCAACGCGGCCGGCTCATCCAATCCGTCCTGCTCCAGGAGAGAAAGCCGGTCTTCCCGCAGGCAGGTCTGGGGGAAGGCCGCCAGCTCGCCCGCCAGCGCCTGAGCCGCGGCGAGGCTCGAACCATCCGGGACCACCCTGTTCACCAGACCCATCGCCAGCGCCTCGTCAGCGCCAACCCCCCGCCCGGTGAGAACCATGTCCATGGCCCGCGAAACACCGATCA
>JAFAWR010000334.1 GCA_019241635.1 Solirubrobacterales bacterium
AGGCGACGACTCCGACTCCGACTCCGAGAAAGATTCCGATTCTGATTCCCATTCCGAGGCAGAGTCGGATTCGGACGACGACGACGAGGACAAGTAGCCTCTCGTGGCGCACGAGAAGTTCCGGGTCGAGGTCCTGACGCCCGAAGGTGAGGTCTTCAACGACGAGGTCGAGATGGTCTCGACGAGGACCGCGGTCGGGTCGATCGGCGTCCTCGCCCACCACCAGCCGCTGTTGGCCATGCTCGACCCGACCGAGCTGCGCCTGTACAAGACCGAGGGCGAGTGCGTGCGCTTCGCCCAGGCCGAGGGCTATCTCCAGGTGGCTGAGAACCGGGCGCTGATCCTGGTCGAGGAGGCGCATGCGCCGAATGACCTCGATGCCGGCTCGCTGCGCGAGCGTCTCCAGCAGGCCGAACGGGAGCTTGAATCGGCCGGCGACGACACCGAGAAGCGCCGGGTGGCGGAGCGCGACAAGAACCGTCTCGAGACCTTTCTGAGCATCGCTGAGGGCGGTTCTTAGCTTTCACCGTCGGGGCCGTCTCGGCCTATCCTCAAGGGCTGTGATCGACGAGCTGACTCTGGCGGAGCGGCTGATCTCCTACGACACCTCCAAGCCGGAGGAGATCGTCGCGGCGGCAGGATTCGTCAAGGGGTGGCTCGAATCCCGCGACATCGAGGTGCGCCACCACGATCACAACGGGCTGCCCGTCCTCGTGGCGGAGGTCGGCCCCCCGCCCGAGGAAGGGGATCACCCCTGCGTGGTGTTCCACGGGCATCTCGATGTGGTGCCGGCCCAGCCCGACCAGTTCCACCCACGGCTCGAGGGCGACCGGTTGATCGGCCGGGGCGCCTATGACATGAAGGGTGGGCTGGCGGCGATGATGTGCGCGCTCAAGGACGTCGAGCGGCAGAGCGCGGTCCGGGTTCGCCTGGTCTGCGTGCCCGATGAGGAATCAGAGGAGATCGAGGAGCGCTCGACCGACGGCGTGGTCAGCCGCGGCCTCGGCGGGGACTTCGCAATCACCGGCGAGCCGACCAATCTGCACATCGGCGTGGAGGCCAAGGGCGTCCTGGCCATGCTGATCGAGGTCACCGGGCGGGCCGCGCACTCTTCGACGCCCTGGCTTGGGGACAACGCCGTGCTCAAGGCGATCGACGTGTTCCGCGCGATCGAATCGCTGCCGTTCTCCCGCCAGTCCTCCGAGATGTTCGACCGGCCGTCGATCAACCTGGGCCGGATCGAAGGCGGCGACGCCCTCAACAAGGTCCCCGACAGCTGCCGCATGGCGGTCGACATCCGCTTCCTGCCCGGTCAGGATCCCGACGAGATCATGGCCCAGATCGGGCGGATCGGCGAGGCCAAGATCACCAAGCACTTCATCTTCCCACCGGTCAGCGTGCCGCGGTCAAACCCGTATGTACGCGCGCTGCGTGACGCCGTGGCTCGCGCGGTCCCCGACCAGGAGGTCCTGAGCGTGGGGCGCGACGGAGCTTCCGACGCCGTGGCCTTCATGGGCGCGGGCATCCCGGCCGTCGAGTTCGGGCCCGACGGCGCCGGGCACCACGGTCCCGAGGAGTGGGTGTCGGTCTCCTCGATGGCCCGGTACCGCCGCTCGCTGGTCAGCTTCGTGCGCATGCTGCCGATCTGGCTCGAGCGGCCCGCGCCGGCCGACGGCGCGGTCGCCGAGAGCGGGCAGGTCGCGGCCGAGGACGGGCGCGGCGGACTGACCGCGATCGAGGGGGGACGCACGTGAGGCTGATCCCGAGCACGCGCGGCGGCATGCTGTGGCGGGCCCTGGTGGCGGCCGTCATGGTGATCGGCTTCGCTGCCGCGACCACCGCGGTGGCCGCCCTGCTCCAGGTCAGGCAGATCACCCAGTACATCGACGCGACGCCCGCGTTCAAGTCCTCGCCGTCGGTCACCGTTCCCAACCCGGGCAGTCCGCAGACGATCCTCCTGGTCGGCTCCGACCATCGCGCCGGGACGCCATTCCGGGACGTCAACACCGACACGATGATGCTCGTCCGCCTCGATCCGAGCTCGAAGACGATCAACCTCCTGTCGGTCCCGCGTGACCTCAGGGTGCAGATCCCCGAGGGCGGGGGGCTGGCCACCGGCAAGCTGAACGCCGCCTACTACTTCGGCGGACCCGGCCTGCTGGTGAAGATCCTCCAGCAGCAGGTGTTCCCGGGGCTCAAGGTCAACCACGTCATCGACGTCGGCTTCGGCGGCTTCGAGAAGATGATCAACGCGATCGGCTGCGTCTACACCGACGTCGATCACCGCTACTACAACAACACGGCGGTCACCGACTACTCGAGCATCGATATCCAGCCCGGCTATCAGAAGCTGTGCGGGGCCGACGCGCTGTCATTCGTGCGCTTCCGCCACACCGACTCGGACATCGTTCGCAACGCGCGCCAGCAGGACTTCATTCGCTGGGCGAAGTCCCAGTTCAGCCAGGATCAGGTCATCACCGAGGAAGCGACCCTGTTGAACATCTTTGGCCACAACGCGACGACGGACCACAATCTGCACACGACCGACGGGCTGATCAACCTGTTCGACCTCGTCGCGTTTTCCGCCGGTCACACGATCAAGCAGGTCCCGTTCCCGGCGATCGAGCTGCCCTGCGTGGCCAGCGCAACGGCTCAGACCCCGTGTTACGTAACCGCGGACACGGGCCCCGAGCAGGCTGCCTTCCAGGCGTTCATGACCCCGAGCGCCGTGGCGCCGGCCTCGAGCGCGCCCGCCTCCGCGGCCAAGGCGGGCGGCGGAAAGCCGGGTGGCGGCGGTGGCGGTGGCGCGAACGCGCCGGGGTTGATGTCCGATGTCAGCGATGGCAAGGCTCAGGCGGGCGCGCTCGGGAGGATCGGGATCCCGATCTACTTCCCGAAGCTGATCAGGGCGGGCTCGAACTACTGCTCGGTCAACACCAGCATCTGCCCGCTCGAGTACGGGTCGGGGCCGGGCGAGTATCCGCGCGCCTACCTGCTGCACGACCGCCACGGCGTCGCCCACTACGCCTACCGGATGACCCTGGTGATGAACCCGGGCCTCGGCCAGTACTACGGCGTCCAGGGCACCACCTGGCTCGACCCGCCGATTCTGAGCAGCCCGAGCGCCACCAAGATGGTGGGCGGCAAGCAGCTCCTGCTGTTCGCCAACGGCAGCAAGCTGAGCCTGGTCGCCTGGCGGACCCCCCAGGCGGTCTACTGGATCTCGAACACGCTGACCGACGACATCACCAACCGCCAGCTGGTCGCGATCGCGGCGTCGTTGATGAAGGCCGGGTAGCTACCCTCCGGACCCATGGCAGTGTCGAGAGAGCCGATCGCGGTGATCGGGACTGGTTACGTGGGTTTGGTCACCGCCGCGGGTTTCGCGCAGCTGGGCCGCGAGGTTTTCTGCGTCGACATCGACGCGGAGAAGATCGCGCGGCTGGAGCGGGGTGAGATTCCGATCTTTGAGCCGGGGTTGGCCGAGTGTGTGGTGTCGAATCGGGACCGGCTGCGTTTCTCGACCGAGCTGGCGCCGGCGCTCGAGCATGCCCGCCTGTTGTTCGTGGCCGTCGGGACTCCGCCGACATACTCGGGCGATGCG
>JAFAWR010000211.1 GCA_019241635.1 Solirubrobacterales bacterium
GGTGAGATGCTCGGTGCGCGCCTCGAAGTCGTGCACGATCGCGGCCAGCGCCGCGGCAAAGCGCTCACGGTCCGAGCCCGCGATCGCCTCGATTGCCTCCGCCGTCCGCCCGAACGCCTCGTTGCCGGCGCTCATCGTCTCGGCGCAGGCGTAGGCCTCCGAGTCCTCGGACAGGATCAGCGCAGCCAGCCCGCGCGCGTAGGCGGCGGTGATCGACGCGGGATCGGCGTCCGCCAGCGCCCCCCGGACATAGCGCGCCTCCTCGTCGCCCGCGCCCGCGAGGACCGCCGACTTGAGCATCCCGACCAGGCGCCCGTAGGCGCTCGCCGGCGCCACCTCCCAGGACTGGCGGTAGAGCTCGGCCGCCTCGGCAAAGGCCAGGCGCGCCGCGGCGCGATCCCCGGAGAGCAGCGCCTGCTGTGCCGACCCGTCGCGCTCCACGGCCGCCGTCATCAGCTGCTGGTGCTTGTGCGGGGGCACGGCGACGCAAATCGTAGACGGACTAGGTATCCATACCCATACCGCCCATGGCCCAAGGCAACCCGTTCAGCAACCAGGTCGCGCTGGTCACCGGCGCCAGCGGCGGGATCGGCCAGGCCGTCGCGCGCCGGCTGGCCGCCGGGGGCGCCTCGGTGGCGCTGGCCTACGGCGCCAACGCCAAGCCCGCGCAGAAGCTGGCCGACGAGCTGGTCACCCAAGGCGGCCACGCGGTGGCCGTGGGCGCGGACCTGCGTCGCGCCGAGGCGCCGGCCGAACTGCTCGCCGAGGTCGAGCCGCAGCTGGGCTCGATCGACATCCTCGTGGCGGCCGCCGGCCTCGGACGCCAACAGGCCCTGGAGGAGATCTCGATCGAGGACTTCGACGAGATGCTCGCGGTGAACCTGCGCGCGCCGTTCCTGCTCGCCCAGCACACGGTCCCCGGGATGCGCGCCCGGGGGTTCGGGCGCGTGCTGTTCTTCTCCTCGGTCGCGGCGTTCACCGGCGGCATCGTCGGACCCCACTACGCGGCTTCGAAGGCCGGCCTGCATGGACTGACCCACTTCCTGGCCACCCGGCTGGCCGGCGACGGCGTGACCGTCAACGCGATCGCGCCGGCGCTGATCACCGACACCGGCATGCTGCCCGGCGAGCCCGACGAGCTGCGCTCCCGCGTGCCCGTGGGTCGCCTCGGTCAGCCGGATGAGGTCGCGGATCTCGCCCTGGCCATGCTCCGCAACCCCTACCTGACCAATCAGGTGATCTCGCTCGACGGCGGGATGCACCCGCGGTAGCGGCAACCGCGAACCCCGGGCGATCGCGGCGGCCCAGGCGACCGCGTCCTACACGAACGCCGGCGGACCGGATCCCCGGGGGTTCACCGGCCAGACGTCGGTGGTCACCCCGCCCTCGATCACGTGGAACACGTCGTGCAGGTTGACCGTGGTCGGCCCGTAGCCAGCCACCACCTCCGCCCGGTCACCGAGGTCGAGCGGCGGCGGGCCGGGAAAGTCGGCCAGGCAGTGCTCCTCGGCGTAGTAGCGGATCTCGGCCTCCGGGTAGCCGACGAGCGGCGGGGTGACGAAGTCGATCCCCACGGCCTTGCGCCCGCAGTCGAGCACGACTGTGTCGCCCTGGCGCGAGATCACCGTGCCGAGCACGGTCATCGCCACCTCGAACCCGCCGGGGACCAGATCGCCGTGGAAGCGGTCAAGCAGCGAGTACGAGCCCGCCTGAACCTCGGTGATCCGGGGATTGGCGCCGGCGATGAAGTACGTGCCGGTGCCGCCGGCCGAGATGTCCGCGACCGGGTGCCCGTGGGCGATGAGGAGATCCGCGCCCTCAATCGCCAGGGCGTTGGCCGCCGAGGCGTCGCGGACGCGCTTCTCGGGGTCGGGCTCGAGCATGCAATGCCCCTCGTAAGCCTGGATTCCCCGCAGGCTCACGTGCGGTAGCGCAGCGATCCGGTCGGCGATCGGGACGAGGTCGGAAACCGTGCGCACACCGCAGCGCCCCATCCCCACGTCGATCTCGATCAACAGCTCAAGCGACGACCCCGCCTCTTCGGCGGCCCGCGAGAGCTGCTCCACGTTTCGCACATCGTCGACGGCCACCGTGATCCGGTGCTCGCGGGCGAGCTCGGCGACCACGGCCACCTTGTCCGGTTGCACAACCTGGTTGGCAACCAGAACGTCGGCGATGCCCCCGCGAGCCATGACCTCGGCCTCCCAGGCGGTGGCGCAGGCGACGCCGATCGCCCCCGCTTCGACGGTCATCCGGGACAGCTCGACGCACTTGTGCACCTTGATGTGCGGACGCAGGCCGGCGGGCAGCCCCTCGAACCGGGCGGCCATAGCGGCGATGTTGCGCCGCGCGACATCCAGGTCCAGCAGGAGCGCCGGCGTCGTCACCTCGTGACGGCCGCGGCCGATCTGGTCGCGGTAGCGCTCGAGCAGCTGCTCGCGCAAGGACCCCACGGTGCTCATGTTGCCGCCACCTCCAGGTCGCCGGTAATGCCCAGGGTTTGACCGCCGTCGATCACCAGCATCTGACCGGTGATGTAGGCGGCCTCGTCCGAGGCGAGGAACAGAACCGCATCGGCAATGTCTCGGGGAAGTCCGAAGCGCCCGAGCGGGATCGTCTTCAAGTATCCCGGCGCCAGCTCGGGGTTGTGGACCACGAGGGCCGCGATCGGGGTGTCGACCACCCCGGGTGCCACCGCGTTGACCCGGATCCCGTGCCGACCGAGATCGATCGCCGCCGAGCGGGCGATCGCGTGGACGGCGGCCTTGCTGACGTTGTACGCGGCCATCGTCTCCTCGACGTGCCAGGCGTTGATCGAGGCGGTGCAGACGATCGCGCCGCCCGCACCGTCCGCGACCATCGTCCGGGCGGCCTCGCGCACGCACCAGAACACACCGTCGACGTTCACCGCCATGTGCTTACGCCAGTGAGCATCATCGGTCTGAAGCAGCGGCCGCGGCTCGGCGATGCCGGTGTGCGCGGCCATGAGATCCACCCGGCCGAACTGCTCGGTGCACAACGCGACCGCCGCCCGCGCCGTCTCCGGGTCGGCGACGTCGCCGAGGACCGAAACACAGCCCTCGGCACAGACCGATTGCAGGTCGACGGAGATCACGCCGGCGGCGCCCTCGGAGAGCAGCTTCTCGCAGATCGCCCTCCCGATTCCCTGGGCGCCGCCGGTGACGATCGCCGCCCGGCCCGCGAAGCGCGGGCCGGGCGCGACCGGAGCCCCCGGCTCAAATGAACTCGGGCTTGGCAGCGTGCTCCTCCGGGGTCTCGATCCGCTCGAGCACCGCGTCCTTGGCGTGAGCCAAGAGCTTCTCGCGGCCGCTCGTCAGCATCCACACGAGCAGCCCCACGCCGAGCACCATCCAGCCGAGCACGATGAACGGGGCCAGGCTGATCGGATACGCCGGGAGCGGGTTGACCGATTCGTACACGACCACGCCGAGCGCGATCGTCCCGACAATCGGGATCACTATGTGCTTGAACCAGTGCAGCTCGGAGCGGAAGTTACGCCGGTAGTACACGTACAGCCCGACGTTGGCCGCGGCGTATACCGGCGCCAGCGCGAAGGTGAACCACGTCCCGGTGATGTTGTACACGTTCGACACACCCACTGCGATCGGCAACACGATCCCGAGCAGAACGTTGATCACGGTCTGTACCGCGATCGCCGTGCTCGGCGTGCGGAACCGCTTGTGTACGGTGGTGAGCTGGCGCGGCAGCACGCCCGTACGCGCCATCCCGTAGAGGATCCGCGTCGCCGAGTTGGTGGTGGCGATCGCCACCGCGATGGCCGAGTTGAACAGCGCGATCAGGACGATCACCCACGCGTCGCCCCAGAACCGGTGGCCGAGCACGAAAGCCGGAAGCTCGGACGAGGAGGCAAACGAGCCCGGGTGGTTGGTGCCCCAGCCGGTGGTCTGACCCCACGAGACGAAGACCAGGAACACGCCGAGGATGATGATCGAGCCCATCACGCCGCGCGGGATCGTCTTCTTCGGATCCTCGGACTCCTCGCCCAGAGGCGCCGCGGCGTCCCAGCCCGAGATCGCGAAGATCGCAAACACCACCCCCAGGAACAGCCCATGACCGCTCGGTGCGTTACCCGGGCTCAGCCAATGCAGGTTGATGCCGCCGCTGCCCGGATCGATGAACCCGGAGATGGCCAGCGCGAGCACGATCAGCATCTCGGTGATCCCGAGCACCACCACCAGCTTGGTGGACAGCTCAATGCCGCGCCAGGCCGTGTACGCCACCAGCGCGATCAGGAACACCATGAAGTACCACCAGTGGAAGGTGACGCTGTACTCACTGGCCAGCGTGGTCTGCAGGGTGGAACCCATGAACGATCCCACCTGTGCCACCACCACGGGATAGAACAGCAGGTAGGTCCATGCGACCAGGAAGCCCCACCGCTCACCGAGTGAGTTCGACACGAACGTGTAGTAAGTGCCGGTCGAGGTCATGTGCTTGGTGAACTGGGCGAGCACGTAGCCGAGCATCAGCGCGATCACGAACGCGCCCAGGTAGGCCAGCGGGGCGGCCACGCCGGCGTTGGACACGATGAACGGGATCGTGAACATGCCCGCGATCGCCGGCGCGATCGCCGTGACCCCCTGCATCAGCACCCCCGGTAGGCCGATAGCTCCGGCTTTGAGCTCGGTCTCGGCCACGGTGTGTTGCTCGGCGCCCGCCTCGGGCGGGCGCGAAGCTACGTCAGTCATCGATCTCCTCCTTGGTTCTCACGCGAGCGCCACTTCTCGCGAAAGGTCGCTGAACAGCTCGTATGCCTCATCGGGACGTGCGTCCTCGTGCACGACCTTCGAGACCGCCGCGAGCATCGCGGCGGGGGCCCGGCTCTGAAAGATGTTGCGGCCCATGTCGACGCCCGCCGCTCCCTCCTGCACCGCCCGATAGGCCATCTGAAGCGCATCGCGCTCGGGCAGCTTCTTGCCGCCCGCCATCACGATCGGCACCGGGCAGCCGGCGGTCACGCGCTCGAACCCTGAATCGCAGTAGTAGGTCTTGACGAACTGCGCCCCCAGCTCGGCGCAGATCCGCGTGGCCAGGCCGAGGTAGCGGGCATCGCGCACGAGATCCTTGCCCACCGCGGTCACCCCGAGCACGGGGATCCCGTAGCGGTAGCCACCGTCGATGAGCCGCGTCATGTTGTGCACCGACTGGGTCTCGTGCTCGCCGCCGACGAACACCTGCACGGCGAGCGCGTGCACGCCCATGCGCACGGCATCCTCGATGTCGAGCGCGAGCCGCTCGTCGGACAACTCGCGCAGGATGCTCGGGCCGCCGCTCGCCCGCATCACCACGCCGCCCAGGAAGGCGGCCGGGATGCTCGACCGGAGCGCGCCGCGGGTCAGCATCAGGGCGTCCGCCGCCGGCGCGATCGGCGCGATGTCGAGATCGACGCGCTCAAGGCCGCGGGTCGGGCCCTGGAAGTACCCGTGGTCGATGGCCAGCATCACGGTCCGGCCGCTGTCGGGGCGGAAGATCCGCGCCAGGCGGTTCTTCATCCCCCAGTCATAGGCGCCCGAGCCCTTCAGGAAGAAGCCGGGATCGGGTGGCAAGACCCCGACCCGGAAGTCCTTGCTCCCGTGCGCGTCGAGGTGCGTGTCGAGTTCTGGCATTCGGGTCATCTCCTCATGTACCGGCGGCTCGCCACAGCGGCCTGACCAGGCCCGCCTCGGAAAGCTCGAGCGAGCGCCGGTAGAGCTCGCTCCAGCGGTCGTACAGCTCGTCGTAGCTTGCCGCCGCGTCGCGATCGGGCTCCACCGTCCGCTCGAACCGCGCCAGCCGAGCGGCGGCCGCCACCGCGTCGTCGTAGAGGCCGGCGCCGACACCCGCGTAGATCGCGGCTCCCAGCGCGGTGGACTCCTTGACCGCCGGTATCCGTACCGGGAGAGCCAACGTGTCGGCGATGATCTGCGGCCAGAGTGTTCCCTTGGCGGCGCCTCCGGTGAGCACGGCCTCACCGACGGCCAGGCCGGCCACCGCTTCGACGATCCGCAGGTGCCCGCGGGAGACGTAGGCGGCGCTCTCCTCGATGGCTCGGAAGCACTCGTTGCGTCCGGCCCGCTGCGGGTTGCCGATGTCGAAGCCGAGGAAGCCGGGGGAGGCGTGCACCCACCGGTTGGCCTGCATCACGTTCGAGAAGATCCCGAACACGCCATTGGCGCCCGGGGCGAGCGCGGCCGCGCGCCGCTCGAGCAGCGCGTACACGTCGATCCCCTCGCGCCGGGCCTGCTCACGCTCGAGCTCGCAGAAGGAGTCGCGGAACCACCGCATGACGAGCCCGCAGTAGAACCCGATCCCTTCCATCATCCATCGTCCGGGAACCGTGTGGGCGAGCGTGCGCAGTCGGCCTTCGGGATCGATCAGCGGCTCGTCGAGCACGATCGTGTGCTGCCAGAACGTCCCGCCGACGATCGTGAAGCGTCCGGGCTCTCCCACCCCGATCCCCAGGAGGGCCAGTTGGGTGTCGGCGCCCCCGACCACGACCGGCGTCCCGGCCCGGAGCCCGGTCTGCTCGGCGGCCGTCTCGGTGACGGCGCCGATGACCGTGCCCGGATCCACCACGGGTGGGAACAGCGACCGGTCGAGCCCGCAGATCTCGAGCACGCGCTCTGACCATTCGCGCCGGGCCAGATCGAACATGCCGGAGCTCGATCCGAGCGACGGGTCGGTGACGAACTCGCCGGACAGGCGGGTGAGGATCCAGTCGCCAAGCATGCCGACGTGGGCGATCGAGGCAAACACGTCCGGCTCGTGGCGCGCCACCCAGCGAAACCGCGCCGGGGCGGTGATCGACACCCAGTCGCCCGAGTGCTCATAGATCTCCTGGGCAGCGCCCGAGCTCACGAGCTCGGCCGCCTCATCGGCGGCCCGCGAGTCGACGTTCGGGCACGCCCAGATCGCGTCGCCACGGGCGTCGTAGAGGACCATGCCCTCTCGCATGCTCGTGGCGCTCACGGCCCTGATCGCGTCGGGGCCACCGGGCGCGGCGGCGAGCGCGTCGCGCACGCACTCGCAGATCAGCGTCCAGTTGGCCGCGGTGTCGAACACCTGGGAGCCCGGGACCCCGGCCAACTCAGAATGGGAGTATTCGCGCTGGCCCATTGCCACCTGGGTGCCGTCGACGGCAAACAGCACAGCGCGGCAGCTCCCGGTGCCGGCGTCGATGGCCAGCAGCAACTCGTCGCTCACGCGCTCACCGCCGGGGCGTCGACCACGTTCTCGAGCGGCTCACCCGCGGCGAAGCGGGCGACCTCCTCCGCGAGCATCTGAGCGCCCTGGAGGAGGGTGTCGTGCGTGGCTCCGCCGATGTGCGGCGTGAGCACGACGTTCTCGTGGCGTGACAGGTACGCAGGTGCGTCCGGAGTAAAGACGTCGAGCGCCGCGCCGGCCAGATGACCCGAGGCCAGGGCGGCGTCGAGCGCCGCCTCGTCGAGGAGCGTCTCGCGCGCGGTGTTGACCAGATACGCGCCGGGGCGCATCGCGGCCAGTGCGGCGGCGTCGATCAGGTTCTCGTTCTCCGCGCTCGCTCGCGCGTGCAGCGAGACGAAGTCGGCTTGGCCCAGGAGCTCCTCCAGCTCGGCGGCCTGATCCGCATCGACCGCCGTGACATAGGGGTCGTACACGATCACGGCCATCCCGAACGCGCGCGCCCGCTGGGCCACCCGCTGGCCGATCTGCCCGTAGCCGATCACTCCGAGCACGTGATCGCGGAGGTCGGCGCCCATGAAGCGCCCGCCTTCCCAGTTGTCGTTCACACGCTGTCCACCGCGAACGTGGCGCTCGGACGCGGTCAACTGGCGGGCAAGGATCACCATCATCGCCAGGGTCAGATCGGCTACCGCCTCTGCGTTCTTGCCCGGCGTGTTGACGAGCGTCAGCCCCCGCGCCCGCAGCGACTCGCGATCGACGTTGACGGGGCCGCCGCGGGCGCACCCGACGAGGCGAAGCTCGGGCGAGGCATCGAGGACCTCGTCGGTGATCGGCGCACCGTGGACCGCCAGCACCTCGACCCCGGCCATCCGCTCCATGACGGGGGCCGGAGAACCGAGGTACTCGCGCAGCCTGAGCTCTGACGGCGTCGAGGCCACGAACGGAGTCGCGCCGGCGAGCTCGACGTACCGGATCTCGTGCTCACGCTCGAGGTGCGCGAAAGCGCTCGCGAAGTACCGCGAAGGCATGTATGAATCACCGACTGCGAGGATCTTCATCTTGTGGTGCCCGAGCGCTTGACAGCGGGCGCAACATAACATCATCATCCTGTAGGTACAAGTGGACGAGATGACTAATTTCCCGAGAGACGGGACGAGCGCCGCCACGGCCGCGGCCCTCCCCGAAGCCACGATCGACCGCGCCTCGCCGGTTCCCTTCTACTTCCAGCTCGCCGAGCTGCTCGAGGAGGAGATCGTCTCGGGGCGGTGGGTTCCGGGAACGCGCGTGCCCTCCGAGAACGACCTCGGGGCGCGCTATGGCCTTTCGCGCACGACGATCCGCCAGGCGCTGGCGCGCCTGGAGCAGGAGGGGCTGGTCAGCCGCGAGAAGGGCCGGGGGACGTTCGTCAGCGACTCGCGGCCGCGGTCTTGGCTGATCCAGTCGACCGAGGGGTTCTTCCACGACGAGTTCCTGCGCGCCGGGCGCGCGGTGCGCTCCCGGATCCTGAGGCTCGAGCGGGTCGAGCTGCCGCGCTGGGCCTCGGATTCGCTGTCTCTCCCGGCGGGCTCGGAGGGGATGGTCGTCGAGCGGGTGCGATCGGTCGATGGGGTGGTGGCGCTCTATGTGATCAACTGCCTGCCGGCGTTCGCCGCCGAGGCGGTCGTCGGACTGCAGCCCGATGAGTCGCTCTACCAGCGCCTCGTCGAGGCGGGTGGAATCTCGGTCGTCGGGGGCAGCCGCTCGCTCCAGGCCGTGACCGCCGGGGCCAAGCTGGCCAAGTTGCTCGAGGTCGACGCCGGCGCGGCGCTGGCCTACATCGAGTCGGTGACATGGGACGAGACCGATCGGCCGGTGGACTGTTACCGCGCCTGGCTGCGCACCGACCGCATGCGGCTGGACATCCAGGTCTCGGCTCAGGGCGCGGCGGCTGGAAGCATGCCGTTCCTGGTCGCGCCGGTGCTGCGATGAGCCTGCTCGCGGGCAAGCGTGCACTGATCAGCGGCGCCGCCAGCGGCATCGGCCGCGCGACGGCGCGGATCTGCACGCGCGAGGGCGCCCGCGTAGGCGTGCTCGACCGCGATCCGGCCGGGGCGCGTCAGACCGTCGAGGAGATCGCGGCGGCCGGCGGCGAAGTAATCGAGCTCACGGCCGATCTCCGCGACGAAGCGCAGGTGGCCGGCGCCGTGGCCCAGCTGCGCGAGATGTGGGGCGGCCTCGACACCGTGATCGGCTGCGCCGGCGTGCAGCTCGCCGGTCGCGATGACCGCGCGGACCGCCTCTCGCTCGAGGCCTGGCAGGAGACGATCGACATCAACCTGACCGGCATGTTCCTGCTCTGCAAGCACGGCATCGGTGCGCTGCTCAAAGCCGGCGCGGGCGGGTCGGTCGTTCTGGTCTGCTCGCCGACCGGACAGTACGGCTGCGCCCCGGGATACGACGCCTACTCGGCAAGCAAGGCGGGTGTCTACGGCCTCGTGCGGGTGCTGGCCGCCGACTACGCCGGGGAGGCAATCCGCGTCAACGGCGTGATCCCCGGATACACCGACTCGCCGATGACCGCCTGGGTGACGCCCGCCGAGCACGAGGCACTCCTCCAGACGATCCCGCTGCGGCGAGCGGGCCGGCCGGAGGAGGTGGGCGAGGTGATCGCGTTCCTGGCCTCGGACCGCGCCGCGTACACGACCGGCGGGGTATGGGCCGCCGACGGCGGGATGACCGCGGTCTAGACGATGGCCACGCTGGTGCGAAACGTTCTCCTCCACGGCCACGACGCGCCGCCCCAGGAGCTGCGCACGGTCCGCGCCGGACCGCTCTCCGCGGTCCTCGACGGCGTCGACATCCGCTACGTGCGCCTCGGCGACGTCGAGCTCGTGAGGCGGATCTACGTCGCGGTGCGGGATCGCAACTGGAACACGATCCCCGGCGTATGCACGGCCTATGAGCTCGAGACCTCCGAGGACGCATTCGCGGCTCGCTTCACGGTTCGCCACACCAGCCCCGAGGTGGATTTCCTGTGGCACGGGGAGATCGTGGGGAGCGAAGACGGGCGGATCGTCGTCAGCATGGACGGCCGCGCGGAGCGGGAGCTCGACTACAACCGGATCGGCTTCTGCGTCCTTCACCCGTGGCGTGAGTGCGGCGGCCGGCCGTTTAGAGGCGTCACGCCCGACGGGCCCGTGAGCGGTGTGTTACCTCGGCTGGTCGCACCCCAGCGATTCGAGAACGGCGTGTACGTGCCGCTGTTCCCGTCGGTCAGCCGGCTCGAGGTCGACGTGACCGACGAGCTTACGGGGATCTGCGAGTTCGGCGGCGATCTGTTCGAGACCGAGGACCAGCGCAACTGGACCGACGCCTCGTTCAAGACGTACTGCACGCCACTCGCGCTGGGCTTTCCGCACCGCCTGGGGGCCGGAGAGGCCAAGGCGCAGACGGTGACGGTCTCGGCACGGGGGCCGGCGCTCGACGCGCCGGGGCCGGCGCCAGCGCCCGCCGCGGACCCGGCGGCCGGCCTCCACGTGACCGGACCGACCGGTCGGTATGTACCCGAGGTCGGACTGGCGCTTCCCGCCGACCGGGACGAGCCGAGCGAAGACGAGGCGCGGCTGCGGCTGCTCAGGGCCATCGCGCCCGCCCACATACGCGTCGAGCTGCACCTGGACGATCCTGCCGGTCCGAACCGACTTGCACGCGCGATCGCCACCGCCGGCGCGCTCGGCACTCAGCTCGAGCTTGCCCTGTTCGTGGCCGGCGCGGATGCGGGCGAACGACTCGAGCGCGTTCGCGAGGCGCTGGCCGGTGCCCGGCTGGCGCGCGTGCTGGTGATCCCCGAAGGCGCCCAGACCA
>JAFAWR010000052.1 GCA_019241635.1 Solirubrobacterales bacterium
ACGATGTCGTTCAGGTCGAGCGGCAGCGTCGCCATCTGAAGCTGGTCGCCGTCGCGCCGCCACTGCTCGCGCGGGCGGTCGCGATAGATCTCGATCCCGTTGCCGTCGGGGTCTGACAGGTACAGCGCCTCGCTGACCAGATGGTCCGAGGCGCCGTCGAGCGGCCAGTGGGCCTGAACCAGGCGGGCCAGCGCGAAGGCCAGGTCGAGCCGAGTGGGGAGGAGGATGGCCAGGTGGTAGAGCCCAGGAGCGCGCCGGTTCAGGTGCGGCGCGGCGCTGTCGCCGCGGAGCTCGACGAGCGTCCGGCCCCCCCGCACCCCGAGAGCCAGCGTGCCGTCGTCCTGTTCGGTGGTGCGCAGGCCGATCGCCCGCTCGTAGAACTCCCGCGAGCGGTCGAGGTCGCTGACCGTGAGCCGGACCGGGCCCAGCGCGGTGTCCGGGTCGATGCTCACCGGCGGCGCGGTCTTCTCCAGGTGCGTCGACACGGTGACCACTCTAAGCCGCCGCCGCGGCGCCGGCGGGATCCTTCTGGCGGGCGACCAGGTCGGAGAGCAGGCCGGCCAGGCGCTCGCGCGTCTCGGGATCGGTCAGTTCGCCGTTTGGCCCCGCGAAGCGATCGGGTGCCTTGGGCACGGCCAGCTCCGCGTCGATGACGCGAGCGCCGGCCAGCCCAAGCGACTTACGCAGGTGATCCTGCGCCCACACGGCGCCGTAATCGGTGACGCTGGCACCGATCACGGCCACCGGCTTGCCCCACAGAGCGGATCCCTGACCGAACGGTCGCGAGGCCCAGTCGACCGCCGCCTTCAGATGCCCGGGGACACTCCCGTTGTACTCGGGGGTCGAGATCAGCACGAGATCGGCCCCGGCCACCGCTTCGCGGAGGCGGGCGACCTCGCCGGACGGGGCGTCGGTGTCGTGGTCCTCGTTGTAGTGCGGCAGACGGTCGAGGCCGTCGTAGGGCACGACCTCGACGCCGGCCGGCGCGAGCTCGGCCGCCGCGCGCAGCAACGCCGTGTTGTGCGAGGCCGCGCGCAGGCTGCCGGAGATGGTCAGGATCCGCACGGCGCTTATGCGGCCTTCACCGCGGAGACGCTCAGGAGGAGCTTGACCTCGTTGGCGACGAGCAGGTTGCCGTTCGGCAGCGTCTGGTTCCACTTCAGGTCGAACTCGCGGCGGTCGATCGCGCCGGAGAGCTCGAGCCCGATCCGCTCGTTGCCCCACGGGTCGGCGCCGCCCTCGGCGACTACGCCGGTCAGCTCGAGCGGCTGGGTGATCCCCTTGATCGTGATCTCGCCGCTCAGGCGGATCTGGCTGCCGTCGACCGGCTCGGCGGCCGCCGAGTGGAAGGTGATCTCCGGATGGCCCTCGGCGTCGAAGAAATCGGGCGCGGCGAGGTGCGCGTCGCGCTGCGGGTCGTTCGTGTCGATGCTGGCGACCTCGACGGTTCCGTCGAGGACGGGAGCGTCACCGGTCGCGTCGATCGTGCCGACGAACTTGCGGAACGCCCCGCGCACGGTGGCGATGCCCATGTGACGGACCTCGAAGCCCACATTCGAGTGGACGGGGTCGACGTTGTAGGTCCCGGTGGGGATGGTGTCGAGCGTGGTTGTGCTCAAGGGGTCTCCGTTCGGTATTGGTTGAGCTTGCAACCACTCTAGCAGATTTGATTGCGACATCAAGTATTGTGGGATCAACGGCCGTCAGGAAGCGACCGGATGGGCTCCCCGGTCCCACGGACGCCGAGCGCAGCGAGGCCCAGAATCGGCTATTCGACGGTGCAGGAACCGCCGGGCTGCGCGCCCGGCAGGCGGCTCAGCAGATCGGCCAGCCGGCCGATCTCCTCAGGGTCGAAATGCTCGAGGAACAGCCGCCGGATGCTCCCCACATGGGTGCAGCCGGCGCTACGCAGCTTGGCCATTCCCTGGTCGGTCAGCTGGGCATAGGAGACGCGAGCGTCGCTGGGGCAGGAGGTCCGCTGGATGAGCCCGCCCGCGACCAGGCCGTCGATGAGGCGGGTGATCCCGGAGCGCGTGAGCATCGTGCTCTCGGCCAGCGCGGACATGGGCAGCTTGCGATCGGGCGCCTGAGCGAGGTACAGGAGCACCTCGTAATCCCGGGTCGTGATCGCGTGCTCGGAGATGAGCTCGGCGTCGAGGAGACGCAGGATCGTGGCGTGGCTCTGTAGGTAGCTCCGCCAGGCCTCGAGCGCGGCGCCGTCGAGGTTCGAGTCGCCGTCGTCGCTCGGCACCGCGCAGGCCGACGGGGGGACCACAGGGGCCTCGCCGATGGTCGGGATGGCGGTTTCCGGGTGTGCGGTGCTGGTATCCACGGGATTGATCATAGTTGACCGGTCAATCGCAATCGGGCGCGTGGCCGCGTTTCTGCGGACCGAAACGGACCTCGATCATCCATAGGCTGCGCCAGACCCCGCCGCTCCCGGGCGGGTGGCAAACCCGAGAGGAGACAGCCGTGGACTTCAAGCTCGAGCTGGTGGCGGTGCCTGTATCGGACGTCGACCGCGCGAAGGCGTTCTATGTCGAGCAGGCCGGGTTCAATCCCGATCACGATCACACGGTCAGCGAGGACATGCGTTTCATTCAGCTCACCCCGCCGGGATCGGCCTGCTCGATCGCGATCGGAAAGGGCATAACCGACGCTGCGCCGGGATCGGTGGTCGGCCTGCAGCTGGTGGTCGCGGACATCCATCAGGCGCACGACGAGCTCGCCGGGCGTGGGGTTGAGGTCGGCGAGGTGCAGGAGTTTCCCTGGGGAGCGTTCGTGTTCTTCGCCGACCCGGACGGCAACCGCTGGGCGGTGCAGCAGGTCACCAACCGCTGATCTGCGGCCGAGGTCATAGCCGGGGTCAAGGTCATACTGCCGGGTAGGGAGCACTCCGGAGTGATCGCTCAGTTGCAAATCCCGATATGGGGCGAGGCCCGAGCGGGGCTCGAGCATGCGGCGCTCCGCCGCCATCCGGTGTTCCGCGGCGAGGGCGTGGCGGCCGGAGACGGGGCGCCGGTGCTGCTCATACCGGGATTCCTGGCCGGCGATGTCTCGCTCGGCGTGATGGCGGGGTGGCTGAAGCGGATCGGCTACCGGCCCTGCCGGGCGGGGATCCGCGCCAACGTCGACTGCACCTCGCGCGCGCTCGAGCGCCTCGATGGCCAACTCGAGCGGTTCGCCGGGCGGCACGGGCGAAAGGTCACGATCGTCGGTCAGAGCCGGGGCGGATCCCTGGCCCGGATCCTCGGCGTCCGGCGCCCCGATCTGGTGGCGGGCGTGGTCTGCCTGGGATCGCCGGTCCTCGACCCGCTGGCGGTGCACCCGCTCGTGCGCGCCCACGTCGAGGCGGTGGCCGTGCTCGGATCGCTCGGGATCCGCGGGCTGTTCTCTCACGCCTGCCAGTCCGGGCCCTGCTGCACGCAGGCGCGCGCCGACGCCACCGCGCGGTGGCCGGAGCAGGTCGAGTTCACCTCGGTGTACTCGCGCAGCGACGGGATCGTCGACTGGCGGGCCTGTCTGGATCCGCACGCGCGCCATGTCGAGGTGCGCTCCAGCCACGTGGGGATGGCCGCCAACCCGGGCGTGTTCCAGACGGTCGCCGAGGCGCTGTCCGCGTCCGGCGCCTAGTGGGCGGCCGCTAGTACCCCGGTCCAGCTGCGGCAGGACCGCTAAAGGTCGCGCCGGGAGCTGCCGATAACCAGACGGGGCCCCTGCGCCCTTTCCTCGATTTATGCCCCGTCCTACCGCGAGCCTTCACCTGGCCTCAGCCTGCTGCGCCCTGACCCGGGCGGCTCGCCGAGGCTTCGGTTGGCTCTGCGCGGTGGCGATTCTCACGCTGCCGGCCGCGCTGGCCCCGGCCGCGGGCGCCGCTTCGACCCCGGCCCTGGCCAACGTCACCAACGCGACCACCGGCGAGCCCGATGCCGCGAGCGTCAGCGCCGTGAACGCGTGTGCCCCTTCCACCGGCCTGCGGGCGACGTGCCTGACCAAGGTGCTGCGCGTGTCCGGGACCGGTTCGCTCGTACACCCCGTGCTTCGCCGCGCCGTGTCGCCCGACCGCCTGAGCGCTCGCCGGCCGCACATCGCGCGGGCCTCGTCGGCCGCGACGGTCGCGGCGGCGGCCGCACCCCAGCCCGGCACGCCCGCCTATCTCCAGCAGGCCTACGACCTTGCCTATCTCGCCCAGTCGGCGGGCGCCGGCGCCACCGTGGCGATCATCGACGCCTACGACGCGCCGAACGCCGAGGCGGACCTGGCCGCCTACCGGGCGAAGTTCTCGCTGGCGCCCTGCACGACCGCTGACGGATGCTTTCGCAAGGTCGGCCAGGACGGCGGCACGGACTATCCGTCCTCGACCAACAGCGGATGGGAGGTCGAGACCTCGCTCGATCTCGACGCTGTCTCCGCGCTCTGCCCGAACTGCCGGATCCTGCTGATCGAGGCCAACAGCGACCAGGCGTCCGACCTCGCCGCCGCACAGGCGCAGGCCGCGCAGCTCGGCGCCACCGTGATCTCGGACAGCTGGGCCGTGGCGCTCAGCGGCCAGGGCGCGGCGCAGACGTTCGCCGGCACCGGCCAGTACACGTTCCCGGGCATCACCACCGTGGCGGCATCCGGCGACGACGGCTACCTCGGCGCCCACACGAACGACTATCCGGCCGCGCTCGCGGGGGTGACGGCGGCGGGTGGGACGACGCTCGAGCCGGCCAGCGCGAGCGGCGTGCAGAGCCCTCGTGACTTCTCCGAGTCGGCCTGGTCGGGTGCCGGCTCCGGTTGTGCCTGGCAGGTGGCAAAGCCCGCCTGGCAAACCGACACCGGCTGCAGCGGGCGTTCCTACAGCGACCTCTCGGCCGACGCCGATCCCGACACCGGCATGCAGGTCTACGACTCCGACGACGGCGGCTGGCTCGTGGTCGGCGGCACGAGCGAGGCCACACCGCTGATCGCCGCCTATTACGCGCTCCTCGGCACAGCGGTCCAGGGACCCTCGTGGGCGTACGCCAACGCCGCGCTGCTCAACGACCCCTCGAGCGGCTCGAACGGTTCCTGCTCGTCGTCGATCGCCTACATCTGCACCGCGGGCGCCGGCTATGACGGTCCAACCGGTGTCGGAAGCATCTCGGGCGCGGTGGCCGCCGGGGCCCCCGGCATCGGTGGCCCCGGGACCAACGGCTCCTACGCCCAGACCCTCACCACGGACACGGCCGCGCTGCAGGGCGGGGTGTACCCCAACGCCGCGGATACCACGTACTGGTGGGAGTACGGCACCACCACCGCCTACGGTCAGCTGACCCCGGCGAGCGACATCGGATCCGGAACCGCGCCGGTGCCGGTGAGCGACACGCTGACCGGCCTGCAGCCGGGAACGACCTACCACTACCGCCTCGTCGCGCAGAACAGCTTCGGCACCGAGTACGGCTATGACTTCACGTTCACGACCCAGGGCGCTACCACTGGCGCCGTCGGCCAGAACTCGGGCGACACCTCCACCCAGGCGCCGCCGCTCACCACCCCGGCGCCGCTCCCCACGACGACCACGGTGCCTCCGGTGACGAGCAGCGCGCCGGCCGGCTCGAGCGCAACTTCGACCGGTGCGGGCGGCGCGGTCGCGACTCCCGTACCCGCAGTGCACCGGATCTCTCGGGTGACGATCGCCCGCATCGCCGTCCACGGCGGCGTGGTCCAGGTGGTGCTCCGCTGTCACGGCTCCGCGCCGTGCCGCGTGAGCCTCCAGGCGCACGCCGGCGGTCGAGTGATCGCCGCAGATCAGGCCCGCCTGCGCGGCAACCGGCAGGCCACCGTCACGCTACGGCTGACCCATGCGTTCCTGGCCGCGATCGGACACCGACGGTGGTCGGCGACGCTGTCGGTTCAGAGCAGCACGAACGGATACCCGGTGACGGTGACCGCGCGGTTCTG
>JAFAWR010000197.1 GCA_019241635.1 Solirubrobacterales bacterium
GAGACCCCGTTCGCGCTCATTGCGCGCTCCACCGCGCTCGCAGGCTCTCGCCCAGGAGGTTGAAGCAGATCACCGTGATGAACAGCGCCGCGCTGGGCAGCAGCACGAACTTCGGCTGAGCGGACAGGAGGCCCTGCCCGGAGGCGATCATGTTTCCCCAGCTCGGGCTCGGGGCTTGGATCCCGAGGCCGAGGAAGCTCAGCGCCCCCTCGAGGACGATCACGATGCCCAGCCCGAGCAACGCGAAGGTCATCAACTCGGGGAGGATGTTGGGCATGATGTGGCGCAGCAGCGTGCGGGTGTGGCTCGTGCCCGACAGGCGGGCTGCCACGATGTAGTTCTGCTCGCGCACGCGCAGGGTCGCGGCGCGCGCGATCCGCGCGAGCGCCGGGACGCTGAAGAACGAGAGCGCCCAGATCGTGTGCAGCTCACCGGGACCCAGCCGCTCGGCGATGGCCACGGCGAGGACCAGCGCCGGAAAGGCGATCAGCACGTCGAACACGCGCATGATCAGGCCCTCGCGCCAGCCGCCGATGTATCCGGCGAAGGCGCCGAGCAACCCGCCGAGGAGCAGGCCGATGGCGGTCACCGCCATCGACACCTCGAGCGAGGCCCGGCCGCCGTAGAGGAGTCGCGACCATTCGTCGTTGCCGTTGATGTCGGTTCCGAACAGATGGCCCGGCGAGAAGGAAGGCAGGTTCGAGTTGAGGATGCTGCCGCCGGTCGGCGCGGGCACCGGACCGATGATCGGCCACAGGAAGCACAGGAACAGGATCGCCGCGACCAGGAAGGCCGGGATCCAGATTCCGCCGATTGCCCGCAGGCGGCCGAAGCGCCCGGCGAGCGCCGGCGACGGTCCCAGCACCGCGGGGTCGAGGACGCCCGGAACGGCGGTCTCAGTTGGTGGCACTGCCATATTTCACCCTCGGGTCGAGTGCCGCGTAGAGCAGGTCGGCGATCAGGTTGGCCAAGATCACCATCAGCGCGAAGACGAAGACCGCGCCTTCCACCACCGGGACGTCACGCTGGTTGATCGCCGTGAGCAGTTCGTGGCCGATGCCCGGCAGGCTGAAGATCTCCTCGATGATCACGGTGACACCCAGCAGCGTCCCGAAGTTCAACGCGACGGTGGTGATCAGGCCGAACACCGAATTGCGCAGTGCGTGACGGGTGATCACTCGCCACATTCCGGCGCCCTTCGCCCGGGCGGTGGTGACGTAGTCCTCGCCGTGGAGCTGCTGGATCAGGTCGGCCCGCAGCTGGCGTGTGTAAAAGCACATCAGCGACAGCGCGATCGACACCGCCGGCATGATCAGGTACTTGATGTTGCTGGCGAAGCCATGATCGGGTGGCACCCAGCCGAGCGCCGGCAGCCAGTTGAGCTTGACCGCAAAGAAGTACACGAGGATCAACGCCAGCACGTAGTTGGCGATCGACAGCCCGGCCATGCTGAACACCATGGCCACCCGGTCGAAGACCCCACCCGGGCGGCGCGCTGAGAGCAGGGCGATCGGCACGGCAAAGGCGAGCGCGATGAGCAGCGCGAAGGCGACCAGCTCGAAGGTCACCGGCAGATCGGCGCCGAGGATCGAGGTGACGCTCTGGCCGCTGGCCAGCGAGTGACCCAGGCTCCCGGTCACCAGGCCATGGAGCCAGTCGACATAGCGGGTGAGCAGCGGCTTGTCCAGGCCGAGCTGGACCGACAGTTCGTGGACCTGCTGCGGGGTGGCGTTGATGCCCAGCAGCTCCTGCGCCGCGTTGCCGGGGAGGTGATTGATGACCACGAAGGTCAGGAAAGTCACCCCCCAGAGCACCGGTATGGCGATCAGGAGGCGCCGGCCCAGGAAACGCAGCATGGATGACGAGCGCACGCGGGCCAGCGCCCCTTCCCGCCGTCCCAATCCGGGCGCGGGCAGGGGCGCGGACGCGGTGCTGCTCATCCCTGCACCCTGCCAAACAGTCGGCGACGACTCAAGACGTCGAGACGTCCTCCCACAGGATTTGCGGGTTGACCGCGACCGACGGGATCGCGGTGGTCAATCCGGGCCCCTGCGCGCCCTTGGCGACGTTCCACCCCGAGATCGGGAACAGGAACGGCCCGAGAGCGTTCTGCGCGATATAGGCGGCCGCCTGGTCATACGCCGCCTTGCGGGCCGTCGGGTTGACCGCCGCCGCTCCGCCGAGGATCAGCGCATCGAGCTTCGGATCATGCACGCCGCTGAACGGCGATTTCGAGAAGAAGCGGAAGGCCAGGCCGACGCCGCCGGCGGGATCCCATGCGCCCGCGGTCTGGAAGGCGATCTGCCATGGGCCCGCGAACTGCTGAATCAGGGCGGCCAGGGGATAGAAGTGGATCGAGGCGTTGATCCCCGCCTGCTTCCACATCTGCTGCATGGCGACCATCATCGGGTGGTACTGGGCCTGCTCGAGCGCAACGTCGTTGATGTTCAGTCCGCCGAGCTGCTTGACCAGGGCCTTGGCCTTCGCCAGGTTGTAGGTGAGATAGCCCGGGACGCTGGGCTCGTAGAACAGGCCGCCCGGAGCGGTGAATGACTCGGTGACCGGGTACACGTTGCCGAACAGCTTCTGGTCGAGCAGGGGCGTGTCCGTCGCGTAGTAGATGGCCTCGCGCGCCTTGATGTTGTTGAACGGCGGGATCTTGGTGTTGAACTGGATGTCATACGGCGAGGTCGACGGCTCCTGGGTGACCGTCGCACCCCCGGACTTGAACGAGTTCACGAGCTGATGCGTGCTCAGCCCCTCATAGGCGTTGCCCTGGCCCGCCTGGATGGCTTCCAGGGCGGACTCGTCACCCGCTGTGGTCTTGAACGTGAGCCCGGCGAGATACGGTCGGCCGGTTTGCCAGTAGTTGGGGTTCTTCTGGAGCACCAGCGTGTTGCTGAGCGTGTCGGAGACCACCGTGAATGGACCGGCGCCGACCGGCTTGAGCTTGAACGCCTGCTCGCCCATCTTCTTGAGCGCGGTTGGCGATGCGATCCACATGAAGTTCGAGTCCTGAAGCTGGTTGATGAACGCGCCGTCCGGCGCCGTGAGGTTCACGGTCACCGTCTCGGGACCCGTCGCGGTGATCGATTTCACGGTGAAGTTGGTCGGCTTGCACGTGCAGGTTGTCGCCTCGTCACGATTCCAGTTGTAGGCGACGGCGGCGGCGTTGAACGGGGTGCCGTCGGAAAACTTGACACCCGGCCGCAGCGTGATGGTGATCGTCGCGCCGCCGTTTGAGAACTTATAAGCGGTGGCCAGATCCGGCGTCAGCTGATTGTTGCTCTGGAGCTCCCACAGCTCTCCGAAGATCGAGTTCATCTGGCTCTGATCGGCGGCCCCGTTGACGTTCGTGGCCGGATCAAGGCCGGTCGGCCAGTCGCCCGCGAAGCCGGCGCTCTCGAGCACGGTGATCGAGCCACCCGACTTGGCCGCTCCGGTCGTCTGCGTAGTCGACGACGAGGCCGAGGAGGACCCCGATCCCGAGGACGCCGACGTGGTCGACGATGAGGAACCTCCGCACGCGCTGACGAATGCGGCGATCGAAAACAGACAGGCCGCAACTGCGGCAAGCCTGCGGACACGGATGGCATCGCTCATCCCGGGCTCTCCTCCTCGTGCAGCCTATTTGCCGGCGCTGCCTACAGCCTGAAAGCGGCGACCAAAGGGGGCAGCGCGGCGCCGATGTTAACACCATTGTCAACGATCTTGTGGTGCGTTTGAGGCCTTCTACACCGGTGGAATGAAGGCCGTGCACGGACCGTCAACTTCGGGGTTTCTCCCTAACTGGACGTCAATGTGGGAGGGGCCGGTGCGTACAGTGCGCGCAGTCCCGGCAGTACGTAGTCGGGCAGGTTGTGCTCGGTCACCAAACTGTCGAGCCAGCCCGGGTCATCGGCCACGGTCAGGTGGTCCAGGGCGATCGGCGAGAGCATCGCCGACAGGGGCTCCACCGGCGCGGTCGCGCCCGCGCGGTCGATGGGGCCGGTGATCGCTCCATGGAGGGGGAGATGGGGTCGCTGGGTGATGTCGGTGTGCTCGAACTCGTCCAGGGCCAGCCGCGGATGTCCGGGCTGCACCTCAGGCGCGGCGGCGAGCGACTCGAGCCCCTCACGCTGCGGTTGGGCGGCCTCCTGGGCGAGCCGCATCGTCTTGAGGTTCGCGAGAGCGTCAGTCATGGTCGCGGTCGCCTGGGCGAGGCTCACCGCGGCCACGTCGGGATCTTCGGTGCTCTGGGCCAGGTACAGCACGCGTTGCTCGCCGCCGACCGCGAGCGTCTCAACCCCGGGACCGTCGGCGGCCATCAGCGCGGGCGTGCCGTAGCGCGGCGTGCCGTTGATCGCCACGAGCTGGATGGTGCGCTCGTCGCCGGCGAACAACGGCTTCACCGGTGTGACGTCGTCCTGCCCCGCCACGACCACGAGATCGGCGCGCTTGCCCACCTCGAGCGAGCCGAGCTCCCTCTCCCAGCCGAGGATCTGGGCGGCCTGCAGCGTGGCCAGGCGCACGATCTCCTCGTCGCTGAACGGCGTGCCGTTGTTCTGGCTGTAGACGTGGGCCACCTTGAGCTCTCCGAACAAGCTCTTGGAGCCGCTCGGCGACCAGTCCGATCCCAGTCCGATCTTGAACGGGGCGCCCGCTCCTCCAGCGGCGAGCGCGACCGCGACGTTGGCGGTCTGCCCGTACAGGAGGAGGTTTGAGAACGGCGACCAGACCATCGAGGCGCCGTGGGAGGCCATCACCGAGAAGTCGGCGGGGGTCAACGCCACGCAGTGGATGCCGGCGAGCGAAGGCGTGATCGCCCAGCCCCCGGCGGGCAGCTGGAGGGCTTCGAAGTGCTGGTGGGCGGCGTCGTCGGTGCCCTCGCTGAGGTGGAGCAGGAAGCACGTCTTGTGCTGGAGCTCGGCCAGGAAGGCCTGGGGGTCCGAGGCCTGGACGTCGGCGATTCGGCTGCCGGCCTCGGGGAGCTGGGGATCGCTGGTCTCCTCTACGTTGCGGACGACCCCCCGGTAATAGCGCCGTATGCCGGGGGCACTGAACAGCGCGATCCCCTGGCTCGTGGTCACCCCACCGAGGAGCGCCTTGCATTCGACGTAGCGGACCAGGGCGGGAAGCAGCTCGGTGGCCTCGCCGATCGTCTTCATCGGCGCGGTGACCAGCTGGTGGTATTCGGCCGAGTTGCCCCACGTGTCGCGGTTCGTGTAGCGCTGCGGGACCTGCCACAGCGGCAGCACGTTGTAGGCGAGGTGGTTGTGCAACTCGATCAGCCCGGGCAGGACGGTCCCACCGGTCTGGAGCGGCGTCACGCCGTCGAAGCCGGCGGGTGCGGCGTCGACGGCGGCGGTGATCGCGGCGATCGCCGCGTCGGCGATCCACACCACACCGTCGGCGAGCACGGTGGAGCCTGAGTCCATCGTGACGATGCGGCCACGCACCGCCCACCGGGGGCTCGCGGCGGGATCAATCGGCCCCGGTCCGGGGCCGCCGGGCGCGGCTTGGTTTGCCACGGTGACTAACGTACACTTACAGCCGGGGTCAAATCCAATGTCGCATGTGTTCGACCCGGGGCCGGTCGGCGAGCCATACGCTTCGCTGATCGCCGCCTACCCGGGGACTGACGTGTACCCGGCGGACTCGTTCCGCGTTGAGTGGGGGCCGATCTTCCATCGTGGCCGGCTCGACGGCACCGCCCGCCTGCTGGTGATCGGCCAGGACCCGGCGCAGTCGGAGGCGGTCGTGCGGCGGATCCTGGTCGGCGAGGCCGGTCACCGGACCCAGGGACTGATGGGCAAGCTCGGCTTCGACCGCAGCTACGTCCTGATCAATACTTTCCTGTACTCGGTCTACGGACAGACCGGAGGAGACCAGCACAAGGACGATCCGGGGATCGTCGCGTACCGCAACCAGTGGCTCGATGCGGTGTTCGGCGCCAACCAGATCGAGGCGGTGCTCGCGCTCGGCTCGCTGGCCGACGACGCCTGGCAGAAGTGGAAGCAGACGCCGGTCGGGCAGGGCTACTCGCCGGGCTACCAGCACGTGACCCATCCGACCGAGCCCGAGTCGAGCTCCGCCGGCGACCCGGCCAAGCTCGCGGCCGCGATCACGGCCATGCTCCAGAACTGGAACCAGGCGCTGGAAGCGCTCCACCCGCTGATCACCCAGCCCGACACGCCGGGGCCGCTCGTGCCCTACGGCGACGCGTTCGCGCCCGATGAGCTGATCGAGATCCCCGAGTTCGACGTTCCGGCCGGGCTGCCCGAATGGATGCGCTCACCGGCGGCGTGGGCGCAGCGGGTCGGAAGCACCGCTGCGGCCAAGCGGGCCGACATCACGATCACCGTGCCGGCCGGAGTCATTACCTCCTAGGTAATCGACGCACCGATGGGCGGCTGGGATCTTGCCGTCCATGACAACACAAGAGCTCACATACGCAGTTCCCGCCCGCGCGCGGTGGACCGAGAGCCGCTGGATGGCGCTGCCCGTCGTCCTCGCGGGAACGTTCATGGTCGTTCTGGATTTCTTCATCGTCAACGTCGCCCTGCCCTCGATGCAGTCGGGCCTCGGCGCGAGCAACACCGCGGTCGAGTGGGTGGTCGCCGGCTATGCGCTGACCTCGGCCGTGTTCGTGATCACCGCCGGGCGCCTGGGCGATCGGTTCGGCCGGCGCCGGATGTTCTCGCTCGGCCTTGCCCTGTTCACCCTGGCCTCCGCAGGCTGCGGGGCGGCGGGCACGCCGTTCGAGCTCGTGCTCGGGCGGCTGCTCCAGGGGGCCGGCGCGGCGCTATTGACCCCGAACGTCCTGTCGATCATCGGGGTCCTGTACGCCGGCCCGGATCGGGTCCGGGCGCTCAGCGTGTACGGAACCGTGATGGGCCTGGCCGCGGTCGGCGGTCAGCTGATCGGTGGCGCGCTGATCGCCGTCGATCCGGCCGGGCTCGGGTGGCGTAGCTGCTTCTTGATCAACCTCCCGATCGGGATCGCCGCCTTGGCGCTGGCGCCCCGGGTCATTCCCGAATCGCGCCAATCGGGCGCGCCGGGGCTGGACAAGCGCGGCACGCTGCTCGCCACCGCGGCGCTGACCGCCGTCGTGCTGCCGCTCCTGGAGGGCCGCCAGCACGGCTGGCCGGCGTGGACCTGGCTGTCGCTCGCCGCCGCGCCGGTTCTGCTCGCTGGGTTCGTCGCCCAGCAGCGCCGGCTGACCCGGCGCGGCGGTAGCCCGCTGATCGACATGGCGCTGTTCCGCGACCGCGCGTTCAGCGCCGGCCTGGTCACCCAGCTCTGCTTCTGGGCCGGTCAGGCGTCGTTCTTCGTGGTGCTCGCGCTCTATCTCCAGAGCGGACGCGGGCTGCACCCGCTCCCGGCCGGGCTCGTGTTCACGATCCTCGCCGCGGCGTACGTTGCGGCCTCGATGCGTGCGCCGGCACTGAGCGCCCGTTACGGGCGCACGGTGATCGCTGTCGGAGCGCTCGTGCTGGCCTGCGGGCATGCGCTGCTGCTCGGCGCCGTGGCCGACATCGGCGTGGGCGGCACGTTGCTTGCGCTGGTGCCGGGCCTGCTCCTGGTCGGCGCTGGGATGGGTCTCGTCCTGGCGCCGCTGGCCTCGACGATCCTCCAGTCGCTCGAACCCGAGCGGGCCGGCGCGGCCTCGGGAATGCTCACCACGATGCAGAACATCGGCAACGCCGTGGGTGTGGCGGTTACCGGGGTGATCTTCTTCGGCGCCCTGCACTCCGGCTATGCGATCGCGTTCGAGCTCGCGGTCGGCCAGCTGGCCGTGCTGCTGGTCGGCGTGGCCGTCCTGACCCGGCTGCTCCCGGGGCGGCGCGCGGCGTGACCGTTTGATCCGCCACCCGCCGTTGCACCCATCCAAAACGAAATTTCCAGCATTCGGGTCCGGTGGACTTCGAAACTGACGGATTCTTCGTCTCACAGACGAAGGATCCGTCACCAGCGGCGCGCCGCCCGCGGAATGATGGAATTTTCGTCGTTGGGGTGGCTATGGGTGCGGGGATGGGTCGGCGCGGTGAGCGGGGCGGAAACCGAGCTCTGTGAGGGCTCGCCGTCGCGGACACGCCACGGTATGAGCCCGGGCCCCGATGGACTCTTTCCGCAGGGACGAACTCGCCACTCGCCATCTGCCGGTCCGCGAGTGGCGAGATCAGCCCCGTATAGCGCGCGTTTCTCACCATTCGCGCCGCGCGGGTCCTCGAGTGTCGAAAAACTCCCGGTCGGGCAGCCACGCTCGGTCGTCGCCCGAACCTCCGGGCCGCGGAATCAGTCAGCTGGCCGGGTTGGACAGCGGCCGCCGGGGCGAACCTTTCAGAGCGCGGCGGGCTCGGTGAGCGGGGCGGGGCTAACGCGGGTGTCCGGCCGCAGGAGGCGGGGGCGCACTCGCAGGTAGCCGACGAGTCCGCCGAGTCCGGGGACCCACAGGGCGATTGCGTGGTAGACGAGGGCCGCGGCTGCGGCGTGGGCCGGGGCGACGCCGTAGAGCGTGAGCGCGCCGGTCAGCCCGGCGTCGAGGACGCCGATGCCGCCGGGGATGGGCAGCATGTTGGCGAGGTAGCCGATGGTGTAGGCGAGGATCAGCGCCGGGACGGTCGGTGCCTCTCCGAGCCCTCTGAGGACGAGCCACAGGACGGCGATGTCGAACCACAGGTACCCGAGGGAGCCGAGCAGCCGCCAGCTGGGCCGGCGAAACGTGGTCTCCTCGGCGTCGAGCACTCCGGCGCTGATCGCGCGAATCCAACCGGGCGTGCGCGGCCGGGAGCGCGTCACGGCGGGCAGCGCCACCACGGCGAGGGTGACCGCGCCGACCAGCAGGGTTGGGAGCGCGGCCAGGACGAAATCGTGGGGGCCGGACGCGCCGAGGATGAGGGCCAGGCCGGCGGCGATCACAGTGGCCGCGTTGACGGCGCTGGTCAGGAAGAACAGCCCACCCGAGCGGCGGACGATCCAGTCCGTGGGCGCGCCCGCGAGATGGATGAGCCAACCGCCGATGGCCAGGCCGCCGGCTCCGCCGCCGGGGAGGAGCGCTCCCGTGGCCTGCTCGGTCCAGGCCAGCGCGCGGGCGTCGCGGGCGTCCAGGCGGTCGAAGAAGCGCCGGAACAGTACGACGAAGCTCACGTCGGAGGCCAGCTCGGCCAGGACCGCGAGCGCCAGCCAGACCGGGCTGATGTCGCCAATCCGATCCAGGACGTCCCGCAGCCCGGGAACGGACGCCAGCAGCGCCAGCCCGAGCGCGACGAGCAGCGCCAGTGTGGTGAGTTGCGAGACGACCTTCGGCCGCTTGGCTGATGTCGACGGGGCGGACATCAGTGGGCCAGCGCCGGCGCCATCCCGGCGTCCACCTCGAGGGCCTTGGTGCCGCGCTCGAACAGCGTCGCGGCGATGACCGCTCCGATCGCGAAGATCGCCGCCGCGAATGTGAACGCGGTGGTGTCGGCGTGGACCGCGGCATGGGCGATCAGTGCCTGGCTGACGTGGGCGTGCGCGCCGGTGATGTAGGACGTGAGCGCGCTGGTGGCAATCGTCGAGAGCAGCGCGGTGCCGAGCGAGCCCCCGATCTGCTGCGAGGCGCTGACCGTTGCCGAGGCGACCCCGGCGTCGGCCGGGTGCACCCCGAGGGTGGCGCTGTTCATCGCGCTGGCCATGGACAGGCCGAGTCCGACGCCGATGGCCAGGAGCGCCGGCAGGATCGCGGTCGCGTAGCTCGAGTCGACGCCCAGCCGCGCCAGGTAGAGCATGCCGGCGGCGCCGAGGGTCATTCCGGCCACGACCAGCGGGCGGGGGCCGAACCGGGCGCGGAGCTTGTTGGTGGCGACCGCCGCCGAGATCATCACCGCGGCGGTCATCGGGAGGAAGGCGATGCCGGTGGCGACCGGCGAGTAGCCGCGGTTCTGCTGCAGGTAGTAGGTGAGGAACAGGAACACGCCGAAGACCGCCGAGCCGGAGATACCGATGGTCATGAACGAGCCGGCGCGGTTGCGGTTGGTCACGACCCGGAGCGGCAGCAGCGGGTTGCGGCTGCGGGACTGGACGGCCGCGAATAGAGCGAGCAGGATCGCCCCGGCGACCAGGAAGCCAATCGTGGTCGGGTTCGTCCAACTCGCCGTCTCGGCGTGCGAGAAGCCAAAGACGAGCGAGAACAGGCCGGCGGAGACGGTGAGCACGCCGGGGATGTCGAGCTTGGGCTTGAACGCCGGGGCCTCGTTGTGGAGCAGGCTGAGCGCGCCGGCGATCGCGAAGGTCGCGAAGATCAGGTTGACGTACATGCTGTAGCGCCAGCTCAGGGTCTGGGTGAGGACGCCGCCGAGGATCAGGCCGATCGAGGCGCCGCTGCCGGCGATCGCTCCCCAGATCCCGAACGCCTTGTTGCGCTCGGCCGGGTCGAGGAAGGTCGTCGTCAGCAGCGACATTGCGGCGGGAGCAAGCAGCGCGCCGAACGCGCCCTGGAGGGTGCGCGCGGCGGCGAGCATGCCGAACGACGTCGCCGCGCCGCCCACCGCCGAGGCGATGGCGAATCCGGCGAGGCCGCCGATGAACGTCCACTTGCGCCCGAACAGGTCGCTGATCCGGCCGCCGAGGAGCAGCAGGCTGCCGAAGGCCAGCGCGTAAGCAGTGACGATCCACTGGCGCTCGGAGTTGGCGAAGTGCAGCGCCTTCTGCGCGGATGGGAGCGCGATGTTCACGATCGTCGCGTCGAGCACGACCATGAGCTGCGCGGTGGCGAGGATCACGAGGATCGTCCAGCGCTTGGCGTGATGGGGGTTGGCGGTCATCGGAACTCCTGTCGGCGGCTAAGTGGATATGTCCTATCCGGTTATATCGACAGCCTAGCAGAAAAGTGGATACTGTCAATCCACTTTCGCTAAACTTTTCTGCGATGCCCCGGAACACGACCTCTGATCGCTCGCCAGGCCAGGACGCCGCAGGCAACCCCGAGCGCCCCCTGCGCAAGGACGCCGAGCGCAACCGCCAGCGCATCCTCGACGCCGCCAAGGAGCTGTTCGCCGAGGACGGGCTGGGCGTCACCCTCAACGACATCGCCCGTCACGCGGGAGTCGGGGTCGGCACCGTCTATCGGCGGTTTCCCGACAAGGCGCAGCTGATCGAGGAGCTGTTCGAGCAGCAGGTGTCAGAGCTCGTGGGGCTGATGGAGGAGGCCGCGGAGGACCCGGATCCCTGGCGGGGGCTGACCGGCTTCTTCCGGCGAAACCTCGAGCTCCAGGCGCGCGACCGCGCGTTTCGCGAGATCATCGCCGGCACCCCGGAGGCCGCTGAGCGGCTCAGGCAGATCCGCCAGCGCATGTTCCCGCTGGGCGCCCAGCTCGTGCAGCGGGCCAAGGACGCGGGCGCGCTGCGGGCCGACTTCCAACCCGCGGACGTCCCGATGATGTTCCTGATGCTGACCGCGGTGCTCGATGCCGCACGCGAGGTCGAGCCGGAGCTGTGGCGCCGCTACCTGGAGGTGTTCATCCAGGGCCTGCGCGCTCAGCCCGGTCCGCCGGAGCCGCTGGCCACGCCGCCCCTAAAAGGTCAGCAGGTCCCGGTCGTGATGAGCACGTTCAGGCTGCCCCGGCGCTGAGCCCTACGCAGCGGCGACCGGCTCCCCGACCATGTCCATGAACCGCCCGGAGTCGGCGAGCACGTCGTGCAGCCGGTCGACGATCTCGTCGAGCACGGCGGCGTCGGAGACCAGCGGCGGCGCGATCTGGAGCACGCTGTCGCCGCGGTCGTCGGGGCGGGCGATCAGCCCGGCCTCAAGCAGGCGTCCCGGCAGGAAGCCCCGAAGCAGCCGATCGCGCTCGGGCTTGTCGAAGCGCTCGTTGGATGCACCCTTCACGAGCTCCATGGCCCAGAAGAACCCACGCCCCCGGACGTCGCCGACGATCGGCAGCGAGCGCAACGTCTGCAGGCGTTCCTCCAGGTGGGCTTCGTGGCGGCGCACGTTCTCGAGCACTCCGTCGCGCTCGAAGATCTCGAGGTTGCGCAGCGCGATCGTGGCGGCCAGCGGATGGCCGCCGAACGTGATCCCGTGGCGCAGCAGCACTCCGGGTTCGTACAGCGGCTCGGCCACGCGATCGGACACCAGCACCGCGCCCATGGGGGCGTAGGCGGAGGTCAGACCCTTGGCCACGCTGGCCAGATCCGGCACCACGCCCTCGCGTTCGATACCCAGCCACTCCCCGAGCCGGCCGAACCCGCAGATGACCTCGTCGGCCATGAGCAGCGCGCCGCACTCATCGGCGATCGCGCGCAGGCCCTCCCAGTATCCGGGCGGAGCGATGAGGCAGCCACCGGCGTTCTGGACGGGCTCGGCGATGATCAGCGCGACCTCGTCGGGGCCCGCGGCGGCAATCGCGTCGCGCACCTCGCCGAGCAGCCGCCGGCAGAACGCCTCGGGATCGTCGCCGTCGGGGGCGCGGAAGGCGTTGGTGTTCGACACGTGGGTGACGTCGATGGGCGGCGGCCCGAACGCCTCCTTCATCGGGGCGACGCCGGTGAACGCAAGCGCGCCCAGGGTCACCCCGTGGTAGGCGATGTCGCGGGCGATCGCCTTGCGCCGCTGGGGCTGCCCGATCGCGTCGAAGTGCTCGCGGACGATCTTCCAGGCCGCCTCGACCGCCTCCGAGCCACCGCAAGTGAAGAACACGTGGTTGAGGTCACCCGGCATCAGCTCAGCCAGCCGTTGGGCGAGCTCGATCGACGGCGGATGCGCGGTGCCCCAGTTGGTGTTGAAGGCCAGCCGGGGAAGCTGGTCGGCGACGGCCGAGACCATCTCCTCGCCATAGGAGTAGCCGATCTGCGCGCAGAACAGGCTCGAGAGCGCATCGATGTAGCGCCGGCCCTGGGTGTCGAACACGTAGGGGCCCTCGCCGCGCTCGAGCACGAGGAGGTCGTGCTCGGCGGCGTATGCCGACGCGTGGCGCGTGAAGTGCAGGAGCAGATGCTCTCGCGCGGACTGCTGTAGCTGATCGTGGTTCATGCGTGCAACCTACCGGGACTTTGGCGATCGAGTTGACGTATAGACAACTCCAGCGCCAAAGTTCGTGGCCAGCGCCAGGTCGCAGTAGTCAAGCGGGCCGGCTCGGCTGCCGATCCGTGTAGCGATGGAGGCTCGGCAGTTGCGCGTACGCTGGCCGTTCCTGCTCGCGCTCGCGCTCGCGCTCGTCGCGCTCGCCCTGCGCTACACGGTGCTGACTGACGACGGGGCGGGCGCGATCTCGCGCCCGGACATCACGCTGCTTGAGGGGGTGACCGGTCAGGGCACCAAGTTCGAGCTGGGCATCAAGGACCATCGCGTTTACCGGCTTCGCACCGCGTTGAACGCGCGTTGTCGCGGAGGGTCATCGGTGTACGAGACCTGGTCTCCGGCCGAGCACGCTCCGGTCCATTTCACGATCGTCGGACGAACCTTCACGACCGTGGAGCGAGGATCCCCCAGCTACCCCGACGGCGTGGTCGGCCGCGTCGCGTTCACCATACGAGGGACCTTCACCGCGAGTGGGGCGGCGCAGGGGACGATTCGACTGGTCGGCCGCTACTACCACGGCGAGCGGGAATGGAACGCCTGCGACTCACTCGACGTGGCGTGGGCCGTCGGTCCGCAGGCCCGGGCGCGGCTGCGCACGGTGGCCCTGGGCACGCAGATCAGCGAGTACTACCCCGCGGTGCCCAGCCTCGCGATCGATCCCTCACCGGCGCGCCAGCGCTTCATCGCCGAGGTCGACGAGACGTGCGTGGACACGGGCGACCGAATGTGGCAGATCCAGAACCAGGTCGCCGCCCGTTACCGGTACAGCGGCGACGCCACGCTGATCGACTCGGCCGTCTATTTCGAGCTCCACGCGTGGCAGCTGCGCTCGATCATGAAGCTCGGTCCTGCGCCGCAGGCGCGCGCGCTCTACGACGCTTGGTTGGCCAACTTCCGCCAGCGGGTGCTCGTCGAGCGCAAGGTCTTGATCCTCTACGCGCATCACCACGGGGCGGCGTCGCGGCGGGCGCTGGCCTCGTATCGCCCCCTCAAGACTGAGGGCAACCTGCTCGGCCAGGAGTTCGGCCTGACGCGCTGCACGTCCAACGGCGAACGGACTCTGGTCCCGGAGCTGAGCGACGGTCAGCCGCTCCCACTCCCCTGACCCGGGCGGTCGATCGGCAGCGGTCCGAAGCTCTGGACGACCGGCATCAGCTCGACCACGTTGATGTTCACGTGCTGGGGTTGCGAGGTCACCCACTCGACGGCCGACGCGATGTCCTCGGGGGTGAGCGGCTGGGTGCCCGCGTACACGTCGGCCGCGCGCTCGGCGTCGCCGGCGAAGCGGACCTCGGAGAACTCGCTGCCGCCGACCATGCCGGGCTCGATGCAGGTGACGCGGATCCCGGTTCCGTGCAGATCCGAGCGGAGGTTCAGGCTGAACTGGTGCACGAAGGCCTTGGTGGCGCCGTAGACGTTGCCGCCCGGGTACGGGTAGGTGCCGGCGATCGAGCCGAGGTTGACCACGTGGCCGCGCCCGCGGGAGACCATGCCGGGGAGCAGCGCACGGGTCGCGTAGACGAGCCCCGTGCAGTTGGTCTCGATCATTTGCTCCCATTGATCGAGGTCGGCCTCGGGGGCGGGCTCGAGTCCGAGGGCAAGCCCGGCGTTGTTGACCAGCACGTCGACCTCGGCGAAGGCCGGCGGGAGCGACGCGACCAGTTGCTCGATGGCGACCCGGTCCCGCACATCGAGCACTGAAACAAAGATCAAATCCTCGCCGAACTCGTCGACCAGCCCGCTCAGCCGGTCGCCGCGGCGCGCGGTGGCGACCACGCGGGTGCCCGCGGCCGCGTAGCGGCGCGCGACCGCCTCGCCGATGCCCGAGCTCGCTCCGGTGACGAACGCAACCGCCATTCAGCTGTCGAAGCCTAGCCCGAGCCGGTCGAGCGCGGTCAGCCACAGGCCACGCCGGCCGTCGTTGCGATCGGCTGCGGCCAGGCGGTTGCGGGTGAGTTGGATGACCGCGCTGCGCAGCGGCTCGGGCGGGAACGGAACCGGCCGCCGGCGGACCATGGCCAGCTGCGTGGCTTCGGTGCTGCGGCCGTCGAGGAGGTCCAGGGCCACGCGGGCGCCGAAGCGGCTGGCCGCCACACCGAGCCCGGTGTAGCCGAGGGCGTAGGCGACCCGGCCGCCGAGCGCCCTCCCGAAGAACACCGAGAAGCGGCTGCAGGTGTCGATCGCGCCGCCCCATCGGTGGCTGAAGCGCACCCCTTCGAGCTGGGGGAAGGTCGTGAAGAAGTGCTGGGAGAGCTTCGCGAAGGTCGGGTCGTGGTCGTCGAGATGGGGGCCGACCGGTCCGCCGTAGCGGTACACGGCGTCGTAACCGCCCCACAGGATCCGGTCATCGGCGGTCAGCCGGTAGTAGTGGAACTGGTTGCCCATGTCGCTCACGCCTTGGCGCCGGCCCCATCCGACGAGCGCCCGGTCGATCGGCTCGGTGACCAGGGCGTAGTCGTAGACCGGCGCGACGTAGCGGCCGATCGCCGGCACGAGCGGCGAATAGGCGCTGGTGGCCAGCAGCACCCCGCGTGCCCTGACCACGCCGGCGTCGGCGATGACCGAGACGGAGTCGCGAAGCTCGCGCACCGGGGAGTGCTCGTGGATCCGCACGCCGGCCCGGTGCGCCGCCACCCGCAGGCCGTCGGCCAGCTTGCCCGGGTGAACCAGCGCCGAGCCGGTCCGGGTCCACAGCGCGCCGAGGAACGTCGGGGAGTTCACCTCGGCGCGCGTCCGCTCCGCGTCGAGAAGCTCGGTCTCGTAGCCGAAGCGGCCGAGCAGCTCGGCCTCGTCGGCCAGATCGGGGACCTCGCGGGGCTCGAGCGCGACCACGAGATCGCCGGTCGCCTCGAACTCCGCGTCGATGCCCAGGTCCCGCACGTCGCGGGCCAGGCCATCGAAGTTCTCGCGCCCGAGCCGTTCCAGGCGGTCGAGCTCATCGGGAAAGCGCGAGAGGCCGTTGCCGGTCCCATGGGTGAGCGAGGCCTGGACGAACCCGCCATTGCGCCCGCTTGCGCCGTTCCCGCAGCGGGTCGCCTCGAGCACCACGACCTCCCGACCCGGGTCGAGCGACTTGGCGTAGAGCGCCGCCCACAGCCCGGTATAGCCGCCCCCGACGATGCACAGGTCGGCCTCGACGGTGTCCTCGAGCGGCGGGTGAGGCGTGCGGTCGGCAAGCGAGTCGAGCCAGAACGAGCGCGGGGCCGCGTCGGCGTAGGCCGCGCGGTGCGCGGTGGTCGGAGGAGTCTGTGGCCAGGGTGAGGGCAGACGCGGATCCTACGGGTGGCGCGCCAGCCCTCGCAGGATCGCGTCGGCGTCGCGGTGGGGTGCCCGCAGCCCGATCCCCACCAGGTCGAGCTCCTGGGTGGGCACCGCGCGCACCGCGGCGCGGTTGTCCTCGTCGTTGCCGGTGGAGAACATCTCGCGCGTGTATATGGCGATGGGCACGCCGCGGCGCTCGGCTCGGTCGCGGACCGTGGTCAGCTTGGTGGCGCCGGCCTCGAACACGAGCACCGGCTGGACGAGCAGCGGCAGATAACGCCGGTCGTCGCCGTCGACGTAGTCCTCGCCGATCGCGCCCTGACCGGCCTGGGCGGTGAGCCCGCTCATCAAGAACGCGGTTACGTTGAGGCGCTGCCAGGTGGCGAGATCGTCGCGGACGACCACCGCGGCCTTGGTGTCGAACTGGCCAACGCCCATGCCCTGGATCGTGTCGGGTCTCAGGCGCGGCTGTCTTGAACGTTATTGCGCCCGTGCGTAGCGCCCGGGGCTCACGCCCACCGCGCGTTTGAACACGCGAGTCAGGTGCGCCTGATCGGCGAAGCCGCAGTCGGCGGCGACCATCGCGGGCGGGACCCCGGCGGCCAGGCGCCGGCGTGCCTCCTGCACGCGCAGGTTGGTCTGGTAGGCGTGGGGCGGGACGCCGTTCTGCTCGCCGAAGCGCCGGACCAGCTCGAAGCGGCTGAGACCGGCCGCGCGGGACAGCTCCGCGAGCGTCACCCGCTGATCCCAGCGCTCGCGCAGATGGGCTCGGGCTCGCCGTACGGCGGCGTGTTCGGCTCGGTCGTGACCGCGTGACGGCGGTCCCGGCTGCAGGTGCGGGCGAAGCGCGGCGACCGCGCCGAGCACGGCCTCCTCGACGGCCAGCGCGCCGGCGGGCTCGCGGATCAGCGCGGCGTGGGCGCGCTGAAGTGCGCGGCGCGGGGCCAGGTCGCGGAAGACCACCCAGCGGGCTGCGCGGGGTGGGGAAGCGTCGCGCTCGGCCCACTCGTGCACGACGGCCGGATCGATGTACAGGACCTTGTAGGCCCAGCCCTCCGGGACGTCGGCCATCCCGGTGTGGACCGCCTCGGGCTCGAGCACGAACAGCTCGCCCTGCGCCGCGCGCTGCTGGGTGGCGTCGAGCTCGAAGCGGGCCGCCCCGCGCTCGACCACCGCCACCGTCCAGGTGGGGTGCGAG
>JAFAWR010000236.1 GCA_019241635.1 Solirubrobacterales bacterium
CTCAGCGGCTCAGCGGCTCAGCGGCTCAGCGGCCCGACGGCCCGGCGCGGAGGTTCACCCGTCCATGGGGCGGATGGTGCTGGCGCCCCGCCGACCCGCCGGCGGGGCGCACGGCGCACCCTCCCAGAAGTCTTAGAGCCCGCTCGCGCGGAGCAGCGCCACCGAATCGAGGACGCGCTCGCCCGAGAGCCAGCGCCGGCCGAGCCGGATGGCGGGCAGTCGGCGCACGCCGCGGCGGTGGAGGCCGCGGGCGGTGGCCCAGAGCGGCACATCGCGCGAAGCGTCGCGGGCCGCGGCCAGACAGCCCTCGAGCGACAGCCCCGCCGCCGCCGCGGCCACGCCGATGATCTCGGGATCCTCGAGGTCGAAGCCGCCGCAGAAGGCCAGGCGCATGGCGGCGAGGGCGAAAGCGGGGCCGGCGCCGTTCTCACCCGCGTAGGCAGCGGCGCGCAGGGCATGGCGGGTGTTGGCCGGGAAGCGGTCGGGCCAGACCAGCGGGACCCGCACCGACCGGGCTTCCCGCTCGGCCGCCAGCCGCACGGCCTCCAGCCGCGTCCACGCGGCGCCACCGTCCAGGCCCACCGCCGGCGCGGGAATCCACTCGACCTCGCCCAGCTCCCGCTCGACCCGCTCGGCCACGAGGTAAGAAAACGGACACGCGAGGTCGTAGAAGAACGCCTCGCGCGAGCCCCCCCGCGGGCGTGAGCGATCAGCCAGCTGATCCTTCAGCTCGATCACAACACCCATGTCACTCACAGCAACGGAGCTGGACGCCAAAACTGCCACAAAGCTCGCTGACGTTGCCGGACCCGGCGCGTAGACCCTGCATGGTCCATCCGTAGAAGCCCGAACAAAGCGCTCAGAGAGCCGCGGAGAACGACAAATCGTCCGTTAGACTCGAACTTGGTAGGTACGCACCGTCCACCGGGAGGCATTCCCATTCCGCACGTACCCCCACCGAAACGCCATCCGTACGACCAATGGTCCCCTGACGCCCGGGCGCTCGACCTGGTGGGGGACAAATGGACGCTGTTGATAGTCCGCGACCTGGCCGCCGGACCCCGCCGGTTCGTCGAGCTCCAGCGGGTTCTCCCCGGGATCTCGACCGAGCAGCTGCGCTCGCGCCTGAATCGGATGGTCGCCGACGGCATGCTCACGCGCAAGCGCTACCGCGAGGTCCCGCCCCGCGTCGATTACGAGCTGACCGAGCGGGCCCGGGAGCTGATGCCGATCCTCGGCGAGCTGGCTCGCTGGGGCTACGAGTGGGCATGGAGCGCGCCGCGCGCCTCCGAGTCGGTCGACCTCGGCGCGATCTTTCGACTCGCCCCCGGCCTCATCGGCCGCCCGGCCGCGAAAGGCACGGTCGAGTTCGTCGTCGACGAGCCCGACCACCAGGCCGCCTACACGTTCAAGCTCTCAGACGACGGCGCGACCGTCGAGGAGCGCCGGGCCGACGGACCTGACGCCCGGGTGATCGGCACCGCCGAGGACTGGGTGAAGGCCTTCTCGCCCGAGCGCGACCGGAGCGCCCTGCAGGTCTCCGGCGAGCCGTCGCTCGTCGAATCGCTGCTCGACGGACTGGCCGCGGCCGGCCGGCGCTCGGCCTCGAGCGCCCAGCAGGCCGCCTAGACCCGCTGGCTCAACGCGACGGGCTACTTGGCCGGGTACTGCTTGGCCAGGATGTGCGGGATCTGGTACTGCCCGGCCGCGCCCGGCAGCGGCGGCGCGACCCAGCAGGCCTCGGTTCCGCCCGGGGTCGGCGCGGGCGGACCGCTGGGCGGCACGGACCCGTCGCCGCCGGCGCCCGTGTTCTTGCAGTCCCAGGAGGGATAGTTGCCCTTGGCCGCGACCTGGGGATAGGTCAGCCACAGCGGCCCCGGGTAGGTGTTGCCGCGGTTGTTCGAATCGCGGTTGGCTGCGAACGACAGCGTCTCGGGCCCGGTGGGCGAGAACTGGCGCAGGTAGTGGCCGATCCCGCCGCCCGAGAACGACGTGGTGGTCGCGGCCAGCGTGGCCCCGCCCTGCGAGATGAAGTCCGAGATCAGCTGCTGGTGCAGCGAGAGCCAGTCGACGATCGGGTTGAGCTGCTCGAGGAAGGTGCCCACCGCGCCGAGCATCGGGGTGGCGCCGGTGAGGATCTCGCTGACCGCGGGAAGGCCCGTGCGCGACACCGTGATCAGCGGACCGAGGTTCGTGAAGAAATGGCGGAGCGGCGGCGAGAGCAGCTCGACCGAGTGCAGCGTCGGCACGGCCTGCTTCGCGACGGGGTCGAGCGCCCTGATCAGCGGGTCGGTGTTGACCGAGAACGTCTGGAGCTTGGCCATCGTGGCCTTGGTCTCGTTCAGGAACGTCGGGAACACCTGGAAGGTCCGGGCCAGCGCGTTGTTGTTGGCGGCGGTCGTGGCGAACGTCGCCTCGGCGCTCGTGATCAGGTTGCGCAGCGCGGTCTGATCGGCGCCGAGCGCACCGAACACGGTGCCGCCGCTCTGGACCAGGCGGACCGTCGCCAGATGCTGGACGTCGAGGACCTGGAGGATGTCGGTGGCGTCGGCCGCGAACGTCGGGAGGTTGCCGAGCACGTCGTTGAGGTTCTGGTCGTTGCCGGTGACCGCCTGGGCGAGCTCCTGCTGCCAGACCTGGAACGCGTGGCGGGTCGTCGGATCGAGCGCATTGAAGATGTCCGAGAGCTGAACCGTGGGCAGCACCTGGCTACGCGGCAGGGTCCCTCCGTCGCGAATCGGCGGGGCGTTCGGCGAGCCGGGGATCAGCTGCACGTAGGTCTCGCCGAGGATCGTCTTGGTGCGCAGGATCGCGCGCGTGTCCTGCCGGATCGGGGCGTACTGGGTCTGCAGCTGGAGCGTCGCCATTGTCCGGTTGCCCTTGGGGTCGAGCTGGGTCGCGACGACCTTGCCCACCGACACGCCGGCGATCCGAACGTCGGCCTGGGTGGCCAGATCCTGCGCGTTGGGGAACGACACGTTGACGCGATAGCCCTGCGCGCCCAGCGGGATCGTCCCGCCGAAGGACAGCCACAGGAACAGCAGCAGCCCGACGCACGACAGCGCGAACAGCACCATCGTGATGACGCGGGAGATCGGAGGACTGCCGGTGTGCATCTAGTTGATCGGGAGCTTCGGGAGGAACAGGGTGGACTTCTGAGCCGCGGCGCCGGAGCCGGCCGCGTGCGGCTGGAGCGCCTGAATCCCCGACAGGGTGGGATTCGACGACGCGGTCGCGGTCGCCGGATGCTGCTGCTGGTAGCGCTGGTACGCGCGCTCGTCCGCGGCCGCCTGGGTCGGGCACAGGTTCGCGCTGGTCAGGATCGGCGTCAGGTTCATGATCACTTCCTGCAGCGGCGAGCTGTTGGCGATCTGGGCCAGCGAGGCGCAGCTGGCCTGCAGGAACAGCGGGCGGAAGTCGCCGTTGGCGTCCTGCACCGAGAACAGCGTGCGCGCGTTGTGGTCAAGCCAGGCCAGCCACCACAGGTAGCCGTGCTCGGTGTTGCCCGGGTTGTAGCCGAGCATGTTCCCGAAGTGGTTGAGCACGTTGAACACGTTGGTCAGGTTCGACGTGGCCGCACCCTCATGTACGGGCCCGTTGGCCGTCTGGAGCACGGTCGGGTCGGCCAGGTTGATCGCCGCCGGCTTCAGGTTCCGGACCACCGGCCGCGACGCCACGACGAACGGACGGATCTGGTTCTTGACGATCGGCGCGCCCGGCACGGCCAGCGCGGTGAGAGCCTGGTTGGCGGCCGGG
>JAFAWR010000244.1 GCA_019241635.1 Solirubrobacterales bacterium
ATCGCGGCGGTCCAGGAGGCGGTCCGGGTCGAGATGGAGCGCGACCCCACGGTCGTGTTCTACGGCCAGGACGTGGCCCCGAGCGACGAGGACCCGCTGGTCCAGGCCTTCGGACGCGACCGCGTCCGAGTCTCGCCGATCTCCGAAACAGCCGAGATCGGCATGGCGGTGGGACTGGCCCTGGCCGGCTACCGCCCGGTGGTCGAGCTGTTGATGGCCGAGTTCATGCTGGTGGCGATGAACCAGGTGGTCAACGAGGCGCCGCGGCTGCGCTACATGAGCGGCGGCCAGGTCAAGGTCCCGTGCGTTTTCAAGGCCGGCTACGGGTTCACCGCGGGTTGGGCGGGGCAGCACACCGGCTCGATCTACGGGATGTTCATGGGGTTCCCGGGGCTGAAGATCGCGCTGCCGGCCACGCCGGCGGATGCCAAGGGGCTGATGGCCACGGCGATCCGCGACGACAACCCGGTGTGCTACCTGATCAACTACCTGATGGTGCTCGAGCACGGCGATGTCCCGGAGGGCGAGTACACGGTGCCGTTCGGTGAGGCGGCGATCCGGCGGGCAGGTTCGGACGTGACGATCGTGGCCACCGGGTGGACGGTGGGCCGCGCGCTGGCGGCGGCGGAGACGCTGAGCGCCGAGGGGATAGACGCGGAGGTCATCGACCCGCGCACGCTCAACCCGCTCGACACCGCGACGATCCTGTCCTCGGTCGAGAAGACCGGGCGGCTGGTCATCGCCGACCAGGGGACGCGGCACGGTGGCGCCTCGGCGGTGATCGCGGCGGAGGTCGCCGAGCACGGATTCGGATCGCTGAAGGCGCCGATCGCGCAGGTGACCGCGCTCGATGTGACCGTCCCGTACTCGGAGCCGATGGAGGCGTACGTGCTGCCCAACGAGGAGAAGATCGCGGGGACCGTGCGCCAGGTCCTGGGCGAGGCGCCCGTCGCCGCGTAAGGCTGGGATCAAAGGTGGACACGGAGGTCGCCGTCGCGCTGCTGCGCACGATGTGGCGGATCCGCCGGTTCGAGGAACGGGTGGCCCAGCTCAAGCGAAATCTCCAGGTCCACGGCCTGATCCACCTGAGCGTCGGCGGCGAGGGCGTGGCCGCGGCGGTGTGCGGACAGTTGCGCGACGACGACGCCGTGTACAGCGGCCACCGCGCCCACGGCCACGCGATCGCCAAGGGGGCCCCACTGAACACCATGATGGCCGAGCTCATGGGACGCGAAACCGGGCTCTGCCGTGGGCTCGGCGGCTCGATGCACCTGGTCGACGCCGAGCACGGGTTCATGGGGGCGACCGGGGTGGTGGGCGGCAACCTCCCCCTCGCGCTCGGAAGCGCGCTTACCTCGCACCTGACCCGGACCGACCAGGTGACCGTCGTGTTCTTCGGCGACGGCGCGGTCCAGGCCGGGCATTTCAACGAGACGATCAACCTGGCCGCGTTGTGGCGGCTGCCGCTGATCTTCGTGTGTGAGAACAACGGCTTCGCCGAGTTCACCTCGCGGGACGAGCACTCGACGATCGAGCGGGTCAGCGACGTGGTGGCGCCGTACGGGTTCGAGCGCACCACGGTCAGCGGCAGCGACGTTCCGGCGGTGTACGAAGCGTTCGGGGAATACCTCCGGGCGGCGCGCAGCGGAAGCGGACCATTTCTGCTCGAGTGCCTGACCTACCGGCGACGCGGCCACTACGAGGGCGACCAGCAGAAGTACCGCGACCCGGAGGCCGAGGAGGAGTGGCGCGAGCGCGATCCGATCGCCCGGCTGACCGAGAGTCACGTCGATGATGAGGCCGCGACGGCCATCGAGCGTGAGGCCGCGGCGGAGATCGAAGAAGCGGTCCGGTTCGCCCGAGACAGCCCATTCCCCGATCCGGCGATCACGGCCGGGCTGGTCTACGCAGCATGAGCGGCGAGCTCACATTCGTGGACGCGGTCAATCGCACGCTCGCCCACGCAATGCGCGAGGACGAGCGCGTGATCGTGCTCGGCGAGGACGTGGCCGAGGGCGGCCCCTACCTGGTCACCGCCGGGCTGGCCGAGGCGTTCGGGCGCGACCGGGTGCGCAACACCCCGATCAGCGAGGGCGCGGTGTGCGGGGTGGCGGTCGGGGCGGCCCAGTCCGGCCTCAAGCCCGTCGTCGAGATCATGTTCATCGACTTCGTCACGCTCGCCCTCGACCAGCTGGTCAACCAGGCGGCCAAGGCGCACTTCATGTCGGGCGGGCAGCTGTCGGTACCGCTGGTGCTGCGCACCCAGGGCGGGTCGGGTCAGCGCAACGGCGCGCAACACTCGCAGAGCCTCGAGGCATGGCTGACCCACGTCCCGGGACTCAAGGTGGTGATGCCGAGCGGAGCCGCCGATGCGGCGGGGCTGCTGCGCAGCGCGATCGCCGATCCCAACCCGGTGGTGTTCGTCGAGAACAAATCGCTGTATTTCCGGCGCGAGCCGGTCCCGGATCCCGCCGAGGCGATCCCGATCGGGCGCGCGCACATGGTGCGATCGGGACGGGACATCACGATCGTCGCGCTCTCGCGGATGGTCGGCGAGGCGCTCACCGCGGCCGACCAGCTGGCCAGCGAGCACGGCATCGAGGCCGAGGTGATCGACCCGCGCACGCTGGTGCCGCTCGACCTGGCGACGCTGGCACAGTCGGTTACCCGCACCGGCCGCGCGGTCGTAGCGCACGAGGCGGTGACCGCGGGCGGCTTCGGCGCCGAGCTCGCCGCCCAGCTCCAAGCGGCCGCGTTCGACTACCTGGAGGCGCCGATCCAGCGGGTTGGCGCGCCCTACACGCCGGTGCCGGTCAGCCCGCCGCTCGAGGACGCCTACCGGCCGGGCGCGGAGGAGATCATCCGCGCCGCGCGCGTGGCACTCGAGTGGGGCCAGCACGACGCCGAACCGTGGGAGAAGGGTGCGCTGGCCTCGAGTTAGTCGTCCGGCGCGAGGGTCAGCAGCGCCGCCCCGGGAACCTCGTCGAGCAGGCCCTGGTGGCTGAGCACGATCTCCAGGTTCGTCAGCGACAGGCGGGCGTGCTCGCGGGCGATCCCGTCGGCGCGGGCGCCCTCGCGCTGGGCGATCGCCTCGACCAGCCCGACGTGGTGGCGGTGGGCCACGATCAGGATCTCGCGCGACTCGGGGAGCTGGGCGTGCTGGAGGACCAGCGCGCTCGGGCTGGCGAAGGGCAGCGAGAGGACACCCTCGATCGTGCGCCGGAGCAGAGGGCTCTCGGCCATCCTGAGCAGGCGCTCGTGGAAGGCTTCGTTCAGCGCCACGTAGCGCTCGAACGACTCGTAGTCGGCGCGGCGCACGAGCGGCTCGACCGAGTCGTTGATCGTGCGCAGGGCGCGCAGGTCCCGGCGGCTGGCCCCGCGCTCGGCGGCGAACCGGGCGGCCGTGCCCTCGAGCACGCCGCGGATCTCGATTGCATCGCGGATGTCGGCCCGGGTGAATTCGCGCACCACATATCCCCCGGCGGGCAGGCTGCGGAGCAGGCCCTCGTGCTCGAGCGAGACCAGCGCCAGCCGCAGGGGCGTGCGCGACACGCCGAGGCGTTCGACAAGCGGCAGCTCGGACATGCGGTCGCCCGGCTTGAACTCTCCGCTCAGGATGCGCTCGCGCAGACTGAGCAGCGCGCGGGTCATCTGAGTCCGGTTCGCATGCACGGACATGGGCGCGCGGAGTGTATTGCCCACCGCCATGTTGCATGCAGAAATGTGTCTGCGAACGTACTGCAAACGTTTCTTGTGGTCGCGTTAGGCCGCCATTGCATACAGCCGGCCTTGCGGATACGATCACGCCCTCGTCAAACCGGGGCGGGTTCCACCGATTAATTCGCGGAGGAGGACAGAGGTGAGAGGGATGCATCACCACGCGCTACGCGTGCGCCTGGGCGTTGCCCTGGCAGTCGTCATCGGGGCCGTGCTGCTGGCCGCATGTGGCAGCAGCAACAGCAGCACCAGTGCGCCCCCTGGATCGTCCGGAGGCAGTGCCTCGAGTTCCACGTCGACGGCGAGCGGCTCAAGCGGCTCGAGCTCGTCGAGCGGCGGATCGACGGACACGTCGTCGTGCGGGCCGAAGGCCGGTCAGGCGGCCACCGGGACGCCGATCAACATCGGCACGATCGACACCAAGCAGCCGGGCACCGACTTCAGCGACGGCCCGAACATGATCAACGCGTACTTCGCGTGCGTGAACGCCAACGGCGGGGTCAACGGCCACCCGCTCAAGCTGTTCGTCCAGTACGACCAGACGCAGCCGGCGCAGATCGCGGCGGCGGCCAAGCAGCTGATCCAGACCGACCACGTGGTCGGCATCGTCGGCGTGTTCGACCTGCTCGAGTGCACGATCGACCAGAGCTACTGGGACCAGCTGGGTATCTACGAGATGGGCGCGGGCATCGCGCCGGAGTGCTGGTCGACGCCGCACAGCGCGGCGGTCAACATGGGCCCGCGTTATAGCTCCGACGGAGCGGTGCAGTACGGCCTGAGCCAGCATGTCTCGAAGATCGTGTTCGTGCAGTCGAACGTCCCGGGCACGGGTTACATCGCGGCCGGCCCGAAGGCGCTGGCCGACGCGATGCATGTGCCGATCACCGAGCTCACGGCAAACGTGCCGATCAACGACGCCAACTCGCTGGCGCTCAACCTGGTCAACAACGCGGGCTCCAACGGCTGGGTGGTGCTGAACTTCACCCCGCCCGAGGCGCTGGTCATCCTCCAGGCCGCCCAGAAGCTCGGCCTCGAGGACCGGGTCAAGGGCTGGGGCTGCTCGACCCCGTGCAACACCGACTTCCTGGCCAAGGCGCTGGGACCGAAGTGGAACCACAAGCTGTTCGTGAACGCCGAGCTGACCGACGCCGACGACCACAACGGCCCGGAGATGCAGCTCTACAAGGCGATCCTGGCCAAGTATGGCTCGGCCGTGGCCGGAGGCATCGGCTCGTTCAGCCAGATGGGCTTCCTGCTGGCCAAGTTCAGCGTGGGCGCCCTGGACACGATCAAGGGCCCGTACACGATCCAGAGCGTGAACACCGCGTTCAAGAACATCAAGAACCAGCAGACCGAGATGCTGTGCCAGCCGTGGGTGTACGGACCGTACCCGCTGCACATTCCCAACAACTCCGACTTCACAACGACGCCGGACAATGGGAAGATGGTCACAGCGCAAGGATGCACACCGATCTCCAACGCCGATCCACAAATCGCCGCATACCGGAAGGCGGCGGGCGAGGCACCGTCGACGAATCCTCCGACGGGCTAGGAGAGACGACGAACCACGAATCAGGGCGCCTGAGCATCGATGCCAAGCACGACTGACCTCGAGCAGTTCCTGATCACCGGCCTGTCCCTCGGCGGGGTGTACGCCCTGTCGGGGGTCGGCATGGTGGTCCTGTACCGCGCGACCGGCGTGCTCAACCTGTCCTTTGGCGCGGTAGGTGCGATGGGCGCCCTGATCGCCTGGCAGCTGATCAATCACTCCGGCTTCGGCTTCTGGCCGGCGGCACTGGTCTCGGTGCTGTTCGGCGGGGCGATAACCCTGGCCTACGGGATGGTGTTCGGGCCCGCGCTCGCGCACCGCGACCCGCTGGTCAAGGCGACGGCGACGCTGGGGCTGACGCTGATCCTGCTCGGGGTCATGGACCTGCTGTGGCCCTCGAGCGGGGGAGCCTCGCGCTCGCTGACCATCCCGACCGACAACAACACGTTCCAGGTCGGGCAGATCTCGGTTACCTACACGAACGTGATCGCGCTGGCCCTGGGGCTGGTGATCACGGTCGCCACCGCCGCGTTCCTGCGCTTCACCAAGCTGGGCACGGCGATGCGAGCGATCGCCAACGACCGGGACATCAGCGCGGCGCTGGGCGTGCCGGTGCGCCGGGTGACCGCGGCGGCGTGGTTCGGCTGCGGCGTGCTGGCCGGCATCGCCGGCGTGCTGCTGGCCGACCTGGTGGCCCTCGATGCGACCAGCCTGACCTTCCTGGTCATCTTCACGCTCGCTGCCACGCTCATCGCGCGGCTGCGCTCGATCGTCATCACGTTCGTGGCCGCGCTGGTCATCGGAGTGGTCGACGCCGAGCTCACCCCGGTCCAGTCACTCTCGAACTACCGCGACATGACCCCCTTCGTGCTCGCGGCGATCGCGCTGCTCGTGCTCAACCGCCGGCGCGTGATCACGGTGGGACGGCAGGGGGTGTAGACGATCGAGTCCGCCGGCGTGAAGACCGAGACGGGCGCGAGGACCGAGGAGGCGCCATCGGGCGCCGCGGGAGGGCCGGGGGCCGCGCCCGGCCGCGGGCGAGGGGCCCGCGCCCTCGACGCGCGTTCGCTCGTCCGGCCGGCCGTGATCGCCGTGCTGGTCATCTGCTTCCTGCTGTTCATCCCGTCGATCTTCAGCCTGTACTACGTCGACGCGTGGACGCAGGTGGCGATCTACTCGATCGTCACGCTGGGGCTCGGCGTGCTCGTCGGGCGCGTCGGCATGGTCTCGCTCGGCCAGGGTGCGGTGCTGGCCATGGGTGCGTGGGTCGCCGCGCGACTTCTGTTCGCCACCGGGCTGCCGTTCCCGGTCGTCCTGCTGGCGGCCGGGCTGATCACGATGGTGCTGGGCACGCTGGTCGGGCTGCCGGCGCTGCGCATGAGCGGCCTGTACCTGGCGCTGATCACGCTGATGCTCGCGGGCGCGATCACGGTGGCGCTGGCCACGATCAACTTCCCCAACGGCGGTAACGGCTTCACCGGCTACGACGGCTCGACGGTGCACATCCCGCCGATCCGCCGGCCCAGCATCGCCACCACCGACCCGGCTTTCTTCCGCTACTCGGTGGTGGCCGCGATCCTCATGTTCCTGCTCGTGCTGGTCCATCTGCGCGGGCGGCCGGGCCGGGCCTGGGCGGCCATCCGCCAGAGCGAGTCGGCCGCGCTGGCCGGCGGGATCAACACCACGCTGTACAAGCTGTGGGCGTTCGCCCTGGCTTCGTTCATCACCGGCGTAGCGGGCGGCCTGGTGGCCGGCAGCTACCGCTACCTGAACTCGCTGACCTTCTCGACCCAGGACTCGATCACGCTGCTCGCCGTGGTGCTGATGGGCGGTGCCTACAGCATGACCGGGGCGGTCGTCGCCGCCATCCTGCTCAAGTTCCTGCAGGCGCTGCTCAACGACTGGGGCGTCTCGCCGGACTGGCTGACCATCCTGTTCGGGATCGGCGTGCTCCAGGTCCTGACCACCGCGCCGCGCGGGATCGTCGAGCAGATGCCCAAGGACCTGGCTCGACTGTGGCGGCTGCTGCGCGGGGTCGCGGCGCGCCCGGCGGCGGCGCGGGAGCCTGCGGAATGAACCCATCGGCAGCGACGCGGGAGCTGGTCGGTTGATCGAGGTCTCGGATCTCACCGTCCGCTTCGGCGGCGTGATCCCGCTCGACGGCATGAGCGTGACCTTCGAGCGCGGCACATGCGGGCTGATCGGGCCAAACGGCGCCGGCAAGACCACGTTCTTCAACGTGCTGAGCGGATTCGTCAAGCCGGTCTCCGGCCAGATCACCGCGTTCGGCGAGGACCTGCTGAAGATGGCCCACTACCGGCGCGCGCGGTGGGGGGTGCGGCGCACCTTCCAGACCGAGCAGGCGATCGAGGAGCTGTCGGTCTACGAGAAGGTGGGGCTGATCCACGAGCAGTCCAAGGTGACCGGGAGCTCCCGGCGCGAGGACGTGCTGGGGGCGATCGACTTCGTCAAGCTCGACATCGACCCGAACGCCAAGGTGCGCACGCTCGGGGCCGCCCAACGCCGGCTGGTCGAGGTGGCCCGCGCGGTCGTCGGCAAGCCCCGGCTGGTCCTGCTCGACGAGCCCGCGGCCGGACTGCCCGAGGAGGAGACCGAGCTGCTCAGCGAGGTGATCCGCGCCATTCCCGAGCACATGGGCGCGCTGGTCATCCTGGTCGACCACGACATGAGCCTCGTGTCATCGTGCTGCGAGGTCACCGCCGTGCTCGACTTCGGGCGGCTCATTGCGTCCGGGCCGACCGACGAGGTGCTGCGCGACGAGCGGGTGATGCGGGCCTACCTCGGAACCGAGGAGGTCATGGCGTGACCGGGACCACCGACGTGCTCTCGCTCGAGGGCCTCACCGTGGCCCGCGGCGCGCGCAACGTCGTGCGCGACGTGTCGCTCGAGATACCAGCCGGCGAGGTCACCGCGCTGCTCGGCCCCAACGGAGCCGGCAAATCGAGCATGGTGCTGGCCATCGGCGGGATCCTCAAGCCGGTCGCCGGCAGTGTGCACCTGGACGGCGTCGATCTGGCCGGCCGGCGACCGGAGCGCATCCGCCGGGCCGGGATCGCCATCGTCCCCGAGGGCCGCCGGCTGCTCCCCGAGCTCACCGTGGCCGAGAACCTGCGGGTGGCCACGTACACGCTCTCGGGCGCCGACGCCGAGGCGGGCCGCAAACGGGCGCTCGAGCTGTTTCCCGAGCTCGAGAAGCGCCTCGAGTACTCGGCCCGCTCGCTGTCCGGGGGCGAGCAGCAGATGGTCGTGCTCGCCCAGGCGATGGTCTCCCATCCCCGTTTCGTGCTCATCGACGAGCTGTCGCTCGGGTTGGCTCCCGTTGTGGTCAACCGGCTGGTCCCGACGATCCGCTCGTTCGCCGAGTCAGGGATCGGGGTGCTGCTGATCGAGCAGTTCGCCACGGTGGCGCTGGGTCTGGCCAACCGGGCCTACGTCATGGAAGGCGGCCGCATCCGCTTCTCCGGGATGGCCAGCGAGCTGCGCGCCAATCCGGAGCTGCTGCAGTCGGCCTACCTGTTGCGCGGGCGCAACGGGGCGGCGGGCTCGCCGGCGCCGGCAGGCGCTCAGCCTCGCCCGGCATGAGCGTCGGAGGGCTCGAGCACGTCCTCGTGCTGTCCGACGACATCGACGCGACCCGCGACTTCTACTGCTCGGCGGTCGGGCTGGCGGTTGGGGACCGGCCGCCGCTCGCCTTCCCGGGCTACTGGCTCTACGCGGGGGGCGGGCGCGACGGCGCGGACGGGGGCGTAGGCGCCGACGCCTGCGTGCACGTTGCCGATCGGCGGGCCTATGCTGCCCACGCCGCCGGCCTCGGGCTGACCGTGCCCGAGCGAGATCCCGGGGTCGGGCCGGTCGACCACGTGGCGTTCAGCGCCAGCGACTGGGACGGGGTGGTCCGGCGCCTGGACCGGGCCGGAGTCCGGGCGGTGCACAACGCCGTGCCCGGCGGACCCCGTCAGCTGTTCTTCGAGGATCCCAATGGCGTCCGGGTAGAGATCAACGTGAGGGACCCCGAACCAGAATCAAGCGAGGTAGTGCATGGCTGACGTTCAAGACCAGACCCGGGCCGGGCGCCGCACCACGCCACCGTTCCGGGCCGACCATGTGGGCAGTCTGCTCCGGCCGCCCGAGTTGCTCTCCGCCCGCGAGGCGTTCGCCGCCGGCCGGATCGACACCGACGAGTTGCGGCGAATCGAGGACGAGGCGATCCGCGACGTCGTCACGCTCCAGCGCGAGGTCGGGCTGCAGTCGGCGACCGACGGCGAGTTCCGCCGGGCCACCTGGCACATGGACTTCATCTACCAGCTGGGCGGTCTGGACCAGGCCCCCGGCGACCTCAAGGTCCAGTTCCGCAACGAGCAGGGCACGGTGGAGTGGACGCCGGCGGCGCTGCACGTGAGCGAGAAGATCCATTTGGACCACACGATCTTCGCCGAGGCGTTCGAGTTCCTCCGTGGCGCGGTGTCCGACGGGCAGACCCCGAAGCTGACCATCCCCTCCCCGAACATGGTGCACTATCGCGGCGGTCGGGCCGCCGTCGACGAGCGCATCTATCCGGACATGGATGGCTTCTGGGAGGACCTGTGCGGCGCCTACGCCAGCGAGCTGCGCGCGCTGGGCCAGCTCGGCTGCACCTACCTCCAGTTCGACGACACGTCGCTGGCCTACCTGAACGACCCGCGCCAGCGCGAGCAGATCGCCGCGCGCGGCGCCGGAGACGTCGAGCACCTCCACGAGCAGTACGTGCGCAACATCAACCGTGCGCTCGAGGGGCGGCCCGAGGGGATGACCGTGACCACCCACCTCTGCCGGGGCAACTTCCGCTCCTCGTGGGCCGCGGAAGGCGGGTACGACTTCGTTGCCGAGGCGTTGTTCGGTGGCCTCGGCGTGGATGGCTTCTTCCTGGAGTACGACGACGCGCGCTCGGGCGGGTTCGAGCCGCTGCGCTTCGTCCCCGAGGGCAAGTACGTGGTGCTCGGACTGGTGACCACCAAGCGGGGCGAGCTCGAGTCCAAGGACCTGCTCAAGCGGCGGATCGAGGAGGCCTCGCAGTACGTGCCGATCGAGCAGCTCTGCCTCTCGCCGCAGTGCGGCTTCTCGTCCACGGTCGAGGGGAACGCGCTGACCCGCGAGGAGCAGATCGCCAAGCTCGAGTTGATCGTCGAGACGGCCGCCGAAGTCTGGGGCTGAGCGGGCGATGCGGGCCGCGGTGACCGAGGGCGTCGAGGCGATGGCGCTGCTCGAGCGCCCGGAGCCCTCTGAGCCCGGGCCGCATGAGGTCGTGGTGGCGCCCGAGGCGGTCGGGATCTGCGGCTCGGACTACCACTTTTTCACCGGTGAGCTGTCCGAGGCGGCCGGCGGCTCGCAGTTCCCACGGGTGCAGGGACACGAGATCGGCGCCCGCGTGGTGGCGGTGGGTCCGGCCTGCCGCGGCGAGCTCGAAGTCGGCCAGCGGGTGGCGGTGTGGCCGCTCCAGGCATGCGGCGAGTGCTACCCGTGCACGGTGGGCCGCCCCAACACCTGCGACGCCTTCGAGCTGATCGGGATCCACGTGGACGGCGGGCTGCAGGAGCGGCTGTCCGTGCCCGAGGATCAGGTCTATCCGATCCGGACCCACGATCCGGCCGTGGCGGCCCTGGCCGAGCCGGTGTCGATCGCCGTGCGGGCGGTCAACCGGGCGCGGGTCGAACGGGGCGAGCGCGTGGTGGTGCTCGGCGCCGGCCCGATCGGCCAGTGCATCTGCCTGGTCGCGCTCGAGCGCGGCGCCCGGGTCTTGGTCGTCGACCTGCAGGAGAGCCGGCTCGAGTGGAGCGCGGGACTGGGCGCCGAGACGCTGGTGTGGACCGGCGTCGATGAGGTGGTCGCGACCGGCCGGCGGTGGGCTCGTCCGGCCGGACCGCCCGTGGTCTTCGACGCCACCGGCGCGCCGGCCGCTGTCCGCGCGATGGTCGACATGGTGGCCTCGGCGGGCCGGGCCGTCCAGGTCGGGATGTCCGGCGAGGAGGTGTCGCTGCGGATCGGGAGCCTGACCGAGAAGGAGCTCGATCTGCTCGGCGTGAGCTGCTGCGGCGCCGCCGAGTTCGGGCAGGCGGTGGCGGTGGTCGAGCGCAACGGAGGCGAGCTCCAGCGGCTGATCAGCCACCGGTTCGCGCTCGAGCGGGCGCCCGAGGCGCTCCGGTTCGCCATGGAGAACCCAACCGAGGTGATGAAGGTCGTAATCGGCGACTGAGGGCCTCGTCTTGGCCTCAGCGATGCTTCGGTTAGTGGTCGGTTAGCCTCCCCCCCAGGACCGGTTAAGCCCGCCTGCGGGCGGTCGATAGATGGACCTAACGGCCTATGCTGGGCGTAACTCGGTACATGGGAGGGAGTCCCACGTGGCAGATTTGACGAGTCTGGGCGCGGCCGTCCGCCGCCTGAGCCGGCGCCGAGCCGTATGGCTTGGGGGGCTGGGAGCGGTACTGCTGACGCTCGCCGTGCTCGTGCCCGTGGTTCTGGCCAACATCGACGAGGTGTCGACGGCGCCCTCGGAGCCGGTCCATCACCTCGTATTCCGGGCCGGGCGATCGGCGTCGCGAGCCCGGGTCGCCAGGACCCGGACACGTCCGGCCCCGGCCCTCCCCAGCGCCGCCGTCACGATCGACGCCGCGCTGCGCTCGACGCCCGTCCCGAGCTCGTACTTCGGCATCTCCACCGAGTACTGGGAGCTCCCTCTGTTCGAGCGCGACACGCCGGCGTTCGAGCGGCTGCTCGCGCTGCTTCACGTGCCCGGCGATGGTCCGCTGATCCTGCGGATCGGAGGCGACTCGGCCGACCAGTCGTTCTGGTCCCCCCGGCGGGCGAAGATGCCCGGCTGGGCCTTCGCGGTGACCCCGTCCTACGTCTCGCGCCTGCGGGCGCTGGTCCTCCGCGATCGGGTGAAGCTGATCGTGGACCTGAACCTGGTCACCGCCACGCCGCTGACCGCGGCGGCGTGGGCCCGGGCGGCCGAGACCGAGCTCCCGCACGGGAGCATCCTCGGCTTCGAGATCGGCAATGAGCCGGACCTGTACTCCCGGACGCACTGGATCGCCATGGTCGATCGGTCGCCGTTCGAGGTCCGCTCGCTCCCGTTCGAGCTGACCCCGGCCGGCTACGTCCAGGATTTCGCCGCCTACGCGCGCGTGCTCGGCGAGAACGCCCCGGACATCCCGCTGGTCGGTCCGGCGGTCGCCCATCCGCGGTTCAGCCTTCCGTTCATCTCGACGCTGATCGCCGACCAGCGCCCCGAGCTCGGCATGGTGACCGGCCACCTGTACCCATACTCCGCGTGCGTCAAGGACCAGCGTTCGGGCGCGTATCCGACCGTGGCGCGCGTGCTCAGCCCCCAGGCCACCTCGGCCTTCTTTAGCGACATCGCCTCGGCGGTGGCCGTGGCGCACCGCGCCGGCCTGAAGTTCCGCCTGACCGAGTTCAACTCGGTCACCTGCGGAGGCAAGGCCGGCGTGAGCAACACGTTTGCGACCGCCCTGTGGGCCCCCGATGCGCTGTTCACCGCGATGCGCACCGGCGCGGACGGCGCCAACCTGCATATCCACGCCGGCCCGTGGTCCGGAGCGTTCGCGATCAACGCGGCGTTCGCGATCTACCACAGCGGACTCCAGGCCCGGCCGCTGCTCTACGGGCTGATGCTGTTCACCCGGACCCTGGGTCCCCAGGCGCGACTGGTCAGCCTCCACCTGAACGCGGCGCGGTCATTGAACCTCAGCGCCTGGGCCGTCGAGGTCAAGGACCGGATCCTGCACGTGCTGCTGATCGACAAGGGCAGCCGGACCGCGCGGGTCTACCTGCGCCTGCCGGCGAGTGCAACCGGAACCGTGGAGCGCCTGCTCGCGCCATCGGCCTACGCGCGCTCGCAGGTCACGCTGAACGGACAACAGCTGAACTCGGCGGCGGAGTGGACCGGCACACCCCGCACGGAGACGGTCGCGCCGGTCGGGCGGGACCGCTACGAGATCACGCTTTACCGGCGCAGCGCGGCGCTGATGAGCGTCCAGCTCGCCTCCGGACCACGCGCGGTGCCCGCCCGCGGCCGCGGCAACGTCTCGAAGCACGCAAAGCCTTCAAAACACCACCGTCGTGTTGCCGTGGCGAAGCACGCGGTCCTCGCAGTGGGCCTGGACCGCCCGCGCAAGCACTAGCCGCTCGACGTCGGCACCAAGCTGGGCCAGGGCGTCGGCACCGTCGCGGTGGCTGACCCGCATCACGTCCTGCTCGATGATCGGGCCCGCGTCGAGCTCCTCGGTCACATAGTGAGCCGTGGCGCCGACCAGCTTCACGCCGCGCTCCTTGGCCCGCGCGTAGGGATTGGCGCCGGCGAAGGCCGGGAGGAACGAGTGGTGGATGTTGATCACCGGAACGCCAACGCGATCGAGGAACTCGGGGGACAGGACCTGCATGTAGCGAGCCAGGACGACCAGGTCGCAGCAGCCGTCGAGCAGCTCGAGCTGCCGCGCCTCGGCCTCCTCCTTACGGTCCTTGTCGACCGGAACGTGGTGGTAAGGGACGTCGAACAGGTCGGCGTCGTCGCGCAGGTCCGGGTGGTTGGAGATCACCATCGCGATCTCCGCGTCGAGCTGACCGCGGCGCCAGCGCCACAGCAGGTCGAGCAGGCAATGGTCGTAGCGGGAGACCATCACCGAGATCCGCTTGGGCCGGGAGGCGTCCCACAGCCGCCAGGTCATGCCGAGCGGCTCGGCCACCTTGAGCCCGAAGCGTTCGGCCAGTCCGTCGCGCTTGGTGCGATCGAGGGCGAACTCCATGCGCAGGAAGAAGGTGCCGCCCTCGGGATCGGTCGAATACTGGTCGGAGCGGACGATGTTCGCGCCGGACTCGAACAGGAAGCGTGACACGCCGGCGACGATGCCGGGCCGATCGGGACAGGAGATGAGCAGACGCAGCAGCCCCGGTGTGGCCGCGTTGGCGGTCACGAGGTCTCGAGCGGCACCGCGACGTGCTCGAACTGGGTGATCCGCCGCAGCTCCTCCACGCGGGAGTCGATCTCTCCGCCGTTCATTCGCTGCAACCGCTCGGTGCCGAACTCCTCCACGGTGAACGAGGCCAGCGCGGTCCCGTAGGCCATGGCCTGGCGGAGCACGGGCTCGGTCAGCGGCCGGTCGAGCTGGCGCGCGAGAAAGCCCACGAAGCCGCCCGCGAACGTGTCGCCGGCGCCAGTCGGGTCGATGACCTTTTCGAGCGGGAAAGCGGGCAGGGAGAAGAACTGATCCTCGGTCACCAGGGCGGAGCCGTACTCCCCTTGCTTGGCCACGACCGCCGACGGGCCCAGCCCGAGCACCTCACGGGCCGCGGCGATGATGCTCGGGCGCCCAGTGAGCTGGCGAAGCTCGGCGTCGTTGAGGACAACGCAATCGACGCGACGGATGACCTCGATCAGCGCATCCCGCGCGCTGTCGATCCAGAAGTTCATCGAATCCATGGCGACGAACTTCGTCTCGCCGCACTGCTCGAGAACGCTCAGCTGCAGCTCCGGCTGGATATTGGCCAGGAACAGCGCGTCGCACTCGCGCGAGGCCGGCGAGAGCTGCGGCTGGAAGTCCTGGAAGACGTTCAGCTGGGTGTCGAGCGTCTCCCGGGAGTTCAGGTCCCAGCCGTACTCTCCGGCCCAGAAGAACGTCTTGCCGTCGGGCACGCGCTCGACGTCGGTCACATCGGTGCCGCGGGCGGCCACCACGCCGAGGTCCTCCTCGCCGAAGTCGTCCCCGACGCGCCCGACCACATGGACCTGGTCAAAGAACGAGGCGGCCAGCGCGAAGTACGTGGCGGCCCCGCCGAGCATGCGCTCGCGCTCGCCGAACGGCGTCTTGACCGCGTCGAACGCGACCGAGCCGACGACCGTGATGCTCACGCGCCGACGACCTCGGGGGCGCCCAGCCCGGCGGCGGCGCGCAGCGCGTCGGCCTTGTCGGTGCGCTCCCAGGTGAAATCGGCGTCCTCGCGGCCGAAGTGGCCGTAGGCGGCCGTCTTCTGGTAGATCGGCCGGTGCAGACGCAGGTACTGTCGAAACGCGCCCGGCCGCAGGTCGAAGTGCTCATTGATCAGCTCAAGGATCCTTGACCGGCTGACCTTCTCGGTCCCGAACGTCTCGATCATCGTGGAGACCGGGTGGGCCACGCCGATCGCGTAGGCCACCTGGACCTCGGCGCGATCGGCCAGACCAGCGGCGACGACGTTCTTGGCCACGTAGCGAGCCGCGTAGGCGGCGCTCCGATCGACCTTGCTCGGATCCTTGCCGCTGAACGCCCCACCGCCATGCCGGGCCATCCCGCCATAGGTATCGACGATGATCTTGCGCCCGGTCAACCCGCAGTCACCCATCGGACCGCCGATCACGAACCGGCCGGTCGGATTGACCAGGAGGTTGCGGCGAAGCTTCTTGGTGTCGAACAGCTCCTCCGGAAGCTCGGGCTCGATCACGTGCTCCCACAGATCCTCTTTGAGGAGCGACTCGGCGCCGTCCCGGTGCTGCGTGGAGATCAGGACCTTCTCGATCTCGACCGGCCGCCCGTCCACGTAGCGCACGGTCACCTGAGTCTTCCCGTCCGGGCGCAGATACGGCAGGATCTCCGCCCGGCGCACATCGGCCAGGCGCTTGGCCAGCTTGTGCGCCAGCGAGATCGGCAGCGGCATCAGCTCCTCGGTCTCATTCGACGCGTAGCCGAACATCATTCCCTGATCGCCCGCGCCGGCGATGTCGAGCTCGTCCTCGTCCTTCTCGTTCGTCCGGGTCTCCCACGCGCGATCCACGCCCTGCGCGATGTCCGGCGACTGTTTGTCGATCGCGTTGATCACCGCGCACGTGTGGTAATCGAACCCGAACTCCGCGTTGGTGTAGCCGATCCGCTTGATCGTCTCGCGGGCGACCTCCTGGATGTCGACATACGTCGTGGTCGTGATCTCACCGGAGACGACGACCAGACCGGTGTTGACGAGCGTCTCGCAGGCCACCCGTCCAAGCGGATCGTCGCGCAGCACGGCATCGAGCACGCCATCGGAGATCTGATCGGCGACCTTGTCCGGATGGCCCTCGGTCACCGACTCGGACGTGAACAGGAACTCGTTGTCGGCGTGGGTCATCTGCGTTTACCTTCCTTACGAGTGATCTCGAGCAAATAGGCGGCCATTACATCCGTCGCGCCGAGCTTCAGGTGATAGGCGTCGGAGAGCTCCTCAACGCGGGCGACTTGATCGCGTGCGTCGTTGAACAGCTCCGTGAACCCGAACAGACCGAAGTCCACGACACGAGCCTGATAGCCCAGGCGTTCCAGCAGCTGGGTGGTCCGCCGCTCGCCGATGATAGACAGTTGCATCACGTATGCGGTGCCATCGTCGGCCAATGCGTCCGGCAGCATCCGCAGCAGGTGGTCGATGAGGCCCCGCCCCCAGTAGTCGAGGGGACGGTGGGAGACCGCCGGCTCGAACGGGTCGACCGGGGTCTGGTAGAGGCTCGCCACGATGACGTCGTAGCGCTCCTCGGGAACCCACGGGTAGAGATCCTGCGCCGCTGCGCTGACGCGATCGGCGACGCCGTTGCGAAACGCGTTGGTGAGGGTGTTCTTGACCGCCTGGGTGCTGATGTCGATGGCATGGACGTGAGCGGCGCCATTGCGGGCGAGCTGAACCGTCAGCAGGCCCGAGCCGCAGCCGATATCCAGGCAACGTTGATGGGCCCCCACAGCTTCTTCATAGAGGTACTTCCAAACCGTGAGGCTGCCCTGGGTCGGGACGAACACACCGGACTCCAGCGTGATGTCCGGGAAGTCGAGCGGGTACATGCGGCGTCCGCGGGCGTCGGTCCAGCGCTCGACCGCCGGCCGCCTCGAATCGAGCGAGATCGGATTCACGCCTTCGTCGGGCAGCGCGTCGGGCCTGACGTGCCCCGGCTTGGTGTCCGCGAGCGCGGTGCGCGCGGCGGCGATCTGTGGCGGCCCGACGCCGCAGCACCCGCCCACGATCTGCGCGCCCTCCTCGCGCCAGCGGAGCGCGAGATCGGCGTACTCGGCGGCGCTCACGCCGGCCTCGTGCCGCCATCCGGCCGCGGACAGGTAACCAAGGTTGGGGTACACGCCGAGCGGCAGGTCGGTGAAGTCACGCAGCCAGGCGAGCATCCCGGTGACGTGATCGGGCGGCAGGCAGTTAATGGCCAGCGCGCCGATCCCCATCTCCTCGAAGCGCCGCGCCGCGCGCCCGAAGGCATCTCCCTCGGGTCCGCCCCAGTGCTCGCCGTAAACGCCGCACACGCCGTGCAGGCAGCGGCGGAAGCTCAGCCACACGGGCAGGCCGGTGTCGAGCAGCGCTTCGACCGTGGCATAGGTGGAGGTGCGCACCAGGGTCAAGGTCTCGACCACGATGAGGTCGGGCGGATCGTGCTCGAACGCTCGGGCCAGCAGGCGTACGGTCTCGCGCCCATCCGGGGTGTCGACGTCGCCGTTGATGCTGAAGGCGACCGCCACCTCGTCGGCTCGGCCGCTCTCGACAGCCGCCTCCCGGGCGAGGTGGACGCCGCGGCGGGCCACGTCCATCCAGTGGATCGGCTCGCTCGTCTCCCACAACCTGGCCTGGCCGTCGCGAAGCGCCGTGGCCAGACCCCAGGTGTCGGTGCAGATCACGTCGCAGCCGACGTCCACGTAGCGGCGGTGGACGGCCCTGACCTCGGCCGGCGATTCGAGGATCGCGGTCAGGCCCCACAGATGCTCCTCGAGCTCGGGGCGCTCGCCGGCGACGCGGATCAGCTCGGTGCCGGTGGCGCCGTCCATGATCACCGCGCGGTCGGTGGCGATCAGCCGGGTCAGGCGCGCGTATGGGTTCTCGGCGCCGTGGGCCGGCGAGGCAGCGCGGTTGCCGGATCGGTCGATTGGGGTCAGGTGCGGGCTCAACTCTCTCTCCCTCCGTCCCGCGGGCGAACCTGCCACAGCTTGCCTGCAGAACCGGGGTTCTGCCACCCCCGGTTCGCCGGATTACCCTAGACTTTAGAGAGGGCCCGAAGGCCAGAGTGGACACGTGGTTGCCCCACAGAGGAACAGCGCCCCTCTCGAACGGATAGGTGTTTTATGCCGGAGGAGCGGGGCAGAGGCGGGACCGCAGCGGTACGTTCTGCGGCGTGACGACCACCGCTCCAACTCGGCTTCCGCTCGAGCTGGTGCTGCGTCGTGCGGGTGCCGTTTTCAGCACCCGCGAGGGCAGGCCGGTGGCCGTCCACTTCGGCTCGGCCGCGGCCGAGCTTGCCGTCTGCATCAGGACGGTGGGGCTGGTCGATCGCTCGGAGCTGAGCACCGTCGCGCTCGAGGCGCCGCCGGCTCAGCTGTCGGCTTTGATGACGCGGCTCGTCGGTGCGACGGTTTCCCCCGGTGGATTGGTCAGCGGGGGAAGCGCGTTGTGGTGCGGCGAGGCTCCCGATCGGGTGACGGTCGTGTGCGACCCGCGCATGGGCGGTCGGCTGGTCGACTCCCTGCATGCGGTGGCCGCACGGCACGTCTCGGTCCACGATCTGTCCGACCGCCTGACCGCCATCGGTCTGCTCGGTCGCGGCGCGGGCAAGGTCCTGGCGGCGCTCGGCGTCTACGGCGAATCGGGCGACCCACGTCAGGGCAAGCCGTTTGGCCGCGGCTCCGTCGATGGGATCCCGATCGCCTGGATGCTCCAGTCCAATCATCGTGCGCTCGCGCTGGTGCCGCGCGAGCAGGCAGGCGAAGCGTGGCTGGCGATCGAGCGCGCCGGGCGGCCATTCGGCATCTCCTGCGTCGGACACGACGCGGCCTGCCGCTACGCGCTGAACGAGCGTCTGCAGGCGGCCGCGGCCGCGTACATCTGACGCTCGAACACCCGGGGCTCCGGCGTGGCTGACGGCGCCGCGGTCGAGCACGCGTTGGTCGAGCTGCTCGCGCTCGAGCGTGAGATCCTCGAGGCCGATTACGTGCGCCGATCCGACGCGCTCGAGCGCGTGGCCGACGCGGCCAGACGGCTGGGCGAGGTCGGCTCGCCTCAGGGCATCCGCGAGCGGGCGGCCCAGGAGCTCGGGACGAGCTCGGAGTTCGGTCGCGTGCTGATCGGCGAGATCCGCAGGGACGGCCTGCACGCGCGAGCCCTGTGGAGCGAGGACGACCCCGCCGCGGCGGTCGCGGCGCTTAAGGAGCTTCGCACGGGGCCGGTGGCGCTCGAGTACCCCTCGATCGAAGACGAGGTCGCCCGCCGGCCGCGGACCGAGATCGTGACCGCGCGGGGCGCGCGTTCGCGGGCGGCCCGGCGCCTCGCCGAAGTGCTCGGGTGGGAGGAGTACGTGGTGACCGCGATCGTCGTGCAGGGGGACCCGGTCGGCCTGCTGCACGCGGACGCCGGCGGGCGCTCGCTCGACGAGCTGGACGCCGAGGTCGCGGCGCGCTACGCGGAGGGACTCGCGGGCGTGTTCGAGCGGGCCGTGCTGCGCGAGATGGTCCAGCGCCATCACGACGAGCTGCGGTCGGCGATCGAGTGGATGAGCGCCCGGCTGGGGCAGCTCGCGACCGACGGCGGGGACGGGACGGCGCTCTCCGCGGACGGCCCGGAGCACACCGGCGCCGAGGCACTGACCGCGCGCGAGCTCGATGTGCTGCGGCTGATGGCGCGCGGCCGGACGAACCTCGAGATCGCTCGGGAGCTCATCGTCCGCGAGGGAACCGTCAAGTATCACGTCAAGAACATCCTGCGAAAGCTCGGCGCCACCAGCCGTGCCGACGCGGTGTCACGGTACGCCCGCTCGCGACAGGGCGCCGCGATATGAAGCTCGACGATCAGCTGCAGCGCCGACTCGGCGAAGGCGGCGCACGAGCGCGCGAGCTGCTCGGATGGCCGGACGCGCCCACCGCCGACCTCGCGGCTCTGCGCGAGCTGATTGCGGCGCTGCGCGACCAGATGCCAACCGCCCTCCCCGGCGAAGAGGTCGAGGAGCAGGAGGGCGCGCTCGGGCGGTTGCGCCAGCGCTTCGGGGCCCGCTTCGAGGCGCTCGAGCTCGTCCAACGCGCGGTCGGGGAACTCCGCGAGGTCACCTCGCCGCGCGAGATGCTGGCCCGCGCTCCGGCCGCCCTGTGCCGGCAGTCCAGGTTCGCGCGGGCGATCGTGAGCGTGGTCAGAAGCGGCCGCATGATCGCCGAGGCGGTGTGGTTCGCCGGAGACGGCGGCGGGAGGGAGGCCGCGAGGGTCCTGGCCCAGCTGCAGGCGAACCCGGTGCGGC
>JAFAWR010000035.1 GCA_019241635.1 Solirubrobacterales bacterium
ATCGTTAAGACCGGACTCGCCGTCTCGACGGTCGCGCGTGTCTCGGAGACGAGCGACACACGGCGACCGTCCTAGCACTGCCGATGAGAGCCGACCGGCCTCCATGGCGACGGGCAGCTGGTGGCCAGAGTGGCGCACGTGTGTTGCGGGGCCCGCGGCGGGCGGCCAGGAGCTCTCCGGTCGACGTCACGTATCGATGGCCACAAGGTGCACACAGGGTTGTTCGTTGCGGTCGCTGAGATGCTCGTGCGGCAACGAAGGGCGGGGCTCGCTCGGTCAGCCCCGCCGATCCTTGCGTGCTGCGGCTCGATGCGTGATGGAACGAGGACGGTGTTGCGGATGCTTGGTCGAGTAGTCGGACGCCGGCTGATGCAGGTCGGCGACTGCGGGTTCAGGTCAGGTCAATCGCGGTCGAGTGTGAGTTGCTCGATGTCGAGGGTGATGGGCGCGAGAGCCTGGTCAGAGGGTGGCCCAGGGCCAGCGGCCGGCACACCGTGACGCTCGACCCGCGGCGCCAGCACGTCACACTCAGCTCGTTTCCGCAGGATCGCTTGGAATCCGTCTTCGAGACCGACCCCGAGTGCGCGATCATCCGCAGCCACCAAACAGGGCTGGTCGAAAAGCGCGAACAGCCACGCGCGTCGTTTCCAACCACATTCGACATCCAGACCACACCGTGGGATTCGGTCACGGCCCAGAAGAACCCTCCAGTGGACAGCTCGGCGGTGAGCCTGGTCACTTCCCGCCAACGTTCAAGACCCCCGTGGGCATCGAGGACGCTGGCCAGCAGTTGATCCATCGCGGGCTCCTTTAGTTCGCGACGACGCGCCGGTGAAACGACTTGAACGCCTGCGCGATCTGGTCCCCGACGTCTTCCTGAAGAAAGTGCGAGGCGTCGGGGTAGACGTGCGTCTCGTGTGATGGGAAGGCCGCCTCGAACCGCGCTCGGTTGGCGCGATCGAACGCGAAGTCCTTCTCGCCCCAGACGATCAGCGCAGGGCGATCGCTCAGCGCTTCGAGTCCCGACTCGACCTCTCGCAAGTACCGCGCGGCGGCGATCAGCTGACGCGGGCCGATCGTGGCGGGTAGCCTGCGGGCACGATCGCGCCAAGGGGCCATGTAGGCATCGCGGACGCCGGCGGCGAGCGGCTGCGCGAACCCGCGCCAGAAGAAGAAGCGGGGCACGAGGTTGAAGGCTTCGGTCAGCGTCCGGCCGATCGCTCCGCCCATGATCGCGCTGAACCCGCGGATCCTGAGCTCGGTGTTCGGCCAGGCGAAGGTGTTCCCGATGATCAGTGCGCGGACCAATTCGGGACGACGACCCGCTAGGCCGAGGCCGATCGGCCCGCCCCAATCCTGCACCATTACCGTCAGGTCGCGCAGCTCGAGTGCCTCGATGAACCGCTCGACGACTTTGCTGTGCTCGCGCGGCGTGTACTGGTAGCCGGCCGGTCCGACGCTGGAGAGCCCGTAGCCGGGATAGTCCGGTGCGACACAGCGGAACTCGTCGCGCAGGCCGGCGATGAGCTTGCGGTACAGGAACGACCAGGCCGGGTTCCCGTGGAGCAACAGGACGGTGTCGCCGCTGCCCTCGTCGAGGTAATGGATCCGGGACCCGTCCAGCTCGAGGTAGTGATGCTCGAACGGAAGCAACTCGCGCGCGATCTGCCAATCGGCCGCCGTCACGGCAGCTCCGACGTGATCAGGCGCGCAATCGCCGCGGGCTGGTCGAGGGAGGCGAAATGGCCACAGCGCTCCAGGGCTACCAGCCGGGCGTCCGGGATCCTTCCGCGGTTGCTGTCCTGCTCGGTGGGGCGCGACCAGTCGTGGTCTCCGTAGACGAGCGTGATCGGCGCTTCGATCTGCGGGTAGTGCTCTCGCGCGGCGACGAAGCTGCGCCACTGGCGACACAGCGAGCGGAGCGCTTGCGCGTGGCCCGGTCGCGCGCCGCATTGGTGGAGCTCGGCGAGCAGCTCAGGCTGCAGCACGTGAGCGTCGTATACGCCGCCGGCGAGCACGGCTCGCAGGATCGACTTGGTCTCGCCGCCGGCGACGGCCGCGCCTATCCCCGGCCATAGGATCGCGGTGAAGAGCGCGTTCGCGAGCGCCGAGCTGCGTCGGATGCCTCCCCATCTTCCGTAGTCGTACGGGTTGATGGCGATCACCGCTTGCACCCGCTGGTTCCTGCGAGCCGCCAGCGTGAGAGCGATCGTCGCTCCGATCGATTCGCCGACGAGGACTGCATCCTGCACGTCGATCCGCGCCAAGAACTGCTCGACGACGTCGGTGAAGTATCCCGCCGTGTAGTCGACCCGGGGGGCGCTGGAGTGCCCGTGCCCGGGCAGATCCAACGCGATCAGCTCCGTACGACTGAGATTGAGCCGCTCGAGAACGCCCACGAACATGTCCAGCTGCGTCCGCAGCGTGTGCAGCAACACCACCGGCTCGCCGGCGCCCGCTCGCATGTACCGGAGCTGGGCGCCAGCGACGCCCAGCTGAGTGCATGCGGACTGCAGTGACTCCGGCAGAGTCTTCGCCATGGATAGGTGTCGCGCCGCCACAATTATTCTGAATCGACCAGTTCAGAACTATACTGCAATGATTGGTTCAGAATGTCAAGGAGCTGACGACGAGTGCCCCGACCAAAGGCCTACGAGCGCGACGCTGTCGTGATCGCGGCACGCGACCTGTTCTGGGAGCGCGGCTACGAGGCATGTTCCATCTCCGATCTGGAACAGCGAACGGGCCTGAACCGCTCGAGCCTCTACCAGGAGTTCGGAAGCAAGCACCAGCTGCTCGAGCAGACGCTCGACTGCTACGCCGACCAGATCATTGCGCCGCTGCTCGGCGAGCTCAGTGCACCCGGCTCCGGCCTGGAGAGGATCGCTTCGCTGTTCATGCGACTCGCCCACCTGTTTCGTTCTCGAACACGAACGGCGAAATCCGGGTGCCTGCTCGTCAACTCGATCGCCGAGCTCGCGTCTAGCGACGATCGCGTCCGCGCGGCGGGCGTCGCCTACCGAGACCGACTGCGCTCGGGCTTCGCAACGGCTCTGGAAAACGCCTGCCAGCTGGGTGAGATCGACGCCGAATCCGCCCAAGCCCGAGGCGATCTCCTCGCCGCAGCGCTGATGGGTGTGTGGCTCTCCGTTCGCATCGATCCCGGCGACGCCAGCCGCCTCTGCGAGACCATCGCAGCCCAAGTGGAGAGCTGGCGACGAAGCTGACAGCCGCGGACGCGCCCGAGTGCTCGCAGCTATATGCGAACGGGCGCCAAGGAACAACCGCACGAGACGGGGCCAGGGCGCGCTCCACCCGAGGCAAGAGTCCTTACCCACCCGCGAGTTTCTCGGCAATGTCGGTTCGTCGCACGTCGTGAACCGACACCCTCGGAGCACGGCGGTTTCCCTGAATACGGGGCACCATGCCAACGACCGTTCCGGACCGTCCCGAGAACCCGCAGTCCAGAGCAGGTCTCTGACGGCTCAGCCCAGGAGACCTCCTATGCGCGGGCTGCATGGCGGACGCGGCATCTTGGGCACGGACGCGCGTTCGTGAGCGAGCGGGGCGCGGGCGCCGGGCCGCTCGAGCGCGGACAGCGCCCCGCCAACCGCGCATTCCGCGTCTCTCGTGACTGCGGGCTCAGGTGCTCGTCGAGAAATGAAAGCAGGGCTCGCCTGTGCCGTTACCGGCCGAGAGCGGAAGCGCGCTCGCGTCAATTCGCAGCGCCTGCGACTTTGGGTCGTTCGTGGCTGGGGGAGCCGCGTAGGACGACCACTAGCGCGCCACGCGGTAGCGGTAGTAGACGGCCTGAGAGCCAAAGGACCGGCTCTCAAGGAGCTCCAGATCTACCCGGCGCTCGGATTGCGGATAGAACGGGATGCCACCGCCCACAAGCACCGGATGCACCCAAGGCCGGTACTCGTCGATCAGGTCCAGCCGTGCCGCCTCATTCGCGAGAGCCGCACCGCCGATGCCGATGTCACCGTCGGCCGGCTCGGCTCGCAACCGCTCGATCTCTTCGACCAGGCTGCCGGTGGCGAGCCGGGCATTCCCCTCCACGGCCGACAACGTAGCGGAGAACACGACCTTCGGAACAGGGTTCCAGACCGCAGCCCACTCGAGGTCGGCCTCGTCCAGCGACCGATCCTGTTCGGCCGTCTCCCAGTACAGCATCGTCTCATACAGCCGCCGGCCCAGCACGCACGCGGCGATCTCCCGCTCCTGGTCGGTAAGGAAGCGAAGGAGCTCCTGGTCGGGCTCCGGCCCGATGGAGCGGCCATTGGGACCGACGATGTACCCGTCTAGCGAGACGCCCATCGAATAGATCACGCTGCGCATCAGAGTTCCTCCTCTGGGACGGCTTGAAAATAAGACTGCTTCAGGCCGCCGACCTCATCGCGTCTAGTACCGACTCATCGCCGAAGCACGTCGATCATTACGGAATAGCCACGTGAGCGAGGGGCGGACTGCCGGAGCGTCACCCAGGCGGCACTATCGGTGAAGCTTCTCCTCTCCGCGCGTTGCGAGACCCCTGATGGCCGGTTTGGAGGGGCCTTTCGGGGTGTGAAAGCGGGTGTGTGCGGGGCGGAGCATTGGTGTGACGACGCGGCGCGCGTTATTGCTGGCGGATGCCGGCCTGCGGCGGAAGCGATCCGCCCTGCGTGCGGCGGAGCTGGTCCCTTGGTGTGACCTGCGCGGGCGCGGGCACGGGACCGCGCCCGCCGGAGCTGTTCTTAGCCGTTGGCGCCGTTGGAGTAGGCGCCTGTCTGGATGTCCTCGACGAGGGTGGAGCTGGCGGGCCCCCATCCGAGTAGCTCGCGCGTGATCGCGCTCGAGGCGGGCATGTCGAGACCGACGAATTGGCCGATGAAGCCGAAGCGAGCACCGGCCTCCTCGGGCGAGATCGTGGTCGTCGGGAGCTCGAAGCGGCGACCGATCGCCGCCGCGATATCGCGCATCGCGACGCCTTCTTCGGCTACGGCGTGCAGTACCGAGCCACCGGGCGCGCGCTCGACCCCGAGGCGGACGAGCCGGGCGGCGTCGCTGCGGTGCACGGTGGGCCAGCGGTTGTCGCCGTCGGCGATGTAGCCCGCGGCGCCGTGGCTGCGGTCTGAGTCGATGATCCGGGCGATGAACCCGTGGTCGCCTGCGCCGTGGACGGTGGGCGCGAAGCGCACGCTCATCGAGCGGACGTCGCGATCGGCGAGCGCGAGCGCGGCGCGCTCGGAGGCGACGCGCGGGCTCACCTGATCGTTGGGGTGGTCTCGCTCGGTGGCGATCGTGCCCGGCTTCAGACCCGCGACGCCCGAGGCGATTGCGAGTGGCCGGCCTGTGCCAGCGA
>JAFAWR010000109.1 GCA_019241635.1 Solirubrobacterales bacterium
GTCAGCGGCGAGGACCGCGCCCAGGAAGATCGTGTGTGTCCCCGCCGCGATTCGCCGTTCGATCGAGACCGCGAGGTAGGCGCTGACATCCGCCAGCACGGGAATACCCACTTGTCGAGCGACAAGTCGACGCCGGCGAACTTGTCACCGCCCGATCTGGCAAACCGATGCGCAACCGCCGCCTGCTCCCGGGAAAGGATGTTTATACCCAACCGCTGGTTCCGGACCAGGTGCTCATGGGTACGCGAGCCGAGTGGGTGGGGCTTGTGGAGCTTGTGGAGATGATGCAGTTCGAGTGGACCAGCGTTCTGTCTGATCACTAGCCGCTTTCCGAAGGAACGGTCTGCGGACCGCTCCCCCGGGCATGGCCGGCGAGCCGTACCGGGCTCACGCGGTGAAGTGAAGCTCGTTGAGCCTGGTTGCACCTGGGGGGTAACCGCGAAGGTCCTCGGCGAGGAACCCTCCAATCGATTTTGACAGCGAGGAGATCCCGTTGTTGTAGGTCGGAATAACGAAGCCGCCCTGATCGAAGAGAATCTGCTGCATCTCGTGAAGGATCTGGGTGCGTGTGCCGGTGTCGAGCGTCGCCGAGGCCTGCTTCCACAGGGTCTCGTACTGCGGCAGGTGGAAATGTGTTTCGTCGATCACCGCGAACGGCCCATCTGCGAGGGCCGAGGTGGTCAGATAGCGCAGCCCGGGATAGATGTCGACGGAGAACGGCCACGAAAGATAGTTGGGCCCGAAAAGCGTAGCGGCGTCGATGACTCGCACGTTGATCGTGGCACCGATCTCGGATGCATTCTGCGCAACCACCTGGCACTGCTGGACGAGCCCCGGAAACAGCTGCGCGGTCACCAGTTGCACCTTCAGATCGGACTGACCGGCCTGCTTGAGCAACGACTTCGCCTGCTCCAGGTCCTGGGTGCGCTTGAGCGAGCTGTCAAACGCCGGGTCGAAGGGCGAGTACAGATCCGAGCCCACGAAGCCATAGCCCGAAAACGCGGCATCCAGGACCTGCGGCCGATCGATACACAGTCGGATCGCCTGACGCACCCGGACATCGCTAAATGGAGCCTTGTCGACCCGCATCGTGATCGGGTTGCACCCAGAGCTGCGGGTGTTGTAGAGCTGCAGGGTGCTGACGCTCTTCACCTGAGGGACCTGGCTCGCGAGAATCGACGCCGACATGTCGATCTGGTGGCTGAGCAGCGCGTTTAGCCGAGCTGTGTCGTCATTGATGATGGTCATGGTCAGCTGATCGAGCATTGCCGGGCCGCCCCAGTAGTTGGGGAAGCGCTCAAACACCGCCTCCTGGCCGGGCGTGAAGCTCACGTACTTGAACGGCCCCGTCCCGATCGGCGCTTTGGGATCGAAGCCGACGGGCACAATCCCGGTCACGCCACCGTCGCCGACCGCCAGATCGAACCATCCGACCGGCTGGTTGAGTTCAAAGCGGACGGTGCGCGGATCGAGTTTCTTCATCGACTTGACGAACGCGCCGATCCACGCGTCAGTGGCATGGTTCTTGGGACTGAACATCCGAGCGAAGCTGAAGATCACGTCGTCGGCGCTCAGGGTCTTGCCGTTGTGGAACTCGACGTCCTGCTTGACCCTGACCGACCACTGTGTCGCATCTTTGTTGGGCGAGAACTCCTCGGCGAGCCGGTTGCCCAACACCATCTGCTCGTCAACAAGGTTCAACTGGTCGAACATCGCGAAGGCGTACATCCCGTCCGGTCCGTCCAAGACGACCTGCGGGTCCAAGCTGTCGGCCGGCCCTCCGCCGCCGATCCCCATCCGCAGGGTGCCGCCCTTGCGCGGGGTGCCGCCGCCGACCGGCGTCGACGTGGACGCACCTGACGACGATTTCCCCGACGAGCCGCAGGCGGCGAGCAACCCGGTTGCCGAGAGCGCGAACCCGCCTGCGGCCGCGCGAGACAGAAGCTCGCGGCGGGATAGGCCGTCCCCCGGTTCGTGGGGGTCGAGAGGGCCAACCGACGAAATCATCAACACCTCCGGGTGCTCGACGGCTGCCGAGATCGCGATAACGGCCCCCCGTAAGAGACGTAGGATCCTGGGCTCGCTATGATCGTTATGTTCGTAATAAGACCATGAGAGTCCGTATCCCGAACGATATCGTTCTTGGCGTGATTCGTCATCGCCCATTTCCGAGCCGCAGAATCGGGGAGCCTTGACGCCGCTCGTGGACGACGCCACGGTCCTCGCCGCAGGCGCCGAGACCATCCCTCGCGAGGCCGAGACTGCGGGGCGTCATCGATCGAGGTGGATCCTCAGGCGCGGGCTGTTCGGCCTGTTCACGCTGCTCGTGATCTCGATCCTGATCTTCTTCGCCACCCACGTGCTGCCGGGGAACGCGGCCCAGGCCATCCTCGGTCACACCGCGACACCGGCTCGGGTTCATCAGCTCGAGCGCCAGCTTGGGCTTGATCGCTCGATTCTGGCCCAGTACTGGACGTGGCTCTCGAACGCCGTCCGCGGGCACTTCGGGTCCTCGCTGGCGGCCAACGAGCCCGTGACCACCCTCATCGGCAGCCCGCTGGTCAACACCTTGGTCCTCCTCGGGCTCACGGCTCTGATCGCAGTCCCGGTCTCGCTCGCTGTGGGGGTGCTGGCGGCCACGCGCCAGAACGGTCCGCTGGATGCGGGGATCAGCGCCGTGTCGATCACGCTCGCTGCGCTCCCGGAGTTCGTGATCGGAATCGTGTTGGTGACCCTGTTCGCCACCCAGGTACTCAAGCTGCTGCCGTCGGTCGCGCTCATCCCTCCGGGCCAGGACCCGCTGTCCAGCGGAACCGCGATGATCCTTCCCGTCGCCACCCTGACGCTCGCCGTGATCCCGTACCTGTCCCGCCTCGTGCGCGGCTCGATGATCGACGTGCTCGGATCCGAGTACGTCACGATGGCGCGCCTCAAGGGCCTACGACCGCGGACGATCCTGGTGCGCCACGTGCTGCGCAATGCCCTGGTGCCGGCGATCCAGGGAACAGCGCTGTCGCTGGCCTACCTGCTCGGCGGCGTGGTTACGATCGAGTACCTGTTCGCCTATCCGGGACTGGGCTCTGCCCTGATAGCGGCTGCCGGCGAGCGGGACGTGCCGGTGATCCAAGCGATCTGCCTGATCTTCGCCGCCGGCTATGTGATCTTCAACATGATCGCCGACCTGCTCACGATCTACGTGACGCCGCGGTTGCGTACCCAATGACGAGCGGCCTCGCACCAGTGCTTGGAGAGGCTCAGCGCGCACCCGGGGCAGGGTTCAAGCCGGTCCCGCTGTGGATGCGTATCCTGCGCGGTTCGCTTCACCTGTGGCGGGTGCGTATCGGCCTGACACTGGCTGCCCTAGTGGTCCTCCTGGCGCTGATCGGCCCGGCATTGGCGCCCCACAGCGCAAGCGCATTCGCGGGCATACCGTTTGCGGGGCCGTCCGCGCAGGCCCCGCTCGGCACTGATGCCCTTGGCCGAGACGTTCTCTCCCGGGTGTTGGACGGAGGTCGCACCGTGGTCTGGATGTCGTTGGCTGCGGCATCGTTTGGCATGGTTCTCGGTACCTTCTTCGCGCTCGTCGCCGGGTCCAGCCGGCCGCTCGTGGACGACGCGATCATGCGCATGATGGACGTGCTGCTCGCGCTTCCGGTGATCATCTTCACGATTCTGTTCATCTCCCTCCTCGGTCCAAAGGACTGGCTGGTCGTGCTGCTGGTCGGCATCGCCCACACACCGCAGGTGGCGCGCACAGCGCGCGGCGTCACGGTGGAGGTGATGCAGCGCGACTTCGTTCGCGCGGCGCAGGCGCTCGGCGTGGCCCGCCGCCAGATCCTCATCGGGGAGGTTCTCCCGAACATCATCACGCCCCTCGCGGTCGAGTTCGGTCTCCGGATCGTGTGGTCGATCGCGGCGATCGCGGCGCTCAGCTTCCTCGGCTACGGCATCCAGCCGCCAGCGGCCGACTGGGGACTGATGATCAACGAAAACCGCACCGGCCTGGCTACCCAGCCCTGGGCGGTGATCGCACCGGTGCTGTGCATCGCGGCGTTCGCGTTCGCGGTCAACCTCGTCACCGAGGGGCTGGCCCGAACCGTTGCCGGAGTCGACCGGAGCACGAGAAGCTGACCGCAATGGCGGTGGCGACCATCAACAGCCTGCGGGTCGAGATCCCCGGCGGTCTCGATGTCGTCGACGGGCTGTCGCTCGAGATCGGCCCGGGCGAGGTGCTCGCGCTGGTGGGCGAGTCCGGCTCGGGCAAGACCACGATCGGAACGTCGATGCTGGCGCACGCGCGAAGCGGCGCGCGGATCACCGACGGCACCATCACGATCGGCGAGACCGAGATTCTCGAGCTCGCCGCCGAGCCGCAGCGGGCGCTGCGGGGCAAGACCATCGCCTACGTCCCCCAGGAGCCGGCCGCCGCCCTCAACCCCTCGATCCGCATCGGCCGGCAGCTGGAGGAAGTGATCTTCGACCACGAACGTCACGTTTCTCGTGCCCAGCGGCGCGCCCGCGTCGAGAGCGCGCTGCGCGATGTCGGCCTGCCCGTGACCGATGAGTTCATCTCCCGCTACCCCCATCAGCTGTCCGGCGGTCAGCAGCAACGCGTGACGATCGCGATGGCGATCATCCTCGCTCCCCGCCTGTTGGTGATGGACGAGCCCACGACCGGCCTCGATGTCACCACCCAGGCGCGGATTCTCGCCATCGTCCGAACCCTGTGTCGCGACCACGGTATCGCCGTGCTCTACGTAACCCACGACCTGGCGGTGGTCAGGGAGATCGCCGATCGTGTCATTGTCCTGTACGCGGGGAGGGTCGCCGAATCGGGGCCCGTGGAGGACGTCTTTCAGCAGCCCGGGCACCCATACACGCAGGCGCTGCTCGGAGCCGTCCCTGACATCTCCGAAAGGGCATCGCTGGTCCAGATCCCGGGCCGGGCGGCCCGACCTGGTGAGCGCCCCTCCGGCTGCTTCTTCCACCCTCGCTGCCCCATGCGGATCGAACGCTGCGAGAGCGGCGAGGTCCCGACCATCAGGTTGGGTACGGCCCATCATGCCTGCTGCCACAGAGCCGAGAGGGTCGCCCAGAGCGAGCCGCGCAGACCAGCGCCGACGCGGCTGCCCAAGGGTGCCGAGGTTCTGCTCGCAGCCAGCCGGATCACCGCCTCTCACGGCCGCACCGAGGTGTTACACGATGTTTCGCTGACCGTCCACGAGCGTGAGTGCGTGGCCCTCGTCGGCGAATCGGGCTCCGGCAAGACCACTCTCTCGCAATGCATCATTGGCCTTCACGAGCGCTACACGGGCACGGTCGTGCTGCGCGACCGCCCGCTCGCCTCAAGCGTTCGCGAGCGTCCCAAGGATGCGCGCCGGGCGATCCAGTACATCTTCCAGAGTCCCTACAACTCCCTGAATCCACGCCGCACCGTCGGCGAGATCGTCGCACTGCCGCTGCGAGTGTTCTTCGGCTCCTCGCATCGCGAGCTGCACGCCGGGGTACGGGACGCGCTTGAGCGGGTAGGGCTCTCGGCCGCGCTCGCCGCCTACTACCCAGACCAACTGTCGGGCGGCGAGCGCCAGCGCGTATCGATCGCACGGGCTCTGGTCTGCCGTCCCGAGGTCCTGATCTGCGACGAGGTGACCTCGGCACTGGATGTGTCAGTCCAGGCTGCGATCGTCGAGCTCCTGCGCGGCCTTCAGGCTGAGAACGGGCTGTCGCTCGTGTTCGTCACCCACAATCTTGCGCTCGTCCGGAACATCGCCGACGAGGTTGTCGTGCTCGCTGACGGACGACTCGTGGAGCGCGGCGACACTGCATCCGTGCTCGACGCGCCGCGGGATCCGTACACAAAGCAGCTGATCGCGGACACGCCCTCAATCAAGCGTGTCGGCGACATCACTCCGGTTTCGTAGTGTGCCCGGACTCTCGGGGGGTCGCTGGCCGGCAGTCTCGACGCTGATCCGGGCGCGCCGGGGGTCGAGGTGGATAGTGCAGCAGTCCAGAACGCTGCACTAGGAATCGAGTGGATCGCGGCCGGTCTTGGAGGTCAAGCCCTCTCTCTAGGGGCGGCGGCGCCCAGGCCGGGCTGGCGTGCCGCCGGTGGTAGGGCGCCCGTCGGGCGGAATGGTGCAGCGTCGCGTCGGGGGACAGGGTGGGCCTAGGCGGTGACAAGCTTACGTCCGTAAAGCGACCATTGATGCACGATTAGCGACCGCTATCCTCCGCCGCGGTGATCGCGTGAATCCGACAACCGTCGACGATGTGCTGGCCCAGCTTGCGGCCGGGCGCATGGCCGTGCTCGTCGACCGCGATGCCGTCGACAACATGGCGCTGGTCATGCTGGCCGCGCAGTTCGCCACTCCAGACGCGCTCAAGTTCCTCATGCACAATGCCCACGGGTACGTATACCTGGCGCTGACCCCCGAGCGTTGCGCCCAGCTCGGGCTCGACCTCGTCGCCGGCGGCAGCGACTCGTTGCTCCGCGCACCGGCGACGGTAACGATTGATGCTGCGGAGGGGATCAGCACGGGGATCGGAGTCCAGGACCAGGCCCATAGCATCGCCGTCGCGATCAACCCCACCAAGGGGCGCGACGCCATCATCCTCGGGGGGCACGTGAGCCCGCTCAAGGCTCGAGGTGGGGGCGTGCTCGAGCGGGCGGGGCCGACGGAGGCGTCGATTGACCTGACCCGTGCGGCGGGCCTGTTACCGGCAGCGATCCTCTGCGAAATCCACAACGAGGACGGGTCCGCGACCCAGGGAGAGGACGTCGCCGCCTTCTGCACCCGCCACAAGCTCAGTTTGATCACGATCGCGGACGTGATCGCCCATCGCCTCCGCACCGACACGCTAGTCGCGCGGGAGGTGACGACCACCCTGCCGACGGCCTTCGGCGAGTTCGTGGCGGTCGGCTATCGCTCGCTGCTGGACAACTCACACCACCTCGCGCTCGTCAAAGGAGACGTCTGCGGCCGAGCCGATGTGCTTGTGCGCGTGCACCGCAGCTGCCGGTCCGGAGACATCTTCCACAGCTTCGCTTGCAGCTGTGGCGAGCACATCCACGCCGCGATGGCGATGATCGACGCCGAGGGGCTGGGTGCCCTTGTCTACCTCGCCGAAGATGACGACGAACTGCACCGGTCCCAGCTCGACGAGGAGACATGGCGCGACTTCGGGGTCGCCGCCCAGATACTGGTCGACCTCGGGCTGAGCAGGATTCGCCTGCTCACCAACCAACCGCGTGAAATCGCCGGGTTGGCCGGCTACCGCCTCACCGTCAGCAGTCACGTGTCGCT
>JAFAWR010000173.1 GCA_019241635.1 Solirubrobacterales bacterium
GAAGCGATGGCCGCCGAGGTCGAATCGGTACCCGTCGCGGACCTCAGTCCGGGCGATTCCGCCGACCTGATCGGTGGACTCGAGCACGATCACCGGCTTGCCCTGCTTGGCCAGCAGATAGCCGGCAGTCAGCCCAGCCGGTCCGCCCCCGAGTGCAACGACCGGCCGCTCGGGCGTGATGTCAGCGCCATGCGCGGCGGTGTCCGGGCTGGGGGAGGGAGTCGATTCGCTCATCTCGGGGTGTCAGGAGGCCTTCTGGTAGAGGACGGCGCTGTAGGCGAGGATGCTGGCTCCACGGTAGTTGTGCGGGGCGACCGCCACCGTCTTCAACACGCCGCGGTCGACGTCGGCCTGGAGAATCTGACCCCACTGCGCCGAGCGCAGCCGCACCAGGGACGTCCAGGGAGCCTTCCAATTGGTGGCGCCCTCCGTCAGCGGTCGTATGTACAGCAGTTGCTGTCCGGGTCTGAGGCTAGCAACCAGCGGGTCGAGGATCGGCGCGGGCGGCGCGTTCTGGAGCCGCTTCAGGGCATCGACCCAGTCCATGTAGCTCGGGTCGCCGACCCGGCCGATCGTGGTCGCGTACTGAAGGCCGCGCGGGAGGTAGTACCAGGCCAGCGGGGTCGAGTCCGGCTGTGCGCTCACCACCAGATCGCCGCTGTGCAGGAGCGGCGTGACCTCGCCGCTCACATCCTGCATGTCGCTCTTGTAGCGCGGCGCGTAGGACGACAGGTGGACGATGAAGGCCAGGAACAGCGCGATCATGACCAGGCCGACCACTCCCGAGCGGGCCGCTCCCCACGCTGCCAGCAGCAGGATCGCCGCGAGCAGGGGAGCCATGTAGCGGGCGACGAAGGCCGGCGTGATCTGCGAGGCGAGCCAGGCGATGATCAGCGTGCCCGCGATCAGCCAGATCAGCGACCACATCATCGTGCCGTCGCGGGTGCGCCGCTGGCGCTTGGTGAACAGCGGTGCGAGTCCGATGATCCAGGCGGTGATCAGTGCGACGGTGATGCGATCCGAGCCGAGCAGGTCTCGCGACAGGAGCACGGGGACGCCGAAGCGGATCGTGGGTGCCCACGGCGCTCCGGTGTGGGTCGCCTGGTAAAAGAAGTTCGGGACCCACGGCAGGAACAGGACCCCGGCGGCCACGTAGGCGAGCACCACATCGCGCAGGATCCCGCGGCGATCCTCGCTGACCAGCCAGATCGGGATCAGCGCGACCAGGAGCCCGGCGCCGAAGAACAGGCCCCAAGCGTGCGTGTACAGCATCAGCGCCTGGCAGACAGCGAACAGGATCAGATAACCCCGGCGCCGGTTGACGAAGGCATGGATGAACGCGGTCGTCTCGAGGATCCCGAGCAGAGCCATCAGCTCGTACATCCGGGTTTCCTGGGCATAGGCGGTGAGGAACGTGCCGAGCGCGCACAGCACCGCCATGTACAGACCCGCCCGGCGCCCGAACAGGCTCCACCCGGACCACATCCCGGCCGGGATGCACAGCAGGCCGAACACCAGCGAGAGCGCGTGCGTGGCCGACTCGCTGGCGCCGAAGATGCTGATCCAGACGTGGAGCAGCATGTAGAACAGCGGCGGCGAGCCGTCGTGGCGAAGGATGCCGGGGATCGCGCTCAGCGAGTGCGACGCGATGCCGGTGGTGATCGCCTCGTCCTCCCAGAACTGGCCGATCGGAGCGCTGAGGTAGTGCGTCCGGACGTAGGCCGAGATCGCGGTGAGGACGATCAGGAAGGCGGCCGTGCTGGCCCAGACGGGAATCCGCTCGAGCGGCTTGGGCTGCCGGACGTCGGCGACGCGTGGGATTCCGCCCGGCGGCGCGGTGACGGTGGCCATCTCTAGGACGTCACCTTACTGGGACATGTAGAGAACACCCGGAACGTGCGCACGTGCGCGATCAACCGGTAGCGAGCGCCCGCGTGCTCCCAGGCGACGATCTGCTGCGGGCTGGGCAGCAGCCGGGAGGTCGACTGCGCGCGGGTCTGCAGGATGACCGCCGGCCACGGCGGACCCACCAGGGTGTTGGGCGTGGCCTCGACTCGGAGCGTGTGCACGCCGAGAGTCCAGGCGGCCATCGGCACCTGGAAGCCCTCGGTCATCACGCTTCCGCATCCGAGCAGCGCATGGGCGCCGCCGGCCTTGGCCACCGCTGCGCTCAGGTCGGAGCGCAGGCGCGCCTGGTACACGAGCGCGTGGTGAGTACGGGGCAGGCTGATGATGTTCTTGCCGATCCATGGCGGCACGGCGAGAAACAGCGCGACGGCCACCACCGTGCCGGCTGGGATGGCCAAGCCCAAACCGCGCGCGCCGCTCGCCTGCGACCGACGTGCGGCTAGGCCGCGGATGAGCCGGCCGAGCGTGGCCGAGAACCAGCCCCAGGCCACACCGCCGGCGATCGCCACCGACGCCGTCCCGAACACGAGGTAACGGTTGTTGCCCGAGAAGCCGGCCTGGGTCTCGAACGCGATGCCCAGCCACCACAGCAGGCCGAACGCCCCGAGGCCCAGGAGCCACGCCCTGGCCCGGACGGCGTTCTCGACGTCGCTGCGGCGCCACCACGCCGCGCGCGTACGCCACAGCCCGACCGCGGCAACGAGCAACGCGATGATCCCGGGGATCTTCACCCGGTTGAGCACCGTCGGCCAGGCCTCCTTCTTGAACACCGTGCAGACGGGACACTTGGCGAAGGCCGCGCTGTTGGAGCGCGGATGCTGGGCGCGGTTGACCCCGCGCAGGAGATGACCCGAGCCCCACAGCTCGGGCAGGAACCAGAGCACCGGGATCAGCGCGAACAGCGCCACCACGAGCCGGCGCGCCCCCGGATCTCGCCAGAACAGGTAGAGCCCGTAGGGGCCCCAGAAGAACCACAGCTCGGGCCGGTCCAGCGCGGCGAAGAAGCCGACCACGAACGCCTGGCGGCGAGCCCCGTCCAGAAAGCGGTCGACGGCGATCAGGCTGAGCGCGGCGGCCAAGCCCTCTGAGTAGCCGAGGGCGTTATCGGAGATGAAGCCGCCCGAGTTGACCAGGCTGCCTGCCGCGATCAGTCCGGCCAGCAGCGGCGGGATGATCGCCAGGCGCTCGCCGGTCACGCCCGCCAGGCGATCGCCGGTGACACCCGCCACCAGGTCGCGGGTCAGCCGCCACGCCACCTTGAACACCATTACCACCGACATGACCGCGCCCGCCCGCGCGATCACCAGCCACAGATCGGGCTGCGCCTTGCCGAACACCGCGAACACGGTGGTGAACAGCATCGGCAGGGGCTTCCATGACGGTCCGCCGGTGGTCTGCAGGTTGACGTGGATGATCTCCCGGCCCCATACCAGCCACGCCCACGGGTCGTAGCTCGGGGTGGACGGGATCAGCAGCGACAGAGCGCCGATCACCAGCGCCGCGCCGGCGACCGTGAAATACAGCCGTCCGCCGCGCAGCCATTCGGCCAGAACGCGGGTGCGCGCCGTGACATCGGTCGGGGGCGCCGGAGCAGCCAGCTCTGCGGTGGGTACGGACATCGGACCGGAAGATCTCATTTGCCGCCGCGCTCGCAAGTTACGCACGGCGGCGGCAGACGCGGACAAGGCCTGCGCACCGAGCGCGGGCGTCGCGCGTGCATTCTAATGGGGCACTATCCCTGTACGCCCTGCGCCAGGCAGGCCCCGATCGCGCCGAGCTCGCCGTCCGAGCCCTGGTTCGGGTAGACCAGGGCGGGCCCGATGACCTCGGCGCCTTGGGCGCTTCCGTCGATCTGATCGGCCTGCGCGGCGCCCGGCGTGGCGGTGAACACGATCGTCGGCCCGCTCGGCGCGGAGTCGATCTGGAGCCTGATCGGACTCACCACCTGCACCGAGAGGTGCGCAGCGCGCAGGCAGCCGACGTGGTTCTTCATGGTCGCCGGGCTGTCCACCTGACCGCGGCTGGCCAGCTTCGATGAGCCGGCCGGCGTGGTCGGCTGCACCCTGACCGAGCCGCAGCCGGTCACGGCCAGCGCGGCGAAGGCCATCGCGGTGAACACACTCCTGGGGCGCATGCGCCGAACAAAGGTAGAGGATCATTGCGACCGTGCTTCTGTACGGCGCCCTCAGCGGACCGTTGCCCAAGCTCGGCGTGGTCGCGGTGGCCGCGCTCGCCGCGGTGGTCATGCTCCATCCCGCGGCTCGAGTCCAGGCAGCGGCGATGATCGGTGCCCTGCTCCTCTCGCCGGTCCTCCTGCTCGCCGACATCTGGCACTCGCCGCAGCTCGGGGTTGTGCACCGCCATCCCGCGCTGGCGGTGCTCGGCGCGCTGGTGGTGCTGGCCGCGGTGGCCGCAGCAGCCCTCGTGCTCGCGCGACGGCCCGCGCTCCTGGCCGGCGCCGTGATCGTCGCGCTGCCCTTCCGTATCCCGATCCAGGCCGGAGGAGCGACGGCCAACCTCCTCGTGCCGCTCTACTTCGTCGTGGCCGCCGGCGCGCTCGCGTTCATCTTCACCACGCTGCGCGTCGCTCGGCCCCGGAGAACGACCGCGGCGCCCGCGGCGCCTGCCGCGCCCGCGGCGCCCGCCGCGCCCGCATCGGCTCGCTGGCTGATCCGGCTGCTCGCCGCCTACGTCGTGCTCTACGCCGCCCAGGCCTCGTACTCATCGGACTTCGAGAAGGCGCTGCAGCAGATGGTGTTCTTCTACGTGCCCTTCGCGCTGGGGTTCTGCCTGCTGGCGCGGATCGACTGGACGCCGCGCCTGACCCGGAACTGCCTGGTCCTGCTCGCCGGCCTGGCCGTGCTGTTCGCGCTGGTCGGCTTCGTCGAGTACGCCACCAAGACGATCTTCCTGAACCCCAAGCTGATCGCCGCCAACCAGGACCACGCCTACTTCACGGTCAACTCGGTGTTCTTCGACCCGAACATCTTCGGGCGGTTCCTGGCGCTGGTCATGGTCCTGCTCGGGCCCGTGCTGCTCTACGCCCGCCGGCAGCAGACCCAGCTGGTCACGCTCGCGGTCCTGGCGATCATCTGGGGCGGGCTCGTGCTCACCCTCTCGCGCTCCAGCCTGGGTGCGCTCCTGGTCGGCCTGGGTACGATCGCCGCGCTGCGCTGGCACGTCGGGCGCGCGGTGTTGGCGGCCGTGGGGGTGGTGGCGGTGGCGGCGGCGGCGATCGCCATCTCCCCGACCACATTCGGGCTCAACCAGGGACTGAACGGCGCCTCGAGCGGCCGTCCCGGGCTGGTCTCGGGGGGGATCGACCTGTTCAAGGACCGCCTCCTGTGGGGGTACGGCTCGGGCTCGTTCGAGACCGAGTACGCGGCACACCATCACAAGCCGGGCCAGACCCTGACCGCATCGCACACGATCCCGATCACGATCGCGGCCGAGCAGGGCTTGATCGGCGAGCTGGCCTATCTCGCGTTCGTGGTGGCCGCGCTGTTCACGTTGCTGGATCGAGCCCGGGCCGATCCGGCCCGAGTGGCCGTGGCCGCGGCGTTCATCGCCCTGCTGTTCCACACCCTGCTCTATGCGGACTTCCTCGAGGACCCCATCACCTGGACGTTGCTGGCGATCGGGGTCGCGCTCGCGCGCCGGACCGCGGACGGATCGGCGCGCGCCGGCGCCGACACCCTCGGCCGCGATCAGGCGCTCCAGCAGCAGCCCGCGTAGCACCGGCGACGGCGCCCCCGGTTGCGTTCGTCTCGAGACAATCCGCACGTGACATCGCGGCGCGAGAAGGGTAGGATCGGCACCACGTGACTTGGGGACTCATCTGGTTGATGCTCGCCCTGAAGATCCCCCTGGCAGGGCTGATCTACATCGTCTGGTGGGCGATCAAGCAGGAGCCCGACGAGGCGTCGTCCTCGGACGACGACGGCGGCATGCGCCGCAACCCGCGCCATCCGCGCAAGCCGTTCCCCCGTCACCCGCGCCGCGGACCCCATGGCGACCCCGCTCCGCTGCCGCCGCCGCGCGTGCGCACGGCGAAGGCCCGGATCCGCACCGTCGAGCGCTGACTCTGCAGCAACCCGCGTCGGCCGAGCCGATGGACCGGCGAGCCGGCCTCGCACCCCCCAAGATCCTCCACCGCTGGCAGACTCCAGGCCGATGAGCTCGCCGCCCGCATCGGTCCTGTCGGACTCCACCATCGTCAAGCTGGTCGAGACCGGCCGGATCCGGATCGATCCCTGGGATGCCGGCCTGGTCCAGCCCGCCAGCGTCGACCTGCGCCTGGGCGACTCGTTCCGGGTCTTTCACAACCACCGGGCCTCGGCGATCGACCTGCGCGAGCCGCCGGCCGGTCTCACGGAGGAGGTGGTCATAAAGCCGGACGAATCGTTCGTCATCCATCCCGGCGAGTTCTGCCTCGGGCGCACGCTCGAGTGGGTCGAGCTGCCCGACGACATCGTGGCCCGCATCGAGGGGAAGTCGTCGAT
>JAFAWR010000065.1 GCA_019241635.1 Solirubrobacterales bacterium
ACCTTCCCCGCGCTGTCCAACGCGCGCCAGATCGTCTTCCTGGCCACCGGGGAGTCGAAGGCCGAGGCGGTCGCGGCGGCCTTCGGCCCGGAGGCCAAGCCCGACCCACATGTGCCCTCGTCGCTTCTGCCAGGTCATGCGCGCGAGATAAAGGTGCTCCTCGACCGGGGCGCCGGAAAGCTCGTCGAATCGGTGGCGGAGCGCCGGTGAACTCGGTGAGTTCGGTAATCGGAATCGACCTCGGCGGCACCAAGGTGGTCGTGGCGTGCCTGCGGGGCCGCGAGATCGGCGAGTCGGTCCTCGAGGCGACCGACCGGTCGGGGAGCGGCGCGCTGATCGACCAGCTGGTCGCGCTGGTCGGGCGGATCCGCCCGGATGATCTCGCCGCGGTGGGGATCGGCGTGCCGTCGGTGGTGGACTTCGCCACCGGACGGGTGGTGTCGTCGGTGAACATCCCGCTGGTTGACGTGCCCCTCCGCAAGGTGCTCGGCGAGCGCCTCGGCGTGCCCGTGTTCGTCGACAACGACGCCACCGTCGCCGCCCTGGCCGAGGCGCACGACTCGGAGCTGAGGCTGGTCGCCCACAATCTCGTGATGCTCACGGTAGGAACCGGGGTGGGGGGCGGGATCGTGCTCGGCGGCCGGATCTATCGCGGCGCCACCGGAGGAGCCGGCGAGCTCGGCCACACGCTCGTCGGCCTCGACGTGAGCGGCAACACCGGCGTGGCCGCGCCGGGCTCGGTGTTCCCGCAGCCCGGTTCGCTCGAGCACACGGCCGCCGGCCACGCCCTGGACCGACTGGCCGCGGAGGCTGCCGAGGCGAACCCGGATTCCGCGCTGGGGCGCCGCAAGGCTTCGGGGGGAGAGGTGTTAGGCGCCGAGGCCGTGGAGGCGGCCCAGAACGGCGACCCGGTGGCGGCGCGGATCGTCGAGATCTGGGCCGAGCGGGTCGGGATCGGCGTCGCCAATGCGATCAACACCTTCGATCCCGAGGAGGTGGTGATCGGCGGCGGCGCGGCCCGGGCGGGCGAGCTGCTGCTCGAGCCGGCGCGCCGCGTGGCCCTCGGGTACGTGGTTCCCGGGCTCGGGCGCGGTACGAGCATCCGGTTGGCCTGGCACGGCGTGCGCGCCGGTGTCCTGGGCGCGGCACTGCTGGCCGCACAGGAGGTCGAGGCGTCGGCGCAGCGCGCTGATGTCAACGGGCCCGGGTCAGCCGGGTCGAACGCGGCGGAGAGGTTGCCCCTCACCGCCAACGAGGAAGCGAGCGGGTCATGACCAAGCGAGTCATCGAGTGCAACATCTGCGGCGAGCCGCTGTCGGCGGCGACCGACGATGAGCTGCTCGGCCAGGTGGTGCAGCACATCGAGTCCGAGCACCCGGATTCGGGGGTGGACGAGGAGCAGGCGCGGGAGATGATCACGCGCGAGGCCTACGACGCCGGCGACGCCTGAGGCGTCCGGCGGTCCTCGGGGTTGGGGGGTTTGGATGGCGATCGTGCTCGTTCGTCACGGTGAGACGGAGTGGAGCCGGAGCGGCCAGCACACCAGCCGCACCGACCTGCCTCTCGTCGAGGAGGGGCGTGCGCGCGCGCAGGCGCTCGCGCCGATGCTCGAGGGCTGGAACTTCTCGCTGGTGCTGACCAGCCCCCTGCGCCGGGCCCGCGAGACGTGCGAGCTGGCCGGGTTCGGCGATCGGGCGGAGATCTGCGAGGACCTGCGCGAATGGGACTATGGCGACTACGAGGGCTTGACCACGCCGCAGATCCGCGAGGAGCGCCCCGGCTGGAGCCTGTGGCAGGACGGCTGCCCTGGTGGCGAGCAGCCCGAGGAGGTGGGGGCTCGGGCCGACCGGGTGCTGGACCGGCTGCGTTCGGGCTCGGATGAGGGCGACGCGCTGGCCTTCGCCCACGGTCACATCTTCCGGGTGGTGGCGGCGCGGTGGATCGAGCTGCCGGCCTCGGGGGGCGCCCGCTTGACGTTGAAGGCCGGGGCGATGTGCGCGCTGGACTACGAGCGTGACACCCAGGTGATCGCGCTCTGGAACCAGACGCCGCGGTAGCGGTCAGTGCTGGGGCGGGCGTGACGTTTGTCACCCCGGATTTCGGCCGCCCGCCACTTACGCGACGCCTCGGCGCGGCCTAGTCTGACGGCCATGACTACGACCCATACACAGACGGACGGACCCGCCATCGAAGTGCGCGACCTGCGCAAGTCCTACGGCGAGGTCGAAGCTGTGCGCGGCGTGAGCTTCGAGGTCATGCGGGGCGAGGTGTTCTGTCTGCTTGGGCCGAACGGCGCCGGAAAGACCACCACGGTCGAGATCCTCGAGGGTTATCGCGACCGCACCGCCGGCGAGGCGCGCGTGCTGGGCATGGACCCGGCGCACGGACAACGTGCGCTGCGCGAGCGCGTGGGGATCGTGCTCCAGCAGTCGGGCGTGCAGACCGACCTGACGGTGGCGGAGCTGATCGAGATGTACGGCCGCTATTACTCACGCCGGCGCCCGGTGGACGAGCTGATCGAGCTGGTCGAGCTTGGTGAGAAGCGAAATGTTCGGGCCCGGTACCTGTCCGGCGGCCAGCTCCGCCGTCTCGACCTGGCGCTCGGGCTGGTCGGGGATCCCGACCTGCTGTTCCTCGACGAGCCGACGACCGGCTTTGACCCGGGTGCCCGGCGCCAGGCCTGGTCGACGATCCGCTCGTTGTGCGATCTCGGCAAGACCGTGTTCCTGACCACCCATTACATGGACGAGGCACAACACCTGGCCAATCGCGTGGCGGTGATGAACGCCGGTCAGATCATCGCGATCGGGCGGCCCGAGGAGCTCGGCGGTCGCGACCTGCGCCCGGCCGAGATCCGCTTCTCGCTCCCCGATGAGTGGTCACTCGGCGATCTGCCGGACCTGCCCTGTGAGCGGCGCACGCTCGAAGGTGACCGGGTGCTGGTGCTGACCAAGGAGCCGGTCGCCGCCGCCCAGCGGATCACCACCTGGGCGCTCGAGCACGATGTCGACCTCGGTCACTTCTCGGTCAGTCAGCCGACTCTCGAGGACATCTATCTCGAGCTCACCCGCTCGGTGCAAGAGAATGAGCCAGCCCAGGAGGTAGTTCGATGAGCGCGGTCGCCACCACATCGCGGGTGAAGCGTGACCTCGGCCTGGTCGGCTGGCAGATCCGCTACGAGCAGCGCGCCTACTGGCGCAACCGCGGGCGCGGGATCTTCACGTTCGTGTTCCCGCTGATGTTCCTGGTCATCTTCGCCTCGATCAACCGGGGGGCGCACCTGAGCAGCCTGCACGGGATCCCCTACGACGACTTCTTCGTCCCGGGCATCCTCGCCTACGGTGTGATCGCCACGACCTACGTCAACATGGCGATCGGCACGGCGATCCTCCGCGACCAGGGCGTCCTCAAGCGCATGCAGGGCACGCCGCTGCCGCGGTGGGCCTACGTGGCCGCGCGGATCGGCTCGACCGTGGTGATCGTTCTGGCCATGACCGTGCTCACCTTGGGGCTCGGCGTGGTCGCGTACGGGGTGCACATCCGCGCCTCGACGCTGCCTGCGCTGATTGTCATCCTGGTCCTCGGCACCGCGGCGTTCACGACCCTCGGCATCGGCATCACCAGGTTCATCCCGAACGCCGAAGCGGCTCCGGTCGTCGTGAACCTCACCATCCTGCCGCTCACCTTCATCTCGAGCATCTGGTTTCCCACCACCGGGATGCCGAAGGCCCTGATCGACATCGCGAACATCTTCCCGATCCGCGCTCTGGCCGACGGTCTCCAGCACGCGTTCAACCCGTTCACGCGCGGCGTGGGATTCAGCGGGCAGGACCTGCGGACGCTCGCGATCTGGACGGCTGTCGGGATATACCTGATGATCCGGTTCCTGCGCCGGCCCGAGCACGAAGGGGCATGAGCTCCGGATCAGAATCGACCCCGCGCGCGGCGACGCCGGTTTCCGGATTCGACGCTTGCGGTCGGCCGGACGAGGGTTCGGCCGACCGCGCGTCGCGGCCGTTTCTCACCGGCGCACTGTTCTATCGCCGCTCGCCGAGCGGGGTCCGCATGTTCGCCGCGCTGATCTGGCTGGCGTTCATCGTGTTCCCGCTGATCGACGCGATCGGCAAGCGCCAGCCGGTCCTGAAACACGTGCTGGTGATCGGCGGCTCGCTGGTGTTCGTGGCGGCGTACGCGGTGATGGTGGTCACCTGGCGCTGGGAGCGGCGATCCCGACTGACGCTTGCCTTGTACGTAGTCCTCCTGGCCACGGCGGCGGCGCTCACCGTGGCCGCGAACTCCTCCTGGGGCTTCCTGTTCACCTACTGCGCGGCGTGCGCCGCACTGCTCGCGCGCCAGGAAGGCGGTTTCTATGCCGTCGTGCTGAGCTCGGTGCTCGCGGCCGTGTGTTCGGCGATCGGGGGTGCGGACGGCGGCACGGTGGTCAGCTACGTCGCCAGCTCGGCCGGGATCGGTTTGCTCATGCTCGTCATGGGCGACCTGCGGTTGCGTAACGCGCAGCTCAGTCAGGCGCGAGCCGAGCTCGCCGACATGGCGGTCGCGCGGGAGCGCGAGCGCTTCGCTCGTGATTTGCACGACCTGCTCGGTCACTCTCTGTCGGTGATCGCCTTGAAGGCGGAGCTGGCCCGTCGCATGCTCGGTGAGCGGCGAGATGCGCCGGCCGGTTCGGCTGGCGCTGGCGCTGGCGCTGGGGCTGGGGTCGATGCGCTCGATCAGGCGGAGACCGAGATCCGCGAGCTCGAGGAGGTCGCCCGCAAGGCTCTAAGCGAGGTGCGCGAGGCGGTCAGTGGCTACCGACAGCCCACCCTCGAGGGCGAGCTCGCCGGCGCCCGCATGGCCCTGTCGGCGGCCGGCATCCAGTCCGACGTCGATCAGACGCGCGTGGCGCTGGACCCGGCCGTCGAGGCTGTGCTCGCGTGGACGGTCCGGGAGGGCGCCACCAATGTCATCCGCCACAGCGGCGCGCGGCACTGCAGGATGCGAATCACGGCGAGCCTTACCGATGCCGGGGTGGAGGTGATCGACGATGGCGGTGGTGCTGGCGGCGGCGGCGCTGGCGGCGGCGGTGGCGGTGGCGACGCGACCAACGGCGAGCACCACGCGATCTCCAGCCGTCCGGACGTCAATGGCCGGGGCGCAGGCGGACACGGGATCGCCGGTCTGGCCGAGCGAGCGCGCCTGTTGGGCGGCACGATCGAAGCCGGCGGCCCGCCCGACGGCGGCTACCGGCTAGCGGTCACCGTCCCCGTCTCGCACGCGTGATCCGAGTCCTTCTCGCCGAAGACCAGGCGATGGTCCGCGGAGCGCTGGCCAGCCTGCTCAATCTCGAGCCCGACATCGAGGTCGTGGCGCAGGTGTCGCGCGGCGATGAGGTCGTGGCGGCGGCGGCCGCGGCAATCCCCGACGTCGCCCTGCTCGATATCGAGATGCCCGGCCGCACCGGCCTCGACGCGGCCGACGAGCTCGCGCGGGCACTGCCCGCCTGCCGGATATTGATCCTGACCACGTTCGGGCGTCCGGGCTACCTGCGCCGGGCGATGGAGGGCGGCGCGGCTGGGTTCCTCTTGAAGGACGCGCCGGCCAGTGAGCTCGCCTCCGCCATCCGTCGCGCCATCGCCGGCGAGCGCGTGGTCGACCCCGGGCTCGCGGCGGCCGCGCTGAGCGAGGGGGAGAGCCCGCTGACGCCACGGGAGCACGAGGTCCTGCTCGCCTCGCGCGAGCACGCCACCGTCGCCGACCTGGCGCAGGCCCTGTTCCTCTCACCCGGGACCGTTCGCAACCACCTCTCCTCGGCGATGCAGAAGCTCGACGCCCGCAACCGGGCCGAGGCGGTGCGCGTCGCGGAGGAGAAAGGCTGGCTTTAGCCCGCGGGCTTCGCGCCGGCCGGCGCGAGTGCCCGAGCGGGCTGGGGCTTGGGCGTGTCGCGGGACCAGGCTCGGGGACCACGAGTCCACCCTCGGCTCATCGCGTTCGTCGAGCCTGCCGAAATCACCCGCCCAGCGTACCTAACCGTGTTCTCGGCATCCGGTCGGCGCCGAGTTCACGGAAATGACCCACATAGCGTGGCTAACTGCGTTCTCGGCATCCGGTCCGCGCCGAGTTCACGGAAATGACCAGTGCGGCTGAGAGGACTCGAACCTCCACGTCCCGAAGAACACAGGCACCTGAAGCCTGCGCGTCTACCAATTCCGCCACAGCCGCGGGAGGCCAGAACTTAGCAGGGCGAAAGCCACCAACGCCACCGAGCACCGCGCGCTCGTCTGGCCCGCTACGCTGATGCAGGTCGTCCGCGACGCCCATCTCGCCGCTATCGTCTAGGGGACTAGGACGCCGCCCTCTCACGGCGGAAACCCGGGTTCGAATCCCGGTAGCGGTATGTCCGCCTGGGGCGTGCGATCAGCGGCGGCGGCGGGTCCTCTCGTAGTCGCGTTTCCTTCGCCACAGGTCCATGACGATCGTGCGCATCGACGTCCGCGAACGATCAATCAGATCAGAGGGCGGGTTGATCTCGACCTGGCGGCCGTAGTCCCACAGCTCGGTGACCATCCAGGGCCGCCCGCCGGCCGCAGACTCCGGGTCGGGTGCCCGATCGCTCTCGAAGCGCTCGGCGAGTCGTAACAGCAGTCCCGGCCTGAACCGCTTGCCCGTGGTCGGACTCCAGGCGATCCGGCACACCAAGCCGCCGTCGTTGAGGCACACGTCGGCCCGATAGGGCTCGCCATTCGTCATCGGGTTCTGGCGCGTCGACGAGCGTGGCCTCGCCCAGGCTGGCGACGTCGCCCGGTCTCACCTCGGCGATGTAGCGGGTGCACAGAGCGCCGCGCACCTCGACGCGCGCGGCCGGAGTGGCGCTCGTGGTTGCGAGGAGGGCTTCGAGCGCCCAGCGCGACCGCGCGGGCCCGTAGCAGCGCAGGTCGCTCCAGTCGATCCAGCGCTCGGACCCACCGTAGTAGCGCCTGCTGCCAATCTCGATCGTCTCCCCGCCGGCTCGCGGACCCGGCGCCGGCGCAGGCGTGCCGTCGTCGAGCCACGGCCATCTGCGGACGACGGACTCCGAGAGCTTTTCGATGGGTGAGTCCTCGGCGTGGAAGTGACGCATCCGGACGGACCGGGCGGCGGGATCGGCGACGCCGACCTCCCAGGACCAGGGGTCGGTCCAGCCGCCGCTTTGCGCCTCCCTCATCGTGGCGCGGTAGAGACGGACGTCGCCGGCGGCCAGTGACCGCCTCGCTGCCGCGCGCACAACCTCTGCGTCGTTCGGATCGCCCTGACTCGGCGCCGGGCCCATCGCTCCAACAGCTTAAGCGACGCGCCACCTCTGAGCGCCCCGTATGCCACGATTTCGCGGTGAGCAGCGGGTCCAGCACGAAGCCGCACCTGAGTGACCTGGCCCGGCTGCGCCGGGTGCGCGACCGGATGGACCGGGAGTACGCGCAGCCGTTGGACGTCGAGGCGCTGGCCCGCGACGCGCACATGTCGGCCGGGCATTTCAGCCGGGAGTTCCGGCGGGCTTACGGTGAGTCGCCGTACAGCTATCTGATGACGCGGCGGATCGAGCGCGCGATGGCACTGCTGCGCGCGGGCGGTCTCAGCGTGACCGAGGTGTGCTTCGAGGTCGGCTGCTCGTCACTGGGCACGTTCAGCACCCGCTTCAGCGAGCTGGTCGGCATGCCGCCGAGTGCCTACCGGGAGCGGGAGGCGGGCGCGATGATGGGGATCGCGCCGTGTGTGGTCAAGCAGGTGACCAAACCGGTCAGGAATCGAGAAGCGCGGGCGCCCGGGCGCGCCTAGGATGGCCGGCATGGACATCACGATTCACTCGAGCATGCTTCCGCACGACGACCCCGCCGCGTCGCTGGCGTTCTATCGCGACGCCCTCGGCTTCGAGGTGCGCAACGACGTCGAATACGGCGGCATGCACTGGATAACCGTCGGCCCCGCGAACCAGCCCGGAACGTCGATCGTTCTCTACCCACCGGAGGCCGCGCCCGGCTTGACCGAGGTCGAGCGCCAGACCATCGCCGAGATGATGGCCAAAGGCACCTACGCCTCGATCAACCTGGCCACCGACGACCTCGACGGCACCTTCGAGCGACTGCAGGCCAGTGCCGAGGTCGTGCAGGAGCCGACCGAGCAGCCGTACGGCCTTCGCGACTGCGCCGTGCGCGATCCCGCGGGCAACCTGATCCGCATCCAGCAGATGCGCTGAGCCTTCGGCGGCCACAGCCTCCACGTGCGCGACGGCCCCGCCGCCGCGTCGACCCACCGTACCCGCACCGAACCACCGTACCCACCACTAACCAAGGGAGTGACCCATGACCGATACTGCCACCGAGGGAATCAAGACCGTGCTGCATCCCGTGTCAGACCTCGCGACCGCCACGCCGGTGTACACCGCGCTTCTCGGCCAACCGCCGCAGCACCAGTCGGACTACTACGTCGGCTTCGACGTCGCCGGCCAGCACATCGGCTTGGTGCCGGGCGGTGGGCCCCAGGGCATGACCTCGCCGATCGCCTACTGGCACGTGCCAGACATCGAGGCCAAGCTGGCCGAGGTGACCGCCGCGGGGGCCGCCGTGAAGGACTCCCCGCGCGACGTGGGTGGCGGGCGCCTGGTGGCCAGCTTTACCGATCCCGATGGCAATGTCCTGGGCGTGATTCAGGACGGTTGAGGGCCGGGCCGCACGTGATTCCAGGCGCGTATCGAGCGCTGCTGGCCGACCGCCGAGCCCGGCGGCTGCTGTCAGGGCTCGGCGTCTCCTCGCTCGGCGACGGGTTGAGCACGGTGACGATCGCGTGGCTGGCGATTCGCACCGCGCCGGCTCGGGATCTCGGCCTGTTCGTCGGGCTCGCCATCGCGGCATACACCCTGCCGGGCGCGATCGGGGCGCTCGCGCTCGGCAGGCACCTCCGCCGTCTCCCGGCGCGGGCCCTGGTGCTGGCCAACTGCGTGCTCCGCGCCGGATTCCTCGGCGCCGTGACCGGCCTTGCGGCAACCGGTGCGCTGTCACCGATCGCCTACCTCGCCCTGCTGGCCGGTTCCTCGCTCCTGACCAGTTGGGGGAGCGCCGGTCAATACACGATGCTGGCGGACCTCGGCGGAGAGGACGGGACGACTGGCGGCGAACTCGCTGGCCAGCGCGCAGGTCTCGCTCGCCACGATCGTCGGGCCGGCGCTCGCCGGACTGCTCCTCGCCCACATTGCGCCGGCATGGCTGCTCGGCTTC
>JAFAWR010000139.1 GCA_019241635.1 Solirubrobacterales bacterium
GTGAAGATCTTGTTGGTCTCGTCGTGCTCGATCACCTCGCCGTCGAGCATGAACACGGTCGTGTTGGCGACGCGCGCGGCCTGCTGCATGTTGTGGGTGACGATCACGATCGTGTAGCGCTCCTTGAGCTCGTCGATCAACTCCTCGATCTTCAGCGTCGCCACCGGGTCGAGGGCCGAGCAGGGCTCATCCATGAGGATCACCTCCGGCTCAATGGCCACCGTGCGCGCGATGCACAAGCGCTGCTGCTGCCCGCCGGAGAGTCCGATGCCCGGCTGGCCCAAGCGGTCCTTGACCTCCTCCCACAGCCCGACCGCCTGGAGGGAGTGCTCCACCAGCCTGGGCAAGTCGCCGGACCGGGTGCCGGTCAGGCGCAGTCCCGCCGCCACGTTGTCGAAGATCGACATGGTCGGGAACGGGTTGGGCTTCTGGAAGACCATGCCGATGAGGCGTCGCACGGCGGTCACGTCGACGCTCGGGTCGTAGACATCGAGCTCGTCGAGGGTCACGCTCCCCTCGGCCCGGGCTCCCGGGATCTCCTCGTGCATGCGGTTGATGCAGCGGACCACCGTCGACTTGCCCGACCCCGACGGTCCGATGATCGCCGTGACCTCGTTGGCCGGGAAGTCGATCGTCACGCCCTTGATGCTGTGGTGAGCGCCGTAGTAGGCGTTGAGGTCCTTCACCTTCACGTCGTGGCCGGAGCGCTTGTCCGGAGGGCGAGAACCCGATGGTTGCGGGGTGGTCTGCGACCGCTCAGAAGGGCCCCCAGCGGTTGACATATCGGTCTGTTCCTTGCTCGTGGTTTCCGGAGGGATCATGCCATGCGGCTCCTTCGCGAGACGGTGCGGGCAACCAGGTTCAGGATCAGGATGATCGCGACGAGCGCGAGCGCAGCCCCCCACGCCCGATCGATCACAGCCTGGCGCGGATTGGTGATGTCGGTGTAGATCTGGAGCGGCAGCGAGTTCATCTGCTGGTTGAGGTTCGCGGTGGTCACGAACGTCGCCCCCGCGGTGAACAGGAGCGGCGCGGTCTCGCCCAACCCGCGGGCGACGGCCAGCAGCGATCCGGTCACCAGGCCCGGCAGAGCGGTCGGCAGCACGACACGCGCGACCACCCGCCAGCGGGGGGCGCCCAGGGCCAACGCGGCCTCGCGCAGGCTGTCGGGGACGAGCAGGAGCACCACCTCAGCCGAGCGAGTGACCACCGGCAGCATCAACAGCGAAACGGCGATCGAGCCCTTCCACGCGGCGTACGACGAGCCGCCGACCTTGGCGACGACCAGCACGATGAAGATGAACAGCCCGAACATGATCGAGGGAACTCCGGTCATCACATCGATGAAGTAGCGGACCACGTTGGCGAACGGCGACTGCTTGCCGTACTCGACCAGATACAGGGCGACGCCGATCCCGATCGGGATCGCAATCAGCGTGGCCAGGCCGATCATCTCGAGGCTGCCGAAGATCGCGCTCTTGATGCCTCCCGGGCTGCCGAAGAAGTTGCCGTTCGGGTCGGTCGAGAAGAAGCTTCCGGCCCACGAGCCGATCCCTTGCTTGATCAAGAAGTAGACGACGAGGACGAGCGGAACCAGCGCGATCAGCGTCGCGGCCAGCAGCATCGATCGCATCACCTTGTCCGTGCGGCGCCGGCGCCCGCTCACCTGGTGCAACGATCGGGAGACCGCGCTCATCCGACCTCCCCCACCGCCGCCGCGGCGGCCTCGACCGCGGCGCCGCCCGTCCGCCGGCGGCCGCGCGACCCGCGCACCACGAACCACCGCGCGATGATGTTGACGATCAGCGTGAGCACGAACAGGACCAGCCCGGCGGCGAACAGCGCCGAGCTGTGGCTCGGCGTATTGGCGGCCTCGCCGAACTCGGCGGCGATCACCGCGGCCAGCGTGTAGCCCTGATTGAAGATGTGGGCGCCGATCACCGGCGCGTTGCCGATGACCAGCACGACCGCGATGGTCTCGCCGATCGCGCGACCGAGGCCGAGCATCGCCCCCCCGGTGATGCCGGGCCGTGCGTACGGCAGCACAGCCATCCGGATCATCTCCCACCGGGTGGCGCCAAGCGCGAGCGCGGCCTCCTTGTGCTCGGAGGGCACCGTGGCGATCACCTCCCGGGAGATCGCCGAGACGATCGGCAGGATCATGATGGCCAGGATCAGCCCGGCCAGGAAGTAGTTCGGCGTGGTCGGCGTACCACCACCGATGAACGGGATGAACGAGAACGTGCTGGCGAACCACTTCTCGGCCGGGAGCAGCTTCGGGCCGAGGACGAGGATGCCCCACAGGCCGTAGACCACCGACGGCACCGCCGCCAGCAGGTCGACGAGCAGAGCCAGCGGGGTGCGCAGACGCCGCGGGCACAGCTCGTTCACGTACAGCGCGGTGGCCACCGCCACCGGAACCCCCAACAGCAACGCGATCGCCGAGGTGATCAGCGTCCCCGCGACCAGGGGCAGGCCGTGATAGATGCTCCGCGACGGGTCCCAGTCATTCCCGAAAACGAAGTTCAATCCGAACGTGCTGAACGTGCTCCCCGACTCGCCGATCAGGCGAATAAAGAAGTACGCGAGCAGCGCGAGGATCGCGGCGGCCAGGCCGGTCAGGCCCCACTTGAGGACCCGATCCGGCAGCCGGCTCGCCGCCGACCGCTCGAGAACCGAGCGGCCGGCGGTGACGGTGGTGGCGCTGGCCTCCACGCGCCTAGGAGACGGGCGACCCGTTGCAGGTCATCGTCGCCAGCAGCGCGGTGTCCTTGCTGTCCAGGCTGGACGGCAGCGGCGCGTACGGCAGCTGGTTGGACCCGGCGCCCAGCGTCTGCTGGCCGGCTCCGAACGCGTAGGTGAGGAACTTCTTCAGTCCGCTCGCCACCGAGGCGCTCGCGCCGCCCGACTTGCACGGATCCTTGTAGGTATCCAGGAACGTCTGCGAGACGATCGGATACGCACCCGCGCCCGACGAGTTGATCGTCGAAATCCCCAGATCGGCCGGGACCTTGATCCCGTTCGCCGCCGCCGAGGTGTTCGGGATCGTCGGCAGCACGTACTGGCCGGCCGAGTTCTTCACCGCGGCGTAGGTGAAGTTGTTCTCGATCGCGTAGGCCTGCTCGACGTAGCCGATCGCCCCGGAGCTCTGCTTGACTGCGGCGGCGACGCCGGAGTTCTTCGCGGCGCCGGTCCCGGTCGGCCACTTGACCTCCTTGTCGGTGCCGACCTGCGAGGCCCACGTCGGGTCGGTGGCGGCCAAGAACTTGGTGAAGCCGGCCGTCGTGCCCGACGAGTCGGAGCGGTGGACGACGGTGATGCTCGTGCTCGGGAGGGTCATCCCGGGGTTGAGCGCCTTGATCGCCGGGTCGTTCCAGGTCTTGATCTGGCCGAGGAAGATCTTGGCGATCGTCGGCCCGTCCAGCTTCAGCCCGCTCTTGACCCCCGACAGGTTGTAGGAGACCGTGATCGCACCGAACGCGACCGGGAACTGGAGGACGTCGCCCTTCATCTTGCTCTTGTCGGTCGGCTTCAGGGCCGGGTCGCTCCCCGCGAAGTCAACCGTCGCGGTCTGGAGATCGGCGACGCCGGTGCCCGAGCCGACCGGGTTGTAGTTCAGCGTGACGCCCTGACCGGAGAGGGACGACGCCCACTGCTGATAGATGGGCGCGGCCAGCGTGGACCCGGCGCCGTTCACGGTCGACTTGCCGCCGCTCGAGCCACTCGAGCTGCTCGAGCTGCTCGAGCTGCCGGGTGCGCCGACGCCGCCACTTGAGCTCGAGCTCCCGCTCGAGCCGCACGCCGCCACGACCAGCGACGCCAGAACCATCGTGGCGATCGCTCCAATACGACGTTGTCTCAAGATCGTCTCCTTCATTTGGTGTCACTGTCAGTCTCGGCGTCGCGGTCGGCCGAGGTGTTATTCAGTTGTGGCCGCCGTGTTATCCAGTTGTGAACGACCACTGCGCTCGGCCGCGAGCCGGTAGCCGAAGCCGAAGTGCGTGTGGATGAACCGCCAGCCCGGGAGCGCGTCCTCGAGCTTCACACGCAGCTTGCGCACGTAGACGTCGACCGACCGATCGCCCGAGCGCATTTCGCGCCCCCACACGAGGCGGAACAGCTCCTCGCGCGGCATGATGCGATCGGCGCGCCGCCCTAGCTCGGTGAGGAGGCGGAGCTCCCTGATCGAGAGGACCAGCACGCGCCCATCGGCCCGAGCCAGATGCTCGTCGGGGATGATCAACAGCGGGCCAATCTCGATGATCTCGCTGCTCGACCGGGCGGTTGCCGACATCCACTGCGATGCTGGCGTCGAGCGGAACGGCACGGGTTATCGAGTCGTGACGAGGATGTGAAGAAGCTGTGACCGAGCGCCTCGGGCGGCGCCGCGCGCCGTGCAGCCGGTCAGCGAGTGAGCGCGGCGGGGAACTCGGGCGCGGGCACGTCGGCCGAGCCCGCCTCATCAAGCTCGAGGACCTCGGGCTCGGGCGCGAAGCGGTAGCCGACGCCGAAGTGGGTGTGGATGTAGTTCCAGGCGGGGGAGATCGCCCGCAGCTTCTGGCGGAGCTTGCGGACGAACACGTCCACCGAGCGATCGCCGTGCGCCATCGCGTAGCCCCACACCCGCTCGTAGATCTCCTCGCGCCGAAGCACGCGGTCGGACTGGGCGAGCAGCTGGAGGATCTCGAACTCGCGCGCGGTCAGCTCCAGGCTCTGCTCGGCGACGTAGGCCTGGTACAGATCGGGACGGACGGTGATCTCGCCGATCGTCGCGGCGACGTCGACCTGGGGAAGCTCGTGGCGGCGATGGCGGCGCACGGCCGCCTCGATCACGCAGATCAGCTCCTCGGGATGGCACGGTTTGGTCATCCACGCGTCGGCGCCCAGGCGAAGCCCGCGGACGCGCTGGGCCACCGAGGAGGGTCCGGTGCACACGATCACCGCCAGGCCGGGCAGGCGTCCGCACACCCGCTCGAGGTAGTCCCAGCTCTCGGGGCCGATCACGGCCAGGTCGACGACCAGGGCGTTCAGGCGCATGGCCACCAGGGTCTCGACCGTGGCCGGGCTGGACAGCGCCCGGTGCTCGCAGCCGAGCGCGCCGAGACGGTTGGCCAGAACCTGCATGAAGCCCGGGTCGCGGTCGACCACAGCGACGCGAAGCCTGGGCTGGGCACGCTGCGAGGACGTCTGATTCCCCGGCTGCGCGTCGGTGCGCTCACGCGACATGGGTGGGACTGTAATCAACCGGGATCGCGACCGCGGGTCGAACGTCGTCTTGATCACAGGATGTTTACACGCAATTAGCGAATAAGCAGGGGTGTTTCGGCATTGGTCCGGATGGTTGCCCGGCGCCTCCGCAAAGCGAAGAGCTCGCTAAGACTGGGGCGACGCGCTGCTCGGCGCGCACCTTGCCCGCTATCCTCACTCCGCGTCCGCCGCTTCCTGCGGCTCTTTAAACCATGGCATCCCGCAGCAAGCAGAAGGAAGAGGCGCGCGCCCGCCGACTCGCGGAGGAACAGGCGCGAGCCGAGCGCGTTCGGCGCCAGCAGCGGATTCGCATGGTCGGCGGCGCTGTCCTGGTGGCCGTGATCGTCGTCGTCGTGGCGATCGTCGTGAGCACCAGCGGGGGCAAGAAGGGCGGTCTCCAGTCCGGCACCACGGCGAACGCGACCACGGCCGCGGTCAACCAACTGCTGGGCGGCATCCCCCAATCGGCGAACACGCTGGGCAACGCCAACGCGCCGGTCACCATGACCTACTACGGCGACCTGAAGTGCCCCGTCTGCCAGGCCTTCACGCTGCAGGGCGGGTTCTCCCAGCTGGTCTCGCAGGACGTGCGCTCCGGGAAGGTCAAGGTAGTCTACAACGCGTTCTGCACCGCCACGTGCAGCGGCCCCGACCCGAACGAGTTCCCCCTCCAACAGGCGGCGGCGCTGGCCGCCGGCAGGCAGAACAAGTTCTGGCAGTTCGCCGAGCTCTTCTACCACGAGCAGGGCGACGAGACGAACGCCTACGTGACCGAGTCCTACCTGGACGGCTTAGCCCGGCAGGTGACCGGGCTCAACTTCGCGGCGTGGAAATCCGCCCGCAATGACCCGAACCTGACCGCCGAGGTCACCTCGCAGCAGAACACGGGGCGCACGATCGGCGTGAGCGGCACGCCGACCCTGATCTTCAAGGGTCCCAAGGGCCAGACCGTGGCGAACGCCGCGGTGCCCACCTACGCCCAGCTCCAGACGGCAATCAAGCAGGTCTCATGACCACCACAACCGCCGCCGGCACTGGCGTCCCCGCCCGCGATCAGGGCGACCGGCGGCTGCGGATCGCCATCGGCGTGGTGTGCCTGATCGGGATCGCCGTCGCCACCTACCTGACCTACACCCACTATGCCGGCCTGAACGTGGTCTGCCCGGTCAGCGGCGGGTGCGAGACCGTCCAGAAGTCGGTCTACTCCAAGCTCGACGGCATCCCGGTGGCGGTGCTCGGCCTGGCCGGCTACATCGCGATCCTGATCAGCCTCGCCGTCCGCAACGAGCTCGGCCGGGTCGCCGGCTTCGGCATGGCCCTGGTCGGGTGCATGTTCAGCCTGTATCTGACCTACCGCGAGATCTTCACGATCAAGGCGATCTGCCCCTGGTGCGTGAGCAGCGCGGTGATGATGACCCTGCTGACCATCCTCACCGCGATCCGGGTCCTCCGGGTTGAGCCCGGCACAGTGGCGCCTTCGGCGCCGGCCAAGACGGTGCCCCGCGCCGAACGGCGCCGCACCGAGCGCCGGCAGGCCGCCCGGCGCTAGCCGACCACCCGCCGCGGCCGCCCCGGCCCGCGCCCGCCCCACACGGATCCGCGCCGGCCTCCGCACGGACCCGCGCCCGCCTCATCCCAAGGCTGACCGAGAAAGCGCCCTATGGGTTCGCTTTCTCGAACAGCCCCGCCAACCCCCTCGCCACATTGCGACCCGTGGCATCCATCTGATATATCAGAGGTATGGCTGTTGGCGATCAAGCGCGCATCACCGGCGCGCGCAACCCAAAGACCGTGATCATCGGGGCGGGCATCGTCGGCAACAGCGTCGCCTACCACCTGACCCAGTTGGGCGTGACTGATATATCAATGGTCGACAAGGGGCCGCTCCCCAATCCGGGCGGATCGACAGGGCATGCGTCGAACTTCATCTTCCCGGTCGACCACTCGAAGGAGATGACCTCGCTCACGCTCGAGAGCATGCGCCAGTACAAGGAACTGGACGTGTTCATCGAGAGCGGCGGGATCGAGGTGGCGCGCACCGAAGCGCGAATGCAGGAGCTGACGCGGCGGATGGCCTCGGCCAAGTCGTGGGGGATCGAGCCGGTGGAGCTGCTCACCCCCGAGCAGGTCAAGGAGCTCGTCCCGTACATCGACGAGCGCCTCATCTTGGGGGGCTTCTACACACCGGGCGCCGGGGTGGTCGACTCGCTGCGCGCCGGCACGATCATGCGCGAGCGCGCGGTCGAGGCCGGGATGACGGTCATGGCCAACACCGAGGTGCTTGGGCTGGACGTCGAAGGCGGTCGCGTGCGCCGCGTGCGCACCACCCGCGGCGACCTCGAGGCCGACCTGGTGCTCATCGCCTGCGGCGCCTGGAGCCCGCGGATCGCCCGGATGGCCGGCGCCTCGATTCCGCTCACCCCGATGGTCCACCAGATGATCGATATCGGCCCGGCGCCGCGGTTTGCCAATACGACCAAGCTGATCGAGTACCCGATCGTCCGCGACATGGACACCAACATGTACGAGCGCCAGGAGGGCACCGGCCTCGAGATCGGGTCTTACGCTCACCGACCGATCACCCTGGCCTCCGACGACATCCCCAGCATCGAGGAGTCCGCGCTCAGCCCCACCGAGCTGCCGTTCACCCAGGACGACTTCGATCCCCAGATGGAGCAGGCGCTCGAGCTGATGCCCGAGATCGTCGGCGATGAGTCCGTCGGCGTGAAGTACGCGATCAACGGCGTGCTGTCGGTGACCTACGACGGCATGCCCCTGCTCGGCGAGACGCCCGAGGTCAAGGGACTGTGGTCGGCCGCGGCGATCTGGATCAAGGAGGGCCCCGGCGCCGGCAAGACCGTCGCCGAGATGATCGTCCACGGCGAGTCCGAGATCGACGTGTACGAGTCCAACATCGCCCGCGCGTATTCGTGTCAGCGGACGCGTACCCACATCGTCGCCCGCGCCTCGGAGGGCTTCAACAAGATGTACGGCATCGTCCACCCCGGCGAGCAGTGGGCGTCTGACCGCAACGTGCGGCTCTCCCCCTTCCACGAGCGTGAAATACAACTGAAAGCCGTGTTCTACGAGGGCGCCGCCTGGGAGCGCCCGCAGTGGTACGAGTCCAACGCGGGCCTGCTCGAGGAGTACGGCGAGCGCATCAGCCACCGCGAGGCCGAATGGGACTCGCGCTGGTGGTCGCCGATCATCAATGCCGAGCACCTGGCCATGCGCGACCGGGCGGCGATGATCGACCTGAGCGCGTTCGCGATCTTCGACGTGACCGGCCCGGCCGCCCTGGACACCGTGCAACGCGTCGCCATGCGTCAGATGAACGTGGCGAACGGGCGGGTCGTCTACACGCCGCTGCTCACCCCGAGCGGCGGGTTCAAGCAGGACCTGACGATCATGCGCCTGGCCGACGACACATTTCGCGTGGTCACCGGCGGCGCGTTTGGGATGTCCGACCTGAAGTGGTTCGCCGACCACCTCCCCGACGACGGATCGGCGCAGGTCCACGATCAGACCAACGCATTCACCACCATCGGCCTATGGGGCCCACGCGCGCGCGACATCCTCCAGAGCATCACGAGCGATGACGTTTCGCACGAGGGCCTTCCCTTCGGCCGCTGCAAGCCGATCGAGGTCGGGCCGGTGAGCGTGCTCGCCTCGCGCATCTCCTACGTGGGTGATCTCGGCTGGGAGCTCTATGTCCCGTTCGAGCAGGGCGCCCGCCTGTGGGATCTGATCGCGGAGGCCGGCGAGCCGCACGGGATCATTCCGGCCGGGATCGGCGTGTACGGGACGACCGGCCGACTCGAGAAGTGCTACCGCGCTTACGGGGCGGAGCTCGAAGGAGAATTCAACGTCGTCGAAGCCGGTATGGCCTGGGGCAAGGTCAAGGACGAGGACTTCATCGGCAAGGAGGCGCACGTG
>JAFAWR010000232.1 GCA_019241635.1 Solirubrobacterales bacterium
AAAGGCGCCACGCGTGCTTTCCCGCCGGGTCACCCTGAGATCCCGCGCGAGTACGCCGCGGTCGGGCAGCCCGTCTTCATCCCCGGCAGCATGGGCACGGCGTCGTATGTGCTCGCCGGGGGGGAGCGCTCGATGGAGTCTTCGTTCGGCACCACCTGTCACGGCGCCGGCCGGCGCATGTCGCGCACAGCGGTGCGCAAGGCGGTGGACGGCGGCCGGCTGCGCCGGCAGCTGGAGGCTGACGGCATCGTGGTGCGAGCGCTGTCGGCGCGTGGTCTGGCCGAGGAGGCCCCCGAGGCGTACAAGGACGTCGACCGGGTGGTCGAGATCGTCGAGCGGGCCGGGCTGGCCGCGCGCGTGGTGCGCCTCAGACCGGTGGGGGTGGTCAAGGGGTAACGGGTTGCCGGGCCGGTTTGCCGGGTAGGCCAGCTCCATGGCCCTTCTCATCCCAACTGCCGAGGTTCCGCAGCCGACCGTGCCGGCCACCCCGGCGGTACCGAGTGCACCAGTGACCCCGGCCGTGCCCGACCCCGGCACCCCCGCCGCGCCCGAGGAGCCCTCGACCGTCCCCGGTCCCGACGAGCCGGCCGACCCCATCGCCCCTAACCCCGGCCCCGACGAGGCCCCCGAGCCCGAGCGCGCGCCCCAACCCGGGCCCGAGCCGACGCCGCAGCCGGCGCCCGCGCCAGAGCCCGGCGAGCACTGACCCGTAGGCTTCCCGCCGTGGACACCTTCCTGGCGGTGGCGAGCAAGCGCGAAGTCCGCGAGTACGCGGGGCGTCCCATTCCGGCGGACGCCACCCAGCGGATCCTCGAGGCCGGGCGCGTCGCCGGCAGCTCGCGCAACCGCCAGCCCTGGCGGTTCGTGGTCGTGGAAAGTCCCTCCTTGCGCGAGCGGCTGGCCGAGGCGGTCCACGTATCGGCCAACGTGCGCGGGGCGGCCCTCGTGGTCGTGGTCGCCGTGAGCGGCCGGGGCCCCACCGCATTCGACGCCGGACGGGCGGCCCAGAACATGATGCTCACCGCGTGGAACGATCACATCGGCTCCTGTCCGAACGGCATGACCGATCCGGACGCCGTGGCCGCGCTGCTTGATCTCGAGGAGGGCGAGCACCCCACGATCGTCCTGACCTTCGGCTACCCGGCCCACACCCGCGATCCCTTCCGCCGCGAGGCGGTCGAGTGGATCGAGCGGGCTGATCGCAAGCCGTTCGACGAAGTCATTCAGCGCCTCTAGAAATCTCAAAACGGGATCTCCGAGCCGCGATGATCGTCCGGTGCGGTTCGTGCTCACCCGAGACGCCGAGGACTTCGCCGCGCGCACCGAGCGACTGCTGTCAGCCAGCCTCGAATGCAACGTGCTCGCCACGCTGCTCATGAGCGTGCGGGAGGGCGGGCACCGCGATCCCCCGCCGATCTTCGCCCTTGGCATGACCGAACGGGGCGAGGTGTCGTTCGCCGCTATGCGTACCCCGCCTTTCCCGCTGCTGGCCAGCCCACTCGGGGGCGGCGACGCCGGGCCGCTGATCGAAGGCTGGCTCGAGCTCGATCCCGACGTTTCCGCCGTGACCGGGGTACCCGAGACGGCCCGGGCGATCACCCAGGCGTGGGAGCGTCGCACCGGCGGCACCTCGACGCTCACGTTGAGCGAGGCGATGCACGTGCTCACGGAGGTGCACGACCCGCCGCGGCCGGCCCCGGGCACCCTGCGCCTTCCGCGGCCCGAGGAGCGCGACCTCCTGGTCGGCTGGATGCAGGACTTCATCACCGAAGCGGGCCTGATCGGCGCCGCCCAATCCGCTGCGCTCATCGACGCTCGCATGCGCGGCCAGGCGCTGTTGGTGTGGGAGCACGAGGAGCCCGTGTCGATGCTCATCGTCAACCCGGTCGTGTCCGGAGTGGTTCGCCTCGGCCACGTCTACACGCCGCCCGAGTTCAGGCGCCGCGGCTACGCCGGCAGTGCGGTGGCGGCGGCCAGCCGGCGGGCGCTCGCCGGCGGCGCGACGCGCTGCATGCTGTTCACCGACACGGCCAACCCGACCTCGAACAAGATCTACGCCGAGGTGGGTTACCGCCGGTGCGGCGACTGGGAGGAGATCGCCTTCCAGCCGGCCTGAGCGCGGTCAGCCGTGCGCAGGCGAGGGGCCGTCGATCGCCCGCAGGGCTTCGTCGACGGTCTCGGTCGTCTCCCCTGGACGCCCCGTCCCGGACAGGCGAAGCGTGTCGTGAACCGGCGACTCGGGTGGGATGACCAGGATCAGATTCTGGCCGCGAGCCTGCAGGCTCGCGCGGATGCCGTAGACGACGTAGATCCCGGCGCTGTCGAGATAGTCGACGCCGGACAGGTCCAGGACCACGCCCGATGCCTCGTTTGGGGTCGCGCCAATGACCGTCGCGCCGATCTCTTCGGCGTTCGACATGTCGATCTCGCCGGTCAGCCGGGCGATCAGCGCGTGGCTCGCGAGGGTGATTTCGACGTCGCCGAGGCTCATTGCGGCTTGAGATGGCGACGCATCACCACCTGGGTCCCGGTGTCCGTGCGATCGATCTGCACGTCATCCATGGCCGCGACCATAATCGACAGACCGCGGCCTCGGTTCGAACCCCGCGGAGGGCGCCACCGGCCCTCGTCGCGGATCGCGACGGTGATCTCGCGGTTGCGGCAAGACGCATCCAACTCGAAGCTCGCCGGCGCGGGCGAATAGGCGTGCTCGATCGCGTTGGCACACGCCTCGCTCACCGCGATCGTCACCTCGGCCACGTCGGACTCGTCCGCCCCGTGGTGCGCCAGCCACCGCCGCAGCACCCTCCGCACGTGCGCCAGCGTCTTGGGCTGGGCGGGCAGGCGCAGGTGAAGCTCAGCCGGGACCGGGCTGTTCTGGAGGGCCACGATCGCCGCGTCGTCCTGGAGGCCCTCATCGGGGACCAGCTCCGCCATCGCGCGCACGCAGGCCGCCTCCGGCGACGGGCTGCCCGTCAATGCGTCGGTCAGCGCGTCGATGCCCTGGTTGAGCGGGATGCCCCGACGCTCGACCAGCCCGTCCGTGTACAGGAACAGCATCTCGTCCGTACCCAGCGTCAGCTCGTGCTCGGGACAGCGGCCATACGGGAACGCGCCGAGGGGCGGCGCAGGGGTGATGTCGAGTGCGGTCGCGCCGGTGGCGCTGATCACGATCGGAGGGAGATGCCCGGCCGTCGCGTAACACACCTTAGAGCTGTAGGTGTCGAACACCGCGTAGGCCGCCGTGGCCATCGCCGGCTCGCTGATCGACTGCACGAAGCGGTCGACCAGCTCGAGCGTGCGGCCCGGCCCGTGGCCCTCGATCGCGTAGGCGTGCAGCGCGGTCCGGAGCCGGCCCATCAACGCGGCGGCGGCGATCCCGTGGCCGACCACGTCGCCGATCACCACGCCGACCTGGCCCCGAGGCAGCTCCATCACGTCATACCAGTCGCCGCCCACCTCCTCGCGGGCGGGCAGGTAGCGAGCAGCGACCTCTACGCCGACCACCTCGACGAGGCGCTTGGGCAACAGGCTCCGCTGGAGCGCGGCGGACACTCTGTGCTCGTGCTCGAGCGCGGCGAACAGGCTCGCCCGTTCGATCGCCGGCCCCGCTCGCGCGGCGGCCATCTGCAGCACCGACAGATCAGCTTGTCCGAAGGTCCGCGGCGTCAAGGACCCGACGTGCAGCACGCCGATCAGCGATCCCTCGACGATCAGCGGGATGCCCAGGAGCGAGCGGATCCCCTTCTCGCGCAGGATCGGGTTGAGGATGTCGGCGTGGTCCACGTCGGCGATGAAGATCGCCACCCGCTCGCCGGCGATGCGGCCGGCGAAGCCCTGTCCGAGCGGAAGCCGCACACCGCGTTCGACCTCTTCCTCGATTCCCTTAGCCGCCCGCGCCACCAGCTGATTGGCCTCCTCGTCGTAGAGCAGGATGGCCACGGTGTCGACCTCGAGGGCCTCCTGCACACGGTTCAGCAGCTCGTCCAGGAGCTGCTCGAGCGGGAGCTCGGACAGCGCGGGATCGCTGAACCGATAGGAGCTGCGAACCTGGTCGGAGGCCTCCTCGATCGACTCGGCGGGCAGAAGCGCGATCTGTCCGGTGCCCAGCCTGGGCGCAGGCTGCCCCTCTGAGGACCATGTGGTCACCCCAAGAGTTTGACCGACGACGCCCCGGCGACGCGCCGCAACCGTTTGTGCCGTCCGTCTAGAGACCTATTGCGCCGCCGGACGGAAGCACGAGCACCGAGCCCCGCGCCGAGTTGAGCGTCGTGCGCGTGGCGCCGCTCAGGGTTATCCGGCGCGAGCCCGAATTCGGCTGGGACCCGACCACGATCAGGTCGATGGCAGCTGCCCCGGGCGGAGTCAAATCCACGATCCGCGCGCCCAGCTTGGCCGCCAGCGCCTCGGCGCTCTGCTGCGCCGCGCGGTCCCCATCGGGGGCAGCCACCGCGATCGCCGCGATGCCGGCGTCGGCCCTGGTGCGCAGTCCGGCCGCGGCGACCGCGATCGCCACCGAGCCGCCCTCGAGGAGGCGCTGGGCGCTCGTGCCCGGCTCGGCGCGCCCCGGCGGCGTGCGGTAGTCCGAGCCGAAGACGATCACCGATGCCTGCTCGGCTTCTGCCAGCTGCTCGAGGCCGACGCCGGTCGAGCCGCTGAACACGACGTGGCGGGGGATCGCGGCGTCGCCCAGCCAGGCTGCGCCCTGCTCCAGGCGGCGCTCGGCATCGTGCTGGGCCAACTCCTCGCGACGCGGGTCAAACTCCCGGGAGTGACGGATGTAGGCCAGCGAAAGGCTCGCCCCCGACTGCACCAGCAGCTTGCCCAGCGCCAGCGCGTCATCGTCGTTGGGCGTGCCGTCGTAGGAGACGATCAGATCAGAGCTCACGGGACCGACATCCTGCGCGAGCGCGCCTGCACCCGCATTGGCCATCCGGACAAGGATCTTCCGATCGGCATGGCCAAACGGTGCGCCACAGGCGGGGCCGGCGCGCTCCGGGGTCCGTCCCGGGGCGCGCTCTTGGGGGCAAGTCGCTTACGGGCGGCGGAAGCGGCCGAGAAGGCCGCCGGACCGGCGGCGCGTGCTCGTGGTTCCCGTGACGGGACCCGTGGTCGTGGCGGGACCGGTGGTCGCGGGACCCGTGGTCGACGTGGGGCGATCGGTCATGGGTTCATCCGCGGCACGGGCCCCGCTCACCGGAGCGGGATCGGCGATAGTGCGCTCTGTCGCACCGGGACGCTCTGCGGGGACGTCGCCGACGGCGGCCCCGCGCTGCGCCGGCCTGTCCTCGGCCAGGGCCCCGCGCTCCGCCGGCCTGTCCGCGGCCACGGCCTCGCCGGCCAGGGCCTCGCGATCGGCGGGCCGGTCACGCACGGCGGCCCGCTCCTCGACCGGAGCGTCAGCGACGGCGGCGTGCCGCACCGGACCGCGCCGCCCCGCGCCTTCGGCGGCGGCCGCATCGGCAGCCACCACGGCCGGTTCCTCGACCAGCCGTGGCCGGGAGAAGTACCGCCCCATGGCGAACGCGGCCAAGCCGATGATCAGCGCGCCGACGCCGTAGAAGAAGCCGATCCACTCGAGCATCTGACGGGTGTGGCCACCGGTGGGCGCGCCGATCGCGTAGATCGTGTGATGCCAGAGCAAGCTCACGGTCGGACCGACCACGAACCATGCTCCGGCCGCCAGCGCCACCCATCCGGCGGTGAGGCCGCCAATCCGGCTCGAAGCGGTCATGAGCATGAAACCGCCGATCACCGCCACCGCGCCGGGCACGATGTCGAGCCACAGACGCTGGGCCGTGTAGTGCCAGGTCTGATCGTTGGCGAAGGCGTAATGGAAGTACCCCCCGATGAAGGGGACGATGCCGGCCCATATCCCGAGGAGCAGAATCAGCAAGCCGCTGACCGCGCCGGTGGTGCGCGGGAGCCGCAGGGTTTCGGCGCGTCGGGCGCGGCCTGTGTGAGTTGTGCCTGTTGCGGTAGCCATGGGTGCTGCCTACCCGCACGCTCGGGGCGTCAACCCGCAACTTCCGTGCAAATAGCAAGATTCCGGAGGCTCATTGGCGGGTACGGTGCGCTCCTGTGTCCACCGCGTTGATCGTCATCGACATGCTCAACCCCTACGACCACGAGGACGCCGAACCGCTCATGGAGTCGGTGGCCGAGATGCTGCCGTCGATGCAGGAGCTGATCGAGCGCGCGCCCGAAGCCGGACTGCTCACCGTGTACGTCAACGACAACCATGGCGACTGGTCAGCCGGGCGCGACAAGCTCACCCGGCGCGCCGAGGCCGGCGCCGCTCCTCACCTGATCAAGCCGATCGCCCCGCCCGAGGACACCCCGTTCGTGGTCAAGGCGAGGCACTCGGTCTTCTACCAGACCCAGCTCGAGTATCTGCTGCGCCAGGAGGGCATCGAACGGCTGGTCCTGACCGGTCAGGTGACCGAGCAGTGCGTCCTCTACTCGGCGCTGGACGGCTACGTGCGGCACTTCGAGGTCGTGGTGCCCCGGAACGCGGTGGCCCACATCCACGAGGACCTGGCCGAGGCCGCGCTGCGCATGATGGAGGAGAACATGCGCGCGCAGGTGGCGAGTTCGGTCGACGCGGCGCTGGAGGCGGCGTTCGCATGAGCCGGAGAGCGATCTGCGCCTTTGGACTGGCGGCCGCGCTGCTACTCGCCGCCGCGATTCCCGCCGGCGCCGCTTCCTCGCCGCCCCGCCTGCTCAGGTACGACGACACGACCCGGTTTGTCGTTCGGCCGGCGACGCTGTCGTTCGGCGCCGACGGCGGCATCCTGGTACTGGGACCGGGCGTGTCTCCATCGGCGGCTCACGCCGGCCATGACGGGCACATCCGCTGGACGAGCTGGAATGCCACGAGCGCCGGCGGTCGCGGCACCGTGTGGATGAACCAGTGCCGGCCGAACTGCGCGGCCGGAAACTACGTGACCTATCCGGTCACCCTGCAGGCCTTTCAGGTCTCGAACGGCCGCTACACGCGTCTGACCCTGTCCTACCGGCGCGGCACGCAGCCCAAGCTCCTGCACTACCGGCTGATGCGGTTCGGGAGCTTCTTCGGCTGGCAGTAGCCGGTGGTTATGATCGGGTCATGCCCGATCGCCTCTTCTTCACCGAGTCAGACGAGGCCAACGCGCTGATCGCCGCGGACCCGATGGCGCTGCTGATCGGCTTCGCCCTCGACCAGCAGGTGTCGGTGCAGAAGGCCTTCTCCGGACCCCTGGCCATCCGCGAGCGCGTCGGAACGCTCGACGCGGGCACCCTGGCCGCGACCGATCTGGACCCGGTATTCCGCGAGCGCCCCGCTGTCCATCGCTTCCCCGGATCGATGGCGCGCCGGGTCCAGGACCTGGCCGCCCACGTCCGGGACCACTACGACGGCGACGCTGCCCGCGTCTGGACCGACGCCGCCGACGCGGCGGCGCTCCGCGCGAACCTATCGGGGTTGCCCGGCTTCGGCGAGATGAAGATCAAGGCGCTGGGAGCGGTGCTGGCCAAGCGCTTCGGCGTAGAGGCCGCCCAGGGTCTGGTACCTGCCCACCCGACGCTCGGCGATGTCGACTCGGCCCAGGCGCTGCTCGACTACCAGACCGCCAAGCGGGCGCACAAGGCGGAGTGGACGAAGATGAAGGCCGGCGCGGGGTCCGGGTAGCCGAACCCGAGCCGTACGCCATGGCCCGCCTCGTCGGCATCAACCACATCGCCCTCGAGGTCGGCGACATCGACGCCGCGCTGACCTGGTACGGCCGCTTTTTCGAGTTCGAGCTGCGTGGCCGGCACGGCGGTCGCATGGCGTTCATCGACATGGGCGATCAGTTCATCGCGCTGTCCGCCGGCCGATCCCAGCCCGAGGACGAGAGCCGTCACTTCGGCCTCGTCGTCGACGACAAGGAGGGGGTCCGGGCCGCCCTCGCTGGTGCCGGAGTCGCCGTACGCCCGAGCGGCTCGCTTGACTTCCACGATCCCTGGGGCAACCACGTCCAGGTCGTCGACTACCGCGAGATCCAGTTCTCCAAGACGCCGGGGGTGCTGCACGCGCTCGGGCTCGACGGGCTCGGCAAGACCGAGTCCGCCCAGCGAGAGATCAGCGAGCGAGGCCTGGCGACCTAGCCGTTCCAGGCCACGCTGAGCTCGTCCCGCCGGCCGAAGCGCTCCAGGTGCGAGCCGATCACCTGCTCCATGCGCTCATGGCTCTCGGCATTCGCCGCGCTCACCTCGAGGCTGAGCGTCCGCTCCGATGCGTGGAGATCGCAGCGGCCGAACTCGAACTGGATGTAGCCGCTGTCCTCGCCGAACGAGGCGTCGACCTTGTGACCGAAGTGCTTGCAGAGCTGGCGCATATAGGCGACCGGCTTGTCGGTGGCCACCTCGGCGCGAGATTTGATCTTGGGGCTTTCTGTATTCAGAACATCACCTGTCAGGTTTGCTTCGCATTGAACATAGACGGCCCGGGCAGCAACCACCGCCGGTCAGGGGGCCGAGGTCGACTGATGGGCCTCGATCGCGCGATCGAGTCCGGGTCCTTCGCCTCGGTCGATCGCCTTGACCAGGTCGCGGTGCACCTGGACCATCGCCGCACCCTCGAAGCGGGCGAACTTCGCGTGGTCGGCGCTGTATTCCAGGAAGTCGATCAGGGCAAGGTACATGCTGCGCAGCGGCGTGTTGCGGCACAGCTCGGCGATCCGGCGATGCAGGGCCCAGTCGCACTTGGAAAAGGCGGCCGGGTCGTCCTTGGCCGCCTCCATGCCCTTCACGATCTGATTGAGCTGCCGGATGTCGCTGCCCCGGTGGTAGCGCGCCGCATGGCTGTCGATCAGCGGCTCGAGCGCCTCGCGCACCTCGAGGCACTCCTCGTAGCTCGTGCTGCCGGTCTCGAACCCGAGCACCAGGTGGCTGAGTGCCACCCGCGCCGCGGAACGAGCCACGAACACTCCGCCGCCGGGTCCCGGCCGGGCCTCGATCATCCCGCGCATCTCGAGCAGCCGGACTGCCTCGTTCACGGTCGCGACCGCGACTCCAAAGCGCCGGCGCAGATCGTTCTTGGTCCCGATGCGCTCACCGGGTTCGCGCTCGTCGGCGATCTCGCGCTCGAGCTCGCGTGCGACGAGCTCGGCGCGCGACACGCGTGGGCCGAGCGGAGTGTCCGCCGCCGCGATCATGGCTACGACTTCGGCGGGAGGCTGCGGGCGTAGTCGACGCCCACCGCGACCCAGTGCTCCAAATCCTCCGGAGCCTCCACGGCCTCGGCGTCGACCCTGAGCCAGCCGTCCATCTCACGGCCACGCATCTGAAAGCGGCCGACATGAGGCTGGCTGATCAGCGCGTCGGTCTCCTCGGGATCGCAGCGCAGCAGCAGGCCACCCCGCCCGCTGGCGCTCACCGACATGTGTCCGCCGACCAGGAACGCCAGCCCGCCGAACATCTTCTTCTCGACCACGTCATGATCCGTCGCGAGCAGTTCGCGGATGCGCTCGGCGAGCTCCTCGTCGTAGGCCACGCATGGATTATCGCGATCTCGGATCCGGAGGTGAGCGAGAAATGGCGAGAGGTGAATGCCTGTGCGGAGCCGTCCGCTACCGGGTCGACGGCCCGCTGCGCGACGTGCTGATCTGTCATTGCCGGGAGTGCCGGCGCTGGCACGGCCACTTCTCCGCCTGCACCGCGGCCCGGCGCGAGGATCTCGTCCTGCTCGAACAGCGCGGGCTGCGCTGGATCGACAGCCCGCACAGCGACGCCGGCGCTCGTCGGGGCTTCTGCTCCGAGTGCGGCTCGAGCCTGTTCTGGGACCCGCCCGGGCGCGAGAGGATCAGCATCGCGGCCGGGACGCTTGACGAGCCGACCGGCTTGAGCACCGCCGCCCACTGGTACGTGTCCCAGGCCGGCGACTACTACGCGCTGCCGGCCGACGGGCTGCCCCGCCACGATCGCAGCGGCGAGTACGAGCGCGCTTCCTAGGGCCTGATCGGGTTAGCCGGGGCGCGCCTGGGCGCTGTACTCCGGATTCGGAAGCATGTTCGTTGCCATGGCCATCCGGTTCGTGAGGTTGTACATCGCGGCGAGCTCGGCTACGTCCCACGCCTCCTCGAGCGTGAGCCCGTGGTCGAGGAGACTCTGGAGGTCCTCGCGCGTCACCTCGCGCGGGCGCAGGGTCAGCTTCTCGGCGTAGGCGCAGATCGCCGCGCGGCGCGGATCCAGGTCCGCCCGCCGCCAGTCATAGGAGATGCGCTCGCCGAGCACGGGGTCGCCGAGCTCGGCGCGCAGGGCCGCGCCGTGGGCGACCAGGCAGTACAGGCAGCCGTTGGCCGCGCTGACCACCACGGCCACCATCTCGCGGTCGGCGGCGTTCAGGCCCTCGGTCGGCTCATGCAGCTGGCGGAAGTGGGCGAACCAGGCGCTCAGCCGCTCGGGCCGAAACGCGTAGACGCGGAACACGTTCGGCACGAACCCGAGCCGCTCTCGGGCCTTGGCGAACAGCCCGCGCAGCCCGTCGGGCAGCACAGCCTCATCGGGAACCGGGAACCAGGAGCCGGTATCGGACATCACGCCTATTGTCCCGCTAGCGCGCTCGGCGTGATCCCGGACACGTGGAGGAAGAGGACCATCGCGAACGCCTCGCCCCGCGCCAGGAGCTCATCCAGGCTCTCCAGCCAGTGATCCGCCTCCGCCGCCCCGATCGCCCCGGCTCGAGCGGCCTCCGCGACCGCCGCGTCGACGTGGGTGAAGCGCATCAGCTCCTCGCGGCCGTTTGTCGTGTAATCGGCGCTCGCCGTCTCGACATCGATCAGGCCTGCCTGCTCGAACATCGCCGGCAACCTGTGCCCAAGCCACGCCCCCGGCTCGGTCTCACTGGCCACCCGCCCGAGCACCCGATCGGTGAGCGCCTGGTCGAGGCTCGGTGCGATCAGCCCCCAGCGCGACTCGGTGACTACCACGCGGCCGCCCGCCCGGGTCACGCGCGCCATCTCGGCCAGGCCCGCTTCGGGACGATCCAGATGCTGCAGGGTCCGGTCGGCCCGGGACGCCGCGAATTCGCCATCGGCAAACGGAAGGGCGCGGGCGTCGCCGTTTACGAGCTCCATGGACTTCGCGCCACCCATCCCACGCTCTCGCGCGGCGGCGATCAGCGCCACACTGGGCTCCAGGCCGATCACCCGGCCGCGGGGCCCCACGAGCCTGGCCAGTTCGCCGAGCTCGCCTCCCGTGCCGCAGCCGACGTCGAGCACGGCGTCCCCGGGCCGGAGGCGAAGAAGCTCGAGCGAGCGGCGCTTCTCGGCCGCGACGAAGCGGACCGAGGCGATCGCGTCGAGCTGGCCGGCCAGCGAGGCCGGGTCCTCGGCGGCGTCTACGTCGCGGAAGGAGCGCCAGCGGCTCGGCGGCGGCTTTGCCGCTTTTTCGTAGATGTCGAATCGGTGGCGGACGCTCATGCCCGCTCGTTCGTACGTGCGAAGCGCATGAGGATTCTCCGAGGACACGCTGAGCTGAGCCTCGTGCAGCCCGGCCTCGGCGAAGGCCGCGAAGGCGCTGCGCAGCAGCGTCGGGCCCAGGCCCCGCCCCTGGAACGCCGGCTCGACCGCGAGGACGTCGACGAACGCGACCGCCTCGTCGCGGCGCCGGCGCGCGAGCAGGAACCCGACGGCCCGCTCGTGATCGGTCACCACTCGGCTCAGTGCCGCGTCGAAATCATGGGCCTCGAACAGTTCCTCGACGAACTGCTCGAGCGAGGTCGGCATGTAGTCGGGGGCGGCGGCGAAGCTCGCGTCATCGACCGCGTGGAGAGCGGGCGCGTCGCGCGCCGGGTCGACCGCGCGGAGCGCGAACCCCGGGGGGACGTCCGGGACGGCAGGACGGTCCTTCAGAGAGCGGACCATCAGCCAGTAGCCGCGCGCGCGGCGGTACCCCGCCGCGGTCAGCAACGCCCGCGCCGAGGCGTTGTTGGCCGCCACCCATTGCCGGTGCAGGTCGCGACCGCGACCGTGATCGCGCGCCTCGCTCCACGCGAGCAGGCGCGAGCCGACCCCGCGCCCTTCGGCGTCCGGAGCCACCACGGCGATCGTGCCGGGCCGGCGCACCGCCGCATAGGCGACGATCCGCCCCTCCGCGCTTTCGACGACCCTGGCGTTGCGCCTCAGGTCGAGATCGCTGCCTGACCACTCCTCGCGCAGATCCTCGAGTCGGTGCTCGACCGCGCCCAGGTCCGCGCGGTCGCGCGCCGCGAAGACCGCCAGCACCGCCGGCGCGTCGGCCGGAACGGGCGCGCGGAACCGCATCGGCTGACATATCTACCAGCCCCGCCCAGCCGGCGGGTTGTTTCGCTCAGCCCAGGAGCTTCAGCCCGGTCTTGAGCTTCTTTCGACCCTTCTTGTCGGTCGCGATCGCGGCGTTTACGGTCGAGGCTGGGACGGCACCGCCGTGGACGGCGAGAACGTCCTTGCGCAGGGCCCCATAGGCCTCGGCGATCAGCGACAGACCCTTGACGATGTCGGCCTTGGCCTTCCTGCCGCGCGATGACGAAGCCGACTGATGCTTCAGCTTGCCCGTGAGCGCTTGCAGGTCGCCCACCTCGTGCTTCAGGGCGCGGGTGAGCACTTTCCAGTGTCCCTTCGGGTACTGGACCAGCAGCCCATTGCTCACCGCGTTCTCGTCTTTGACGATCTTGGTCGAGTAGCTGTTGAGCGTCAATCGAAGGGTGTTATCGCTCGCCTGGGCGACACCGACTCCACCGACCAGGACCGCGCACAGCGCCAGCCCGGTCAACAGCGAACAACGACGAATTTCGCGTGGCATCTGGCTTCTCCTATCGCTGGCGCGTGTCGGTGGGGCGAGGGCGATGTCCCTTGCCGCTTTCGTGCTAACCATCCAACCGGCTTCAAAGTTGCGCCGCCGGACGGTCACTGCACCGTGCCATTAAAGCGCGGCGGCGGCGCCCGGTAGGTAGGCGGCGTACGCGACAGCCCAATCGGGTTGCGGGCAAGCTCGACGCGGGTGCCGTCATCGCGCTCGATCGCCACCGTCGGGGCCAGCCCGAGATCTCGCGCCAGCGCGAACGCGGCGGCGATGTCGTTCACCACCCC
>JAFAWR010000123.1 GCA_019241635.1 Solirubrobacterales bacterium
CATCCCGTAGCCGTGGATGAAAACGATCGGGCGGCCCGTGTCGGGACCCGACTTCTCATAATGGATCGTTCCGGTGCTGAGCGTGACGGCTGGCATGAGGCCCTCCAGGACATGATTTACGTACAGGCTGTGCGTAAGATACAAACAGGCTGATTGTATGTCAACGCGACGCACCCAAGCCGAACGGTCAGCCGCCACCCAGCAGGCGTTGATCACCGCGGCCCGCCGCCTCTGGGGCGAGCGGGGATACGCCGAGGTGGGCACACCGGAGATCGCGGAAGCGGCAGGGGTGACGCGAGGAGCCATGTACCACCAGTACGCCGACAAGGCCGCGCTGTTCCGGGCGGTCGTCGAGGCGCTGGATCAGGAAATCCTCGAACGGCTGCGGGCCGCGGTTGTCGCGGCGGGGCCGCCAACCCCGGCCGACACGATGCACGCGATGGCCAACGCCTGGCTTGATATCGCCTCGGAACCTGAGGTTCGCCAGCTCATGCTCCTGGACGCGCCGAGCGTGATCGGCTGGGCCGAGTACCGCGAGATGTCGCAGCAGAATTCGGTCGCCGCGGCCGAGGAACTTCTGAGCGCGGCGATCGAAGCGGGTCAGCTCCGGCCCCAGCCGCTTCGGCCGCTCGCCCTCGTGGTGCTCGGCGCGCTGGATGAGGCCGCCATCTACCTCGCCCGCGCCGAGAGTCCGACCGAGGCGCGCGAGGAGGTCCGGGCCGTGGTCCGTGACCTGATCGACGGTCTGCTCATCCGGTAATCGCGGTTCGGCGGCGGTGGGCCCGGCCGGAGCCGTCCGGGCGGATCGAAAGGTCGTCCGCACGCCATGTGCCTAACGGTGAACTCGACCACGCGCTCGAGGCGAATGCCCGCTCAGCCACGTATAGCGTGGCTAACCGGGATCTCGAGGCGCGCGCGTGGTCGAGTGCCGCGTTAGTACGGTTCGCACGCCGGGTTGACGACCGGTCGGCGGCGTTCCGCTGGCACCCATCGGCGGCTCTCTGTCAGGATCCGGGGGCAGACACCGATCCGATCCGGAGGCCTGATGAGCACGCGTGTGATGCCGAGCGTTCGCCCGTTACGAGATCGCCCGGCGTGGAAGGCGCTCGAGCGCCACTACGAGGAGCTGCGGGGCAAGCACCTTCGCGAGCTGTTCTCCGCCGATGCCACGCGTGGCGAGCGTCTCGTGGCGGAGGGCCCCGGGCTGTTTTTGGATTACTCGAAGAATCGGATCACCGAGGACACCGTACCGCTGCTCCAGGCGCTGGCCGAGCAGTCCGGCGTGCCCGATCGGATCGAGGCGATGTTCGCCGGCGAGCGGATCAACGTGTCCGAGAACCGCTCGGTGCTCCACGTCGCGCTGCGCATGCCCAAGAGCGCGTCGCTGATCGTCGACGGGGTCGACGTGGTCAAGCAGGTGCACGAGGTGCTCGACCGGATGTCCGCATTCAGCGATCGCGTGCGGAGCGGCGAGTGGAAGGGCCACACCGGCAAGGCGATCCGCAACGTGATCAACATCGGGATCGGCGGCTCGGACCTGGGGCCGGTGATGGCCTACGAGGCGCTGCGCCACTACGCCGATCGCGAGCGGACGTTCCGGTTCGTCTCGAACGTCGACTCGACCGACATCGTGGAGGCGACCCGGGACCTGAATGCCGAAGAGACCCTGTTCATCGTCTCCTCCAAGACGTTCACCACGCTCGAGACCATGACCAACGCGCGGTCGGCGCGCGAGTGGGCACTGGCCGGGTTGGGAGGCGACGAGTCGGCGATCGCCAAGCACTTCGTCGCGGTCTCGACCAACGCCGAGAAGGTCACCGAGTTCGGCATCGACACGGAGAATATGTTCGGGTTCTGGGAGTGGGTGGGCGGTCGCTACTCGATGGACTCGGCGATCGGCCTCTCGACCATGCTGGCCATCGGCCCTGAGCGCTTCCACGAGATGCTGGCCGGCTTCCACGCCGTCGATGAGCACTTCCGAGGCGCTCCGTTCGCCCAAAACCTGCCGATGCTGATGGGCATGCTCGGCATCTGGTACGGCGATTTCTTCGGCGCGCAGACCGTCGGGGTGATGCCCTACGAGCAGTACCTCAAGCGCTTCCCGGCCTATCTGCAGCAGCTCACGATGGAGTCGAACGGCAAGCACGTGACGCTCGACGGACGCCACGTCGACTACGAGACCGGCGCGATCTACTGGGGCGAGCCGGGAACGAACGGCCAGCACAGCTTCTACCAGCTGATCCACCAGGGCACCAAGCTGATCCCGGTCGACCTGATCGCGTTCGCCAAGACGCTGAACCCACTGCGCGACCATCACGATCTGTTGATGTCCAACGTGTTCGCCCAGGCCGAGGCGCTGGCCTTCGGCAAGACCGAGGACGAGGTCCGGGCCGAGGGCACCGCCGCGGAGATCGTTCCGCACCGCGTGATGGAGGGCAACCGCCCGACCAACGTAATCCTGGCCGAGCAGCTCACGCCCCACGCGCTGGGCAGCCTGGTCGCGCTCTATGAGCACATCGTGTTCACCCAGGGCGTGGTCTGGGAGGTGGACTCATTCGACCAGTGGGGGGTAGAGCTGGGCAAGGCGCTCGCGGTCCGGATCATTCCCGAGCTCGAGAGCGAGGCCGAGCCGGAGCTCCACCACGACAGCTCGACCAACGCGTTGATCCGCCGCTACCGCGGCATGCGCTGAGCGATCCGAGAACCAAGCACCGAATCCAGGAGACGATCGAACATGCCTACTGACACCCCGATGCAGCTGGGAATGGTCGGACTGGGACGGATGGGGGCCGGCATCGTGCGCCGTCTGACGCGCGACGGGCACCATTGCGTCGGGTACGACGTCAACCCCGACACGGTCAAGGGGCTCGAGGGCGAGGGCATCGGGGGCGCCACGACGCTTGAGGAGTTCGCCGCCAAGCTCGAGAAGCCGCGGACCGCCTGGATCATGGTGCCTGCGGGCGACATCACCTCGCAGACGATCCGCGCCGTGGCCGACGTGTTCGAGGCCGGTGATGTGATCATCGACGGGGGGAACACGCACTACCACGACGACATTCGCCATGCCGCCGAGCTGCGCGAGAAGGGCATCCACCACGTCGACGTCGGAACCAGCGGCGGCGTCTACGGACTCGAGCGCGGCTTCTGCCTGATGATCGGAGGCGAGGACGACGTGGTCGAGCGGCTCTATCCGCTGTTCGGCTCGATCGCGCCGGGCTTCCCGGCCGCCGAGCGAACGCCCGGCCGCTCGGGCGATCCGTCGCCGTCCGAGACCGGGTTTCTCCATTGCGGACCGAACGGAGCCGGGCACTTCGTGAAGATGGTCCACAACGGGATCGAGTACGGGATCATGGCCGCGTACGCCGAGGGGCTGAACATCCTGCACGGTGCGGGGATCGGCAAGGAGGTCCTCGAGTCAGACGCCGAGACCGCTCCGATGGAGCATCCCGAGTTCTACCGCTACGACATCGACACCCGCGAGGTGGCGGAGGTGTGGCGCCGGGGGAGCGTGATCAGCTCCTGGCTGCTTGACCTCACCGCGCAGGCGCTCAACGAGTCACCGACGCTGGAGGACTTCTCCGGACGGGTGTCGGACTCCGGGGAGGGGCGCTGGACGTCGATCGCGGCGATCGACGAGGGCGTGCCGGCGCCCGTACTGACCACCGCGCTGTATTCGCGCTTTGCCTCGCGAGGGCTCGATAACTACACCAACCGGGTCCTGTCCGCCATGCGTTACGGGTTCGGCGGGCACCAGGAGAAGCCGGCGGGTTGAGCGCCACCGCGGACATGGCTGGGGGCCGGGAGCCGGCGGGTTGAGCGCCACCGAGAACATCGAGCGGGAGAAGCAGCGCGCCGCCGAGGCGGCCGCCGAGCTGGTTCAGAACGGAATGACAGTCGGGCTGGGGACTGGCTCGACCGCCGCCTACCTGCTGCCGCCGCTGGCCGCGCGCAAGCTCGACATCCGGTGTGTGGCCACCTCGCCGGCCACCTCGCAGGCGGCTCGGGAGCTGGGCATCGAGGTGGTCTCGTTCGTTGGACTCGAGGCGCCGGCGCACCTGGACATGACGATCGACGGCGCCGATGAGGTCGACCCGGCGGGCTGGCTGGTCAAGGGCGGCGGGGGCGCGCACACCCGCGAGAAGGCGGTGGCCGCGGCCAGCGACCGGTTCATCGTGATCGTGTCGGCCAACAAGATGGTCGAAAAGTTGACGCCGCCGATTCCGCTCGAGCTGGCGGAGTTCGGGCTCGCGGGGACGCTGGCGCGGCTCGGGCCGGTCCGGCTACGCGACGTGACGCACAGCCCCGACGGTGGTGTGATCGCCGACTACACCGGATCGTTCGACGATCCGCGCGCGCTGGCGGATTGGCTGTCGGCGGTGCCCGGGGTCGTCGAGCACGGACTGTTCCCCCCCGAGATGGTCGCCGAGGTGCTGGTCGGCCGGGGCGACGGGGTGGAGCGGATCCCGGTGACGGGCTGAGCGCGCCGGCGGCCGGAACCCGCGCGCGTCCTACTCCTCGTCCCCGCCGCCGCCGCTGCGCAGGAGCTTGTAGGTCGCCGCCGCGGTCGCGGCGCCGGCGACCACCGCGGCGGTGATGGCCCGGGTCCGGCCGGGCTGCTGACCCATCGCCCGCTCGACCACGGTCGTGCCGATGTTGCGAATCGCTGCGGCCTTCATGCCGCCGCCGCCGATCGCTCGAGCATGCGCTGGATGCGGTCGAGCATCTGGTGGCTCGGGTACCACGTCTCGTCGACCTTGTCGATCAGCATGTCGACGTACTCGGCCACCTGATCGGACGTGGCCAGGGCCACCTCGATCCGGTCCATCAACTGGTGGCTCGGGTATTTGTCGTTGCGCACGCGGTGCATCAACACGTCGAAGTAGTGCTGCTGGACTGTCATCCCTTCCTCCTTCCTAGATGGCACTGCATTGCCTACAACAGATTCCCCAGGGGACCCAGGTTCAAATTGAGGTCCTCGTCTCGCAGGCCGAACACGTCCTTGAGCTCGTCCATCCGCTCCGACAGGGCCATGAACGTCCGCCCGAGACGCTCCACCTCCTCCTCGCTGAGCGTCCCGCCCTCGATCCGGCGCAGCGCCTGGCGCTCCATCAGCTCGCGCAGAAGCTCGACCAGGGTGAGGACGAGCTGGGCGAGACCTTTCTGAAGGTTCTCCGGGTCGGCGTTGATGCGCCGGGGGAGGGCCGCCTCGAGACGCTCGAGCGTGCCTGAGGTGGCGCTGAACAGGTCCTCGCTCATACCGGCGCGCCCTCGGCGAAGCTGTAGGGAGGCCACGGGCCCGTGCACACGAGCTCCACGTCCTCGAGACGATCGTCGAGCTGCTCGACCATGGCCACGAACTCGCGCACCCGGCCGCGGTCGACCAGATACGCGTCGAGCACCGGAAGGTCGGGCCGGGGGACCAGGGCCCGCCGGCTGCCTCGCGCGAGTGTGGTCAGCGGATCGAGCTCGCTGGCGACCCGTCGGGCGCTCTGGCGCAACTCGAGGCGCTCGCGGAGATAGGAGGCGCCGGTTCGGGGGCGGGGATCGGCCACGGCACCGGCGCCCGGGCGCCAGCTCGCGCGCAGCCCGATCTCGACCGCGCCACGGACGCGTCCGAGCCTGGCCAGGAGATCGCGGCGCCGTCCGCGCAGCAACCCGCGCACCTCGCCATCGTCGGGCAGGAGGCTGCCGAATTGGGCGGGGAGGATCGCGGCGCGGTCCATCAGCCGGCGGACCGTGCGCTCGTAGGCCTCGAGCGCGGCCGCGCTCGGCTCGGGTGCCCGGTCGTGATGATCGGACACCACGGCATCGAGCGGCCCCTCGGTGATCGCGAACAGCGGATCGCCGGTGAGCCCGCATCCGAACTCGTCGATCTCGCCGGCCTCGACGACGCCGTACACGAGCAGGCTCATCGCTCCGCCAACTTCGCGGTCGCCGCGACCAGCAGCGCGACGTCTACGTCGATCAGGTCGATGTCCGCCACGGCCAGCGTCACATGGCCGTGCACGACCACACCTCCGGCCAGCAGGCGGTCGAGCAGATCCACGAGCGTGACCGGCTCGGCGCGGGCCGAGGGGGAGGCATACAGCGTGCGCGCGGCACTCACCAGGCCGCTCCGATCGTCCCGGGCACGAAGTTGTAGGCCGGCCACGGGCCGGTCGGCACGATCTCGATGCCGTCGGGCTCGAACTGGGCCTGGAGCGCGCGCACCCCTTCGTGGAAGTGATCGAGTGCCTCGTCGGCGACGAGATACACGCCGTTGAGGATCATGTCGCCGCGGTGCCCGCTGGCCTCGGGCCGCTGGAGCGGGATCACCTGGTCGTCGTCGGCGAGGGTGCCGAGCCGATCATGGATCGCGTTCGCCGTCTCCTCGGCGGTGGCCAAGACCTGCTGGCGGCGCTCGCGCTGGGTGCGCTTGCGCTCCATGTAGGCGGCGCCGCGCGACTGGCCGGTCTCGGTCTCGGGCTGGGCGTGAGGCCCGTCGTCACTCAGAGAGAGGAATGCCTTGACGCCCCACTCCGCCCTCCCGCTCAGGTGTTCGAGGGCGTCCTGGAGCGCGTCGGCCTCGCGGTGGAGCATCTCGCGCACGCCGCCCTCGGTGCGGTACACGGTGCACATCCGCATCGGGATCACGGTCATCTGCTCGCACAGGCGCTCGAGGACGGCCTCGTGCGCGCGGGCGGTCGCCTCGACCCAGGCCATGTCGGCGAGGTGCTCGCGCAGTCGCGCCTCGTCGAACTCCTCGAGCGGGACCTGGCTCGTGACGGCCGCCAGCGCGCCCTCCCTCAAGATCGTCACCGGCTGTGCGGGATCTACACCGTTCAGTTCCCCGTCCAGCTCAGCGTCGGAGCTGACCACGCCGTAGACGTACCACGCAGGCTCGCCCGGCGGTTCGGAGCGGCGGGGCGTGGGGGCGGGGCGGGGCTCAGGCCTCGCCGGGGCAGGCGGCCGATCGTCCACGGGGGCCGGCAGCTGGTCGTGCAGCTGCTCCAGCATCGAATGTGCGAGCGCATCGGTCAGGCTTGTCCGCACCCGCGCGCGGGCTTCGATGCGCGCCTCGGCAAGGAGCTCCGCGGCGTCGATCGCGGCGAGCTCGTCGATAGCGGCGCGCAGGCGCTCGAGTGAGTCATCGCTTCTTGGCATTACCGCCTTGCGATCCCGTCGCGCGCCTGGCGCTGGCGGGGCGAGTTGCGCGCTTCGGAGTCGCGCCCCCGGTGCGGCGCTGCGTGGTCACGCGTTTCTCGCTCGCGCGAGCGCCGCTGCCGCCACCGTTGCCGGTCTCGAGCAGGCGCTCGAGACGCTCGATCCGGGCCTCGAGGGCTTCGCTGTCGCCGTCCCGCTCGAACTCGGCCCGGAAGGACACCTTCTCTTCGCGCGGCTCGACGCTGAGCGTCGGGTCGGACTCCCACCAATTGATGCCCATCTCGCGCGCGCGGTCCACGGACGCGACGAGCAGTCGGATCTTGATCGTGATCAGCTCGATGTCGAGCAGGTTCAGCTGGATGTCGCCGGCGATGACAATGCCCTTGTCGAGCACGCGCTCGAGGATGTCCGCCAGATTGGACGGCGCGGTCTGCGGGTGAAGCGCGTCGCCGTAGACGCGCTGCGGAGGCGGGCGGCCGATGGGGTCGAGCGCCACGGCGATCAGTCCTCGTCCGCCTGGTTGCGGTAGTAGCGCCGGCGGCGCTTGTAAGTCTGGAGCTCGCCGTCCTTGTCCAGGGTCACCTCGTAGGTGCCCAGGACGTCGGTGGAGTGGGGGATCCGGGCAAGCTCGACCACCTGCACGGTGACGTTCCAGCCCTTGCTGTCGCCGGGCTCGATCCCGAGGACGGCGTCGACCGGATGGCCGAGCAGCTCCGGGAGCTCGCGGCGGACGCGCTGAACCGCCTCCCGACCGGTCATCCCGCCGCGCGAATTGCGTCCTGCGCCATTCTGGCTGCGCGACCTTTGGCTGCTGCGCGAGCGCTGCTCAGCCATCGGTCTCCTCCTCTGGGTGGAGATCGCCTGCCTGGCCGATCGCCAGCCTCTCCAATAATGCGTCCTCTCTCACCTGACGCTCCTCTTCGTCGATCAGCCCGTCCTCGAAGTCGAGGTCGAGTTGCACGAACTCACGGCGGATGCTGTCCTCGTCGTAGAGCTCGCGCTCCATCTCCTCCATCACCTGCTCTGCGATCCACACCACGCCGCGAACGGGCGCAAGCGGAAGGGTTATCAACCCGGTGAACAGCCCCACGCCTAAACCCTCTCGGCCAGCTCGACGAACGAGTGGGGCGGAAGCGGGCCGGTGTACTTGAAGCGGATCTGGCCACCGTACCCGTCGGCGACGCGATCGACGATCGCGTTGAATTCGGGTATGCGGGCGCGCTCGACTAGGAACGACGCCTGCACGACCACCCGCTCGTGGCTCGGGTCGCTCGTCTCGGTCGCCACCGCCTGGCCGGCGAGCGCTTCGAGAATGGCCTGGGCGTCGCGATCGCGGCGTCGCTCGATCGCTGCGGCGACGAGCTCACCGAGGCGGATCCGTTCGTAGTAACCGGCATCCTCGGAGCGACCCTGGACGGACGCTCTCATCGCCGCGATCTGCGGGTGCTCACGCACGACGTCCTGCAGTACCGAGGACTCGTCGTAGGTGGCGCGGATCCGGATCTCGACCTTGCCCTCCATCTCGGTGAGCTGAGCCCTGAGCTCGGGACCGTGCTCGTCAAGCAGGCGGCGGTGCACTTCCTCGGTGTCGTCCATCACGATGCCGAAGCGCATGGGCAGCACCGGCCCGCGGCCGAGCGCGCGTTCGAGGACCTGCGAGTGCAGGAGCACCTCCTCGCGCCCGAGGCGCACCCGGTCGCCGCCGATTTCGCTGACCAGAGCGGCGATCTCCTCGCCGGCCACGAGTCGCAACGGGGCGCCGGCGATACCGCGCCCGCGCGGGGGCTTGGACGTCGCTTCGACGATTCCGTAGACGTACTGCGCCACGCTAAATCAGCCCTCGGAGGCCTAGCTGCGACCGCGGCTCGAACTGCCGCCGCCGCTGCCGCTGCTGCGCGAGCGCGACCGTGAGCCGGAGCCTGAGCTCGACCGGGAGCCTGAGCTCGATCGTGACCCGGAGCCCGAGCTCGACCGCGAGCGGCGCGAGGACGAGCTGCCGTTGTCACTGTCGTCTTCGTCTTCGTCGTCGTCGCCGCTTGAGCCGAACAGCGACTCCTTGGCGCCCTCGAGGATGCCCTTCGTCTTGTTAGACGCGCCGTCCTGGGTCATGTCCTCGATCAGCTGAGGGAGACCCTCGCTGCTCGACTCACCGATGTCGAGACGGTTGACCGCCTCGGCGAAGCGCAGATAGGTGTCGACGCTGGCGATCACGATGCGGGCGTCGACCGTGAGCAACTCGATGCCGACGAGCGACACGCGCAGGAAGATGTCGATGACGAGGCCCTTGTCGAGCAGCACGTCGAGCACCTCGGCCAGGCCGCTCGAGCTCCCCCGGGAGACATATCCCGAGCGTGGAAAGCGGTTTGATGCGAGTGCCGACATGTTGTTCCTCCCTTATCGCTTACTGCGAGCTGAGCGTTTTCCCTTGCGACCGGTCCCGTTCCCGTTCCCGTTCCCGTTGCGTTCCTCGTAGGCGTCCGGACTGATGAACTCGACGTGCGCCTTGAAGCGACGCAGGTCCGCCTCCGCCCGGCGATGGGCCACGTGCAGCGCAAGCGTCATCGCCTCGGTCGGGTTGGTCGGAACCACGTCGAGGTCGAGCTCGATCCGGGTGAGTCTTTCGCTCAACTGATGAAACGTGGCGAGACCGGCAACGTCAGTGCCTTCTACCGAGCGCCAGGCAAAGCTCTCATCCTCTCGCTCGTCTTTGATCTCGGCTTCCCAGTCGACCTCGCGCGGTCCGGCGGTGTGACCGATCAACGAGTCGCCGTCGCGTTCGACGTCGACGATCCGGTGGACGCCCTCAGGCAAGCGCCCCCACGAACGCCACTGCTCCCAGGCGATGTTGATCGGTACTGCGACGTCGATCGAGAGCTGGATCGGCACAAGCCGGCTGGTTCCCGCCTCATACGCGTTGCGAGAGGCTTCAGCGGCCCGGTCCGCGGCCCGGCGGACCGCGCCCGCGCCCATCTCGACCGTCTTGCGAACCATCGTCTTGGCCGCCTTCTTCGCCACCTTGCCGGCGATGCCGCTGGGTACGGGAAGATGCGAATCGGAGTCGCCGACGGCGGACTTCGCGGCGCGTGCGACGTTCTTGGCCCCACGCGCCGGGACCGGCGGCTTGGCGTCGCGAATCGAACTGTTACGAGCCATGGCTGCCGGTCAGCCGAGGATCTTGCCGATCTGCTCGGCCTTCTCCTTCGCCGAGCGCACCTCGGCAGTACCCTTCCGCACCTCGTCGGCGAGCTTGCCGAACTGCTTGCCGGCCTTGCCGATCTCCTGGGTGACGGCGCTCAAGTCCATCTTGGTGGTCTTGATCGGGATACCGAACACCTTCTTCTGCTGCTTGAGCGCGGTTCGGCCGAGCAGGACCCCGCCAGCGATACCGACTGCGCCGGTCACTGCCGGGGCGACGATGCGCGTGATCGCGGAGCGCCCGCCGTTGCTCTGGCCAGAGCTGCCGTTGCTCGATGCGCTCGACTGCTGGCCGGCGCTCGTGGCTCCGTTACTCGCCTGGCTGCGCGCGTTTGTGCTTCTGCGGTTCGACGAACTCGCGCGCGTGCTGCGGCTGCCGGATGCGTTTGCGCTCCGGTTACCGCTGCGCGCGCTGCTGCCGCTGCTCCGCGAGCTGCCACTGCTGCCGCTGCTGCTGCGACTGCCGGTGCTGCGACTGCCGGTGCTGCGACCGCCGGTGCTGCGACTGCTGGCGCTGCTGCGGTTGCTTGCGCTGCGAGTGCTACCGCTGCTGCGGCTGCTTGCGCTGCGAGAACTCCCGCTGCTCCCGCTGTTGCCGCTGTTGCCGCTGCTGCGCGTGCTGCCGCTGCTGCGACTGCTCGCGCCGCTGCCGCTGGATCTGTTTGCGTTCTGGTTTCTGGTCCGGCCGCGCGTTGCGGCCTTTCGGTTACCGCTGCCGGTCGATCTATTCGACGTGCTGCGGCTGCTCGAACGGCTCGAAGAGCCCCGTCCACTTGTTGCGGACATCGTCCACCTCCTGCTGTTCGACTCCCACGTTCGACGAACTCGGCGGGAGCGGGTCTGGCCTGGCTCTACCCCGCAAAACTAGCGATTACCACGCGGACTGGACAAATGTTCGATGCCTTGCAAGACGCATTGCTCGACGTTTAGATGACTGAAGCGGGTAATTCCGTGGGTAGCCCAACACCGAGCAACGGCAAGCCAAGGGAGGACCTATGGCGCGCGATGACAACGGCGACGAGACCGATCGCTACCGGCAGGCAGCAACGGACGCACTCGAGCAGCTCGACTGGTGCATCGGGTACCTGCACGGGATCCACAAGACGAAGGTCTCCAGCCAGCTGGCCAAGAACCGCGCTTTCATCAAGAAGAATTTGCTCAAGCAGGCCGTGGAGCCGATGCCGACCGAGAAGACCGACGAGACCTGAGGGCGGTCAGACCGGAGTCGAGCGCCAGCTCTCGGGGGCGTACGAGCGTCGCACGACTTCGACGTAGGGAACCGGGCTTACCACGCCTCTGATCTCGCGTTGAACATGTCGCTCGACCGTCGGCTTGGACGTGCCGCCGTTCTCCTCGCCCCAGACCAGCGTCACCTCGGTTCCGGGCTGGGCGTACGCCTCGTCGAGGACCGCGAGCGTGAGCATCTTGGCCTCGTTGACCGTGTAGCCGAACCAGGTCGAGACGCCGACGTCCTCGCCGTTCGCGATGACCCGATCGAACGGATGCATCGAGTACACCGCCGAGGGCCAGTCGATGAACTTGGCGCGGTCGGTCTTGTCGAACGTGGTCGCGATCGTGTCGGCGACATCGCCGTCGTCGAGCGCGAGCGTGACCTTGTGGCGATGCTCGCCCTCGGCCATGCGCTCGAGTGCCTCGCGGCCGATGAAGTCGTGATCGAACTTGACCAGGTGCCCGTAGCCGAGGTCCCACGGCGTGAAGTAGTAGTCCTCGATGTCGTCGGAGACGAAGCTGCCGCCGATCGAGGCCGATCCTTCGTAACCGGTGGCCGGCAGCCACTCGCGGTACGCGCGCAACGATTCGCCGGTGTACACCGCGGGCAGCGGTGAGGGAATCCATCCGGACTCGAGTGCGTTGGACGAGTACGCCCGGCCGCCCACCAGCCGCATCCCGAACTCCTCGCCGGCTGCGACGAGCGCGGAGTGCACGGCGTCGTAGTCCTCCCAGGGACCGAACAGCTCCCACCCTGGCTGGCCCACCATGCCGTGGCGCAGCGCGCGCACCTCGACGGACCCGATCTTGGTTGTCGTGAGGTTGAAGAACTTGAGCTCAGGCGGCTCGGCGCCGAGGGCTTTCGCGATCACGTTCATCGCGCTCGGCCCCTGCAGCTGGAAGCGGTAGTGCTTGCGCCGCCCGTCGGCGCGTAGCGCAGAGCGCTGATCGAGTTCCACCTTCACGTCGTAATCGCCGGTCTGCGCGTGGTAGGTCACCCAGTTGAGCACCGGAGCTCGGCCGACCAGGTTGAACTCGTCGTCGGCGAGGTGGAACAGGATCACGTCGCCGATCACGTAGCCGTCGGGCGTGCAGGGAACGAACTGCTTGGCCTTGTCGACGGCGAAGTTCGCGAACGTGTTCACGCCGAGACGCGAGAGCAGCTTCATCGCGTCCGGTCCGCGCACGGCCAACTCGGCCATGTGGAAGGACTGGTTGAACAGCACGCACGTCTTCTGCCACGCCTGCTGCTCGTCGCGCCAGTTGGTGTATTCGGCCGGCACGCCCGGGTACACGTTCGGGCCGACCTGCGCGTTGCGCAACATCTGGACTGTGGAGTCGACGGTGCGCAGCAGCTCTTCGAGGTTGCGGTGAGTCATCGTGTGGTCTCCTTCACTTGTGCGCCGCCCCCGAGGTATGCGGCGATCACGCGTTCGTTCTGCCGCACGGCCTCGGGTGGGCCGTCGGCGATCACCCGGCCGAACTCGAGCACCACGACCCGGTCGCAGATGCCCAGCACCAGACCCATGTCGTGATCGATCAGCAGCGTGGACTGTCCACGGTCGGCGAGCTCGCGCAGGGAACGGCCGAGCTCCTCGCTCTCGCGCGAGTCAAGGCCGGCCGCCGGCTCATCGAGGCACAGCAAGCGGGGGTGCCCGGCCAGCGCACGGGCGACGCCGACCAGCTTGCGCGTGCCCTCCGAGAGCTCGTCGGGCATGGCCGCGGCGGCCCAGCCGAGCTCGACGAGATCGAGGATCTCGGGCGCGCCCCCGGCGACTGCGACGTTCTCCGACACCTCGAGGTCGTCGAACAGGTCGGTGTTCTGCCAGGTGCGCGCCAGACCAAGGCGGGCTCGCTCGTGCGGCGCCATGCGCCCGATGTCCTGGCCGTCGAGCTTGACCTGACCAGTGAACGGGACGAAGCCGGTGACGGCGTCGATCAGCGTGGTCTTGCCGGCGCCGTTCGGTCCGATCAGGCCGACCAGCTCGCCCTCGCGAACCTCGAGGCCGACGTCGCTGAGCGCGTGCACGCCACCGAAGGCGACCGACAGCTCGCGGATCGCCAGAACGGGCGCGCCCGATGCGACGTCGGACGGGCTCGCACGGTCCGGACGGGCCTGCCCGGCCCCAGGGACGTCGAGCGCAGCGAGACCGACAGTCCCCGGTTCCGGCGGGCGGACCGCCTCGCGCTTGTGAAACCGTTTGTAGAACGCGCCGGCGACGCCCTCGGGGTTCTGGATCAGCGTGACGATCAGGATCGCGCCGCCGAACAGCAAGAACCA
>JAFAWR010000271.1 GCA_019241635.1 Solirubrobacterales bacterium
TGCGCCAGCACGGTCGCCGTCGTCGTGCCGTCGCCGGCCACGTCGTTGGTGGCGGTCGCCACCTCGCGCACGAGCTGTGCGCCCTGATTCTGGAAGACGTCCTCGACCTCGATCTCGCGAGCGATCGTCACGCCGTCGTTGGTGATCGTCGGCGCGCCGAACTTCTTGTCGAGGACGACATAGCGGCCCTTGGGGCCGAGCGTCACCTTGACGGCGTTGGCTACCGCGTCGACGCCGGCCTCCAGCGCCTTGCGGGCCTCCGCCTCGTACTTCAGTTCCTTGTGTGCCATGTGTTTCTTGTTTCTCCTAGGACTGGACCTTGGCCAGGACGTCGGACTCGCGGAGGACGAGGAGCTCCTCGCCGTCCACCTTGATCTCGGTTCCGCCGTACTTGCTGTAGAGGACCTCGTCGCCCTCTGACACGTCGAGCGGCGTGCGCTTGCCGGTGTCCTCATTGACCTTGCCGTCGCCGACCGCGAGCACCTTGCCCTTCTGCGGCTTCTCCTTGGCCGTGTCCGGCAGGACGATGCCGCTGGCGGTCGTCTCCTCCTCCTCGATCGCCCGCACGATCAATCGATCGCCGAGGGGCTTGAGCTTCATCTGATGCAACCTCCGGTTGGAAGTGAATGTTGCCGGTGTGGTGTTGGCACTCCTCCCACGAGAGTGCCAAGGGCAAATATAGCTTCTTCCCGGCGCGTTTCAAGGGGTTTCCTGGCACTCGCTGGCCGAGAGTGCCAATCAGGCGCCGCCGGGGCGCCGTCAGCCTCTGAGCCGGAACCCCTTCTGCACCACGATCGGCGGCCCCTGCGTCGGGACGAACTCCCCCAGGGCAAGGACCGGGGCGCCTCCTCGGGCGCGCGAGAGCGCACGTGCGCCCGCGGCCGTCAGGCGCAGCCTCATCGATCGACTCCCGGCGCCCGTGAAGACGAGCCGCCCGAGCGCGAGGAGCACCGGCTTGGTCGCGCCGGCGGGAACGTAGAGCCACTCGACGACCATCCGGCCGGCTCCGGACGCCTGGACGGTGAGCTGAACGCCGTGGCGGGCGATGATCCGCCCCAGCCTGGCCCGCGGCGAGATCGCGCCGCGCAACGCCGCCGCCTGGGCCACGGCGGAGCTGGCCGTCCCCGCCACCGAGGATGACGTCCCGACAGACGCTCCCGAGGCCGGGCTCGTCGTACCGGGGCTTGGTCCGGTGCCCGTGGCCGGAGGAGCCGGCACACCTGGGGTCGGTGTCGTGATCTCGGGCCCGGCGTAGTCCACGAGCGTCCGCCCGGCGCTGACCAGCAAGCTGCCCCCGCCCGCGCCCATGCCGGTCAACGGCTGGGACACGTTCTGCTCATCCGGGGCCAGGATCGGGCTCTGCACGTTCGTGCTCCACAGCTGCTGGCCGGTCACACCGTCGACGGCGTAGAGCTCACCCGAGCTCGATCCGACATACACCGTGCTGCCGATCACCAGCGGCGCGCTGTCGAGCTGGCCGTCACCCGAGAACGTCCAGGCGATTGGGCCCAACCCGTCCTCGGGCACCGCCTCGAGCATGCTGCCGTCCAGCTCGTAGACGATGCCGTTGGCCACCGCGGGCGCGGTGGTCGAGCCGAGCGGGCCCTCGAGCGCGCCCCCCGCGGCGGACACGATTCGGGCCGGGGCGGTCCAGTCACGGATGAACACGTGCCCGTCCGCGACCACCGGCGTGCGTCCGCCGCCGCCGTCACCGCCCAGCGCGTCCAGCCAGCTCAGCGCGCCCGTCACCCGGTTGAACGCGTAGTAGTTATCGGGATAGGTGACGTAGACGTTCGAGCCGTCGACGGCCGGCGAGCTGTTGTCGCCATTGGCGACCGACTGGCTCCACAGCATCGCGCCCGTGGCTTCATCGTTGGCGTAGAGCGTTCCGCCCCCACCCGCACCGCCGTCATAGACGATCCCGCCGACCGCGGTCGGCGGCGAGCTGAACATGTACTGGCCCTGCAGCTGGCGGCTCCAGTCGATCGTCCCGTCGATCGCGTCGAACGCGGTGAGCAGACCACCTGAGTTCACCGCGAACAGGCGGCCGCCGTCATAGGCGAGTCCCGACCACGCGTAGCCGGTTCCGAGGTCGTGCTGCCAGAGGACCTTCCCGGTGGTTTGGTTCAGGGCGAACAGGTCCGAGTCGTCACCGCCGGGCGGAAGCGCGGTCACGTACACGGTGCCGTTGACCACGAGCGGATAGGAGACGTCGCCGCCAAACGTGTCCGACCAACCCTCCTGGAGGGGCGTCTGGAGGGTGATGCCCTGAAGCCACCCGTCGTGCGCCGGGTCCACCTGATAGGCGACGCTCTGGTCGGTGACATCGGCCACCGCCGGCCCGGCCGACACGACGCCGGCCCACAGCAGCGCCACGACGATCAGACCGCACCTGCCGACCTTGCCCAGCACCGCGACCTCCCTGTTCAAATCTACGTTGCTGGCGCTGGTCCCGGGACGGTGCGCGCCTGCTGCGCACGACATGCCCGACGCCGGCGCGGATCCTACCCGCGCAACCGCGGCCAATCAACCATGAAGGTGTAAATAGGCGTGCACGATCTGATCGCCGACCAGGGCGGCCAGGACCCCACCAAACGCCAGATACGGCCCGAACGGCAGCGCGGTCTTGCGCGCCGCCTGCACGCCGCGGCGGGTGGCCAGCGCCACCCCGGTGAGCACGCTGGCGATCAGCGCCGCGAACAGCGCGACCACCACCGAGCGCCCGAGGAACAGACCCATCATGCCGGTCAGCTTGACGTCACCCATCCCCATCCCTGAGGGGCGGATCAGCGCGGCGATGAGCATGAACCCGCCGGCCCCCAGAGCCCATAGCACTCGCGCGAGCTCGCCGCCGGGATCGAGCGCGAGGCCGGCCGCGAGCGCGACCAGCGACGCCGGGCCGGTGATCCGGTTGGGAATGATCCGCCGCTTAAGGTCGATCGCCGCGCAGGGCAGCACCGCCAGCACCATCAGCCCGCGCAGCACCGCCGCCGCGACCGAGCTCTGCACGGCGGCCACCGCTCCCGCCAGCGCGACCGTACCGAGCGCCAAAGCGAGGGCCCGCCGCGAAGGCCGAGCCTCAGTGCGCCAGCGAGTAGCCTGCCGCGCCATGCCGAGCACCGATTACACCGAACGTTTCGCGGGCCTGCCTCGGCGCACGCTCGCCGGGGGCGTCACCCTCCTCGAGGCCAGCACCGGAAAGGCGCGCCGCCGCGGCCTGTCGCGCCTCGATTCCATTCCCGCCGATCACGCGCTGCACATCCGCACCTTCTCGGTCCACACGTTCGGCATGCGCTTCGCACTCGATCTCATCTGGCTGGACAGGCAAGGCACCACGGTCCGGGTCGACCGCGACGTGACGCCAAACCGCCTGCGCGCCTGCTTCGGTGCCCGTTCCGTGGTCGAGACGGTCGCGGGCCAGGCCGACGCTTTCCTGTCGGCGGGTGTCGGCACGGCGGCGTCAGACGAAGTTGAAGGCGATCGCGGCGCCTAGCTCCTTGACCGGGACTCGGGTCGAGAGCTTGAGGTCCGACAGCGAGTAGGTCCCGGTGTCGAGCATCACGCGCAAGCGATCGTCGTAGGGAATCGTCGCGCTGGTCTCGACCGCGTGGCGACGGAAGTTGGCCTCGATCACCTCGCGGTTGCCCGCCTGGCGCCCGACCGGCGCCTGGTTGAGGACCAGCGTCCCCTGCTCGAGCTGGAGGTAGCGCAACGCACCGAGCACGCCGGCCGCGGTCACCCACTCCGGCGTCGTGATCACCACCGTCTGGTCGGCCCGGTCCACCGCGAACTGAGCCAGCGGGTCGGTGATCCCGGTGCCGAGGTCGAGGATCACGACCTCGTAAAAGCGCTCGAGGAAGTCGAGCAGGCGGCTGTACAGCCCCGGGGACATCTGCGCCATGACCTCGGCGTGGGCCGGCGCGCCCAGCAAGTGCAGACCGGTGGGCAGGCGCGCCACGTACGGGTGCAGCTCGGCTGGCGAGTCGAGATGGGTGGAATCCGCCAGCAGGTCGGCCAGCGAGCGCTGGGAGCGGAAGTCGTCGGGCGCGAGCGAGGCGAGCGTGCCGAAGTCGGGGTTGGCGTCCAGCGCCACCACTCGCATGCGCAGCTCCGAGGCCAGCAGATTGCCGAGCACGAACGAGATCGTCGTCTTGCCGACCCCGCCCTTCGGCGAGATCACCGCCACGGTGTTCGGCCGGGTCATCGGCGGCACGTGCGCGAGCTGCTCGTCGACGTCCCACTCGCGGCGCTGCAGCTCAGAGCTGAGCGTGTACTTGAGCCACGTCGCCATCCGGGCCATCGGGCCGGTGGAGATCGGCTTGCCGGCGCGCATCGGACGGACGTACACGTCCTGGCGTGACATCGTGGCCCGCGGCGCCGCGCTCCGCATGCCCTCCTCGCCTGCCTCCGCGGAGCCTCGGGCGGTCGCGCCGGCCGGGTCGGGCTCCGGCCTGACCGCCCCGCGGTTCGGCGTCGCGGGCGGCCGGGTCCGCGGCTGGGTCGGTGGCTGCGCCGGCGGCTCGGCCGGCGGGGACGCCGCCTGTCCCGTCTGCGCTTCGCCCTGCCCCTGCTCGATATCCCCCACGGACCTAGTCTCCACCGTCGTCCTCCTTAGCCGCTGAGGCGAGAGTACCAGTGACGAGCGCCTGCGAGCGCTGCATCCGGGCCGCGCTCGACTCGCTCGCGGCGTCGCCGCAGAACGGGCACGGGGGGGCGGCGATCGGCTCGCCGCACCACAGGCACGGCGACACCGAGCGGGGCAGCACCACCGCGGCCAGCGCCTCGATACTCGTGGGCACCCCGACCATCTCCGCCAGCCGCGTGGTGCCCCACCACTCGGCGCCGTGGAGGGTGGGCGGGATCTGCCGGATCCCCACTCCACCCAGCGCCGGCGCCACGACGTCGACGATCCAGTCGAGGTCGGCGTCCTCCTCGGGGGCCACCAGCAGCTCGATCGGGTCCTCGGGTGGCGCGAGCGGCAGCTGCTCGGCGTCGACCGACGTCGGCTGCACGAACGACTCCGGCTGTAGACCCACGGCAAACGAGCTCCAGGGGAGGGCCGAGCGGGCGTGGTGCATCAGCGACACGGCTGGGTGGCGCAGGCCGGCCACGCTGCCGGTCCAGGCGAGCACGAGCAACTCGTCGGCGATCTGATCGATCGCGCCGGCCAGCGCGCCGGCCGACACGGCGAATGGCGACAGGGCTGCGGTGAGCGCAGCCAGCACGCTGGCCGCCAGCGGCGGCAGGTCGGTGATATGGATGGCCACCCGATCGGTCTGGAGCAGCGAGCGGATCGTGCGCACCCGCTCGAGCGTCTCGGGCGGCAGCCAGTCCCCCACGACCACGATCTCCGAGGAGCCGCCGCGGATCGGGCCCCCGATCGCGTCGAACAGGTCGCGCATGTCCTCGCGCCCCGGCGGCCCGGGGATCGGCACAGCGGGCGGCTGACCCGCGAACAGGCGATCAAGCTCGCAACCCAGCCCAATGACGGTCACCGCATCCGACACGGCGCCCGACAGTCTGTCATCCCCGGCGGTTCGGCGTGCCTCATCTCCGCCACCGCTGTGCCTCATCTCCGCCACCGCCGTGCCCCGTCTCCGCCACCCGGCCCAATGGGCCCAAGCTAAGTTGGGCCCCGGGGCGCGATCAGATCGGGACCGCAGGCTCTTTCGCGCCCCGGCCCCGCGGCTTTTACTGGTGGTGTGCCGAAGGGAGGACATCACGCGAGGGATTGGCGAGGCGAGCGCGGCCAGGAGGCCATCGAGTACGGCGGCCTGCTCGTCCTCGTCGCCGCGATCATGGCCATGCTGCTCTCGCTCGGCCTGGCCAGCACGATCCAGCGGGGGATCGTCTGCGCGCTCGACGAGATCTTCCACACCGGACAGTGCGCGGCCGCGCCGTCCTATCCAGTGAGCATCGCCACCAAGACGGTTGGCTACGACGGCCGCGTCATCGTGTTCGACGGGAGCCATTCCTACACGGTCACACTCACTCACATGAGCGACGGCACGGCCCAGATCTCGCTGGTCAACACCGCCACGCTGGGGGTGTCGGCGCGGGCCGGCGCCGAGGTCGAGCTCGGTCCGCTCGGCGGTGCGGAGGCCCAGGCCCAGGCCGGCGGCAGCGTCTATCTGAACGGTTCGACGACGTGGACGTTCCCGAGCTTGTCGTCCGCCGAGAAGTACTGGAAGCAGATCTCGAGCGGGAACAGCGTCGGCCTGGTCATCAACGACGGACTCGACTCCGTGCCGCTCGGCGGCGTCGCCGCGGGCCTGTTCGACGACATCACCGGCGACTCGGGCGCCCCCACCCAGCAGTCCATCGACAAGCGCTACCTGACCGCGACCGCCGCCGGCGGGGGCGTACAGGGGACCGCCAGCGCCGGCGCGGGCGCGAACGCGGGCTCGCTGGGCGCCGACATCAAGGCCTCGGTGAGCGCGCAGGCTGGCCTCGAGCACATCAACTCGGGCGACCAGAAGGGTGACTGGCAGGGGACCGTCAAGCTATCCCTGGACGGCGACGGAAGCCTCGGCGACGCCCTGTTCGGACCGCACGCGAGCGGCATCGGCTCGCTGGAGGGCGACGCGACGGTCACCTTCGGCCCGGACTTCACGCCTCTCTCGCTCGAGGTCACCGCGACCGGCGACGGCGTCTGGGAGGGCAGCGGAGCCGGCGGCCAGGCCCCCGAGGGCTCGGTGCACGGCGGGACGAGCTCGGAGTCGGGGAGTGGCGAGTCGGGGAGTGGCGAGGGGGGCAAGTCCGAGCCCCTGCTCAGCATCAGCCATCAAGGAGCCGGCGGCGAGGGCGTGGGTTCGAAGTTTGTGGGAACCCTTGACCTGAGCAACGACCCGGCGGCCCAGTCCGCGCTCGAGCAGGTCCTCGAAGGAAACACCGCCGAGATCCCTGTCCTGATCGGCGATATGAACGCCCACGGCAGCGAATACACCCAGAGCTACCACCTGAAGAAGTCCACCTCCACCTGGGGGGGTCAGGCGAATGCCGTCGGCGGCGTCGGCGCCGACCTGGGCGACGGCAGCTCGTCGGCCTGTTACGACCCGCCTCGAGTCCGCCAGGACGGCGGCCCCTGGACCCAGACCGTATGGACCACTGCCCAGACATGCTGAGTTTGCGCCCCCACAGCCCGGCTCGCCGGCGGGGAATGATTCGCCGCCGGCGAGCCGCCTGGGCACGCCTGGCCGGTCCGCTGGTCGCGGTGGGTGTCCTGGCCGCGGGCTGCGGCGGCGGCGGGTCCAGCTCACCCTTCGCCGGAGCATTCCACGCCCCGTCCGGCTACGCCGCGTACCACGGAAGCGGCTACATCGTGGCCATGCCGGCTGGTTACGTGGCCAAGCGGGGGACGCTGAGCGATCAGCCGCCCGGGTCCACGGTCATCGAGGCGACCCGGGGCGGGAGCGCGGCGGCGAAGACGCAATCGGAGATCCTGCTGCTCGAGAACCCTCATCTGACCATGTCGCTTGACCAGGTGGTGAGCAACCTGACCGAGGCCGACCGCACCAACACCTCGGTCTCGAACGCCCAGCTCAGCGCCACCAAGACCACAGTGCCCGGGGCGCATGACGCACGGATCGTCACCGAGAGCTACGTGGCGCCCGACTCACCGACGAATCCCACCGCCACCAGGTTCGAGCGCAAGTGGCTGATGGTGCTGATCAAGCCCGGCCTGCTGCTCGACGTGGTCGTGGCCAACGCGCCCAAGCTCGGCGGGAACATCGACGCGAACGCCGTGATCGACTCGTTCCGGCTCGAGCAGTAGGCCGTCCGGGCTACCCTGGGGACCATGACCGCCGGGATGCGCGCCGCTGTTCGCCCTGCCCTGACCGGCCTGCTCTGCGTCGGCCTCGCCGCGTGCGGGGGCTCGGGCGGCGGCAATTCGTCGCCGACCCAGCAGATCCAGCACGTGTTCGCCTCGATGCAGTCGGCGATGGCGCAGGGCGACTACGCCAGCGCGTGCCAATCGCTGTCCCAGCGCGAGCAGGCGACCGTCGTCTCGGGCGCCAAGCAGGCCGGCCTGAAGGCCTCTGACTGCGCCGGCGCGTTCTCCGCCCTCATCAAGACCGCCGGCGTGACCAAGGCGCAGCTCGCCCGAGCGTTCGGCGGGGGCCAGGCCCCCAAGATCAAGTCGGTTTCGATCAATGGAAACCACGCCATCGTCACCTACATCGCGACGGACAGCGGTAAGACGTTCACCGAGACCGACGCTCTGGTCAAGGAGGGCGGGTCCTGGAAGGCCGACCGCACGATCAGCCGCCGGAGCGGCGGCTGACCCACGGCCGGCCGGCGCCGAGATTCTCAGCCCGACGGGCGCACGAGGACCACGGCGCCGCCGCCCTGAAAGAGCCGCCGGGTCCCCGGCTCGCGCAGAACTGCCTGGACGAGCGAAGCCGCCGAGCTGTCGAGCACGAGCAGGCGATAGCCGCGAGCGGCGCGGCTCCAATCCTCTCCCGCCTGCCCCTTGAAGTCACTGATCGCCGCCAGCTGGTCTGAGCTCAGCACCTCGAAGCTGGCGTCGTAGGCCACCCGCCCTCGCAGCTGCGGCAGTTGCCACAGCAGCCAGTTGGCGAACCGCTCGTCCGTGTACACGCGGGTCGATCCGGCCTCGACACCATGCCGAACCTGAGCGAGCGCCCCGCTGGGATACAGCGGCTCGAGCGAGGCGGTCGTCCGCCCGGTCGCCTGGGCCAGCTCGACGACCAACAGCACGGCGGACGCGGCCAGGAGCGCGAGGTTGAGCGGTACCCTCGCGCCACCCCGCGCGGGGGCCGGCTTCTTCGAGCGCACGGCGAGATCGATCGAGACCGGCAGCACGATCAGCGTGGCGAGCGAGAACCAGACAACGTTGCGCAGGGCGATGATCGCTCCCGCCGCGAGCACGACCAGCGCGCAGCGCTCGAACACCGTGGTTCGGCCGACGTGACGCCCGAACGACCACAGGGTGATCGCGGCCAGAATGAAGAACGGGACCGCGACCACGGGCAGCGTGGTGACCGGCTGCCACTCGGTCACGAAGCTGGCCAGATTCCCCTGGAGCAGCGTGACTCGGTAATAGGAGAGGACAGCCGTGCCATACGGCGTCGCGAGCAGGCAGAGCGGCGCCGCAGCGATCAGGACGAGACCGTGCAGGCAGGCGCCCGGCTGCCGCGCCAGCAGACGCCTGCGCTCCCATAGGGAGGTCAGCCCGCGCAGGACGACCAGCCCGGCACCGAGCGTCACCGAGCCGTGCAGGTTGGCCCACAGGATCAGCAGCGGCACGCACGCGTACACGGCCCTGGAGGGCTCGCGGCTGTCGCGGGCAAGCAGGAACATCACGGCGACGGCAAGCGGATAGGCGTACGGCTGGGTCCTCACCTCGAGTGCCGCCACCACCCCGAAGGCGGCGAGCGGCAGCACGCGTATCACGCTTCCCGCGGACGCCCCGAGCCGCCGGGCCGCCATGATGGCCGCGAAGATCGCGGACGTGATCAGTCCGACGTTGATCACGCCGAGCAGTGTCATCCCGCCTGCCCGGTAGATCCAGTACATCCACAGCTGCGCCAGCCACTGCTGGTCGACCCACGGTCGGCCGTAGGCGAACGCGGTCAGCGTGACGTGGTGGGGAATGCCGTGCTGCGCGACGAGCCGACCGTCGACGAGGGCGAGCCACGTGTCCTGCTCGATGGCATTCGGGAGCACGTGGAGCAGGCCGGCGGCCACCGCCATGAGCCCCACCGCGAGCAGGAGCTCGCCGCCGTGCTCGGCGACCGCGGACGCACGCCAGCGCACCGAGGCGCGGAATCGGTCCGCTCCTCGGTGCGCTGGGTCCTCGGGTACTGCCCGGGTGGCGATTAGTTGCCCTCCCGTCTGAAGATGCTTCTCACCCCTTGGGGGCCTTCGTGGCGAAGATGTTCGTCACGACGGTGGAGATGTCGGTGCCGATGGTGCTGGGCAGGTTCGTCTGGGTGATCAGGAAGGTGAGGATGGCCGCGATCAGCACGAGCACACCGCCGTACTCGACGACGTCCTGTCCGAGCTCCTCCCGAGTCAGCCGGGCCGCTGCCGCGGCGATCCGCGTGCGGATGGTGAGGGAAGCCATCTGAGCGATCTGAAACATCTGGGGTGACATTGAAACTCCTTGTGGGTGGGGACCGGAATGACGCTGCACAGACTAGGTCTGGTGCTGTGACTCGGCCAGAGCCACCGGGTCCAAGTTCGGCCCCGCTGGGGACCCAAATTGCCGTGGGCCCCGAGGACCGTCCGGCTGGGTCGGTTGGGGGACGCCGGCCCTACCTCCGCTACCATCGGCCCCCTATGTCGGCTCCCCGCGGGATGCCCGAATCTCCAGGCGGAGCAAGGGTTCGATGGCAATGGGCGATCGCGGCGGTACTGGCCTCGGCGGCGCTCGCGGGATGTGGCGGGAGCTCTCACAAGAGCCGCACCACCACCCGGACCGCCTCGACCGCGCACCCCACTACCACCACGAGTCGCACGGTCCAGCCGGTCGCGACCGCTCAGGAGGTGGCGGACGGGAACGGCCCGGAGGCGATGACCGTATCGATCTACGACCTGCGGCGCAGTGGCCCGTTCGTGACGCTCGACTTCGGGATCAAATGTGAGACCTCGAGTGGCTGTGGGGTCGGGAGCGCATTCGCGTTCGTGACCCTGCGCGACGAGAACACTCCGGACACGATCAAGACGTTCGGCGACACGGCCGGAGGGGTCAAGCTAATCGATCCATCCGGCGACCTCGAGTACGGCGCCGTGACCGACTCAAACGGCCGCCCGTTCGCGTCGTCGCTGCCGTTCAGCATCAATGACTCGCTCGTCCATCAGGCGTGGGTGACGTTCAAAGCACCGCCGACAACGGTCACGACAATGAGCGTCGCGTTCCCAATGGGGGGTCCCCTGGTGCCCAACGTCCCGATCAGCTCGACGCCGGCTCCCTCGCCGAGCGAACTGGGGTCGAACGTGGTCCCCGCGACGGCCGCCCCGTTCGCGCAACCACCCGGTAGCACCAGCTCCGCCGGGCTCACCCTGCCGGTCGAGAACCTCATCTCGACCGTCGGCAACACCTCCGGCAGCGATGCCGAGAGCGCCAACCAGGCGACGATCTCGCTCCACTCCGACGTCCTTTTTCAGTTCGGCAAGGCCACGCTTACTTCCCGGGCGCAGACGGTCCTTGCCCAGGTCGCGGCGAGGATCAAGGCGCGCGCGGTGGGCGTCGTCCACGTTGACGGATACACCGACTCGATCGGCACCGACCAGGTCAACATCCCCCTCTCGCACGCTCGTGCCGGGAGCGTCGTCGCCGCGCTGAAGCCCCAGACCGCGGGCGCGTCGATCAGCTTCCAAGCGAACGGCTTCGGCTCGGCCGACCCGGTGGCGCCGAATACGCGGCCCGGCGGCGCCGACAATCCAGCCGGTCGCGCGCTCAACCGGCGGGTGACGATCAGCTTCAAGGTCAACCGCCCCGCCGCCCCCGCGGCGCTCCCGGCGACGAGCGCCCCTCCGCCGGCCAGCGGCAACTCCCAAACGGGCACGTTCCAGGCGGCTGAGTCCTCGGGAACCGACACCTACCGGGTGAGCGCCAACCGCCTCTACCGTTCCGGCGCTCTGGTCGTGCTCGAGCTCACGATCACCTGTGAGAGCGCGGCCGGGTCCGGCGGCACCTGTAGTGGCGCCGACTTCGCGGGGACGCCCACGATCCCGCCCGTGCCGGCCAGCCAGCAGTTCTCCTTCCAGGATCAGGGCGACAGCGCCAGCGCGATTTACCTCACCGATCCAAGCACCGGCAACGAGTACATCGCACTGACCGACACCGACGGCGTGCC
>JAFAWR010000366.1 GCA_019241635.1 Solirubrobacterales bacterium
CACACCGGGCGCCCGGTCAAGATGGTCTACAACCGCGAGGAGTCGTTCTTCGGCCACGTCCATCGCCACCCGTGTCGGATGCGCTACGAACACGGGGCGACGGCGGATGGGCGGCTTGTCTACGTGCGCGCGCGCATCGTGCTCGACGGCGGCGCGTATGCATCGAGCTCGACCGCCGTGTGCTCCAACGCCGGATGCTTCGCCGCCGGGCCGTACGAGGTACCGAACGCGGTGATCGACTCGTACGTGACCTACACCAACAACCCGCCGTGTGGCGCGATGCGCGGGTTCGGCGCCGTCCAGGTCGCGATCGCCCACGAAGCGCAGATGGACAAGCTCGCCGCGGCGCTGGGCGTCGACCCGGTGGAGCTGAGGATCGCCAACGCGATGGCCCCCGGCTCGCGAATGCCGACCGGCCAGGTCGTCCGCGAGCCGGCCCCGGTCGCCGAGCTGCTCGCGCGGGTGCGGGCGATGCCACTGCCCCCGGAGCCGGCGGAGTCGAACGGTGGCCGTGATCTGCGCGAGCTCCCGGGCGGGGTGTCCAACACCACCCATGGCGAGGGTGTGCGTCGCGGGATCGGCTACGCGGTCGGCATCAAGAACGTCGGCTTCTCCGAGGGATTCGACGACTACTCGACGGCCCGCGTGCGCCTGTGCGTCGACGACGGGGAGCCGCTGGTGCAGGTGCACACGGCGGCGGTCGAGGTGGGCCAGGGGCTCGTGACCGTAAAGGCGCAGATCGCCCGCACCGAGCTGGGTGTCGATCGGGTCGCCGTGCTGACGGCCGACACGCGGGTCGGGTCGGCCGGGTCGAGTTCGGCCTCACGCCAGACGTACGTCACGGGCGGTGCGGTCAAGGCTGCGTGCGAGGCGGTCCGAGAGCGGCTGCCCGCCGACCCCCGCACGATGTCCGCCGACGAACTCGCAGCGGTCCTGGGCGACGACGCGATCGAGGAGACGGTCGAGTGGCGGCATCGCCAGACCTATCCGCTCGACGAGAACGGCCAGGGCGACGCTCACGTCCAGTACGCGTTCTCCGCCCATCGAGCGGTGGTGGACGTCGATGTCGAGCTCGGTCTGGTCCGGGTCGTCGAGCTCGCGACCGTGCAGGAGGTCGGCAAGGCGATCAACCCCCAGGCGCTCGAGGGTCAGATCCAGGGCGGGACCGCCCAGGGCCTCGGCCTGGCGCTGTTCGAGGAGATCCAGATCAAGGACGGCCGGGTGCTCAACGCATCGTTCACGGACTACCTGCTGCCGACGGTCCTCGACATGCCGCCGATGCGGATCGAGATCCTCGAGCACGCCGATCCGGAGGCGCCGTATGGGCTGAAAGGGGTGGGGGAGCCGCCGCATATCTCGACACCGCCGGCCGTGGTCGCCGCCATACGAGCCGCCAGCCGCCGCCCGCTCACGCGGATTCCGGTCCGTCCGGAGCACATCGCCGGGCTCGAAACCGCAGCCCTGTCTCTGTCGCTGACCGATCTGGGCGGGCTGTTCGAGCACTCGCCGTGGGTCGCCGAGACCGCCTGGCAGCGCGGGCCGTTCAGCAGCCTTGCCGAGCTGCACGCCGCGCTCGAGGCGGCGGTTCGCGATGCCCCGCGCGAGCGCCAGCTCGAGTTGATCAGGGCCCATCCCGAGCTCGCCGGGCGTGAGGCGCAGCAGGGCACGCTCACGCGCGAGTCCTCGCACGAGCAGTCCCGAGCCGGGCTCGATCGCCTGACCGCCGACGAGCTCGAGGCATGGCGGGACCTGAATCGCACCTACCGTGAGCGGTTCGAATTTCCGCTGATCGTCTGCGTGCGCGAGCACACCAAGGACTCGATCTTCGCCTGGGGCACCGCCCGGCTCGAACACTCGCGCGAACAAGAGATCGAGATCGCGCTCGGCGAGATCGCCAAGATCGCCCGGCTGCGCCTGAGCGACCGGCTCGGGGAGACGGCTTGACCGGGATCACCACGCACGTGCTCGACACCTCGCGCGGACGTCCGGCGGCCGGCGTGCCCGTGGTGCTCGAACGAGCGATCAGCGCGGGCTGGGAGCGGGTTGGCCGTGACACCACCGACGCCGACGGGCGCGCAAGCGGACTGCTTGCCTCACCGCCGGAGCCTGGTCGCTACCGGCTGACCTTTGACACCGGCTCGTACCTCGCGGCCGGCTTCTATCCGGAGGTGTCGGTGACCTTCGAGGTCTCGTCCGACGAGGAGCACTACCACGTGCCACTGCTTCTCAGCCCGTTTGGCTACAGCACATATCGAGGGAGCTGACCCATGTCGACCGTTCTTCGTGACGCGGGCTACGGAAAGTCCGAAGTTCGCCTGGTCAAGGTCTCGCGCCGGCCCGAGGGGCACGACCTGCGAGACCTCACGGTTGACGTCGGGCTCGAGGGCGACTTCGACGCCGCGTACACCAAGGGCGAGAACGCCGGCCTGCTCGCCACCGACACGATGCGCAACACGGTGTACGCGCTAGCCAAGGAGCATCCGATCGACGACATCGAGACCTTCGGCCTGCGCCTCGTCGAGCACTTCCTGAGCGCCGGGCCGGGCGTCGCGCGAGCGCGGGTGCACATCGCCGAGCACCCGTGGGCCAGACTCGAGATCGGCGGGCGCCCTCACGAGCACGCCTTCCAGCGCGGCAGCGGCGGTAGCCGCGTCGCGACCGTGGCCGGCGACGGTGGCGAGCCGGACATCGAAGCCGGGATCGATGACCTGCTCGTGCTGAAGACGACCGGCTCGGGCTGGGAGGGCTTCCTGCGCGATCGCTACACGTCGCTCCCGGAGACTTCGGACCGGATCCTCGCGACCATCATCACCGCGCGGTGGTCATACCGCGGGCGCGACGTGGCCTATGGCGCCTCCTGGCTACGCGTGCGCGAAACCATCCTGGAGGCGTTCTCGGACCACTACAGCCCGTCGGTCCAGTTCACGCTGCACCACATGGGCCGGGCGGTGCTCGACGCGGTCGCGGACGTCGAGCGGATCAGCTTCTCCCTGCCCAACAAGCACCATCTCCTGTACGACCTCGAGCGCTTCGAGCTCGAGAACGAGAACGAGATCTTCCAGCCGACCGATGAGCCTTATGGGCTAATTGAGGGCACGGTGGAGCGTTCGACAGGTTAGGCTGCGACCACAGGCATCCGACCGTTTGGCGAGAGGAGAGAGATGCTCGATTTCGGTGCCACGTTCCTGCCGGACCCGCCGTCGCAGCGGTTCGTCGAGCTCGTAGTACGAGCCGAGGAGCTGGGCTTCACCCATGCGTGGACGTATGACTCGCACATCCTGTGGGAGGAGGGCTACGTCTATCTGACGCTAGCCGCCGCGGCGACGTCGCGGATTCGTCTCGGGCATTGCGTCACCAACCCCGGGATCCGCGAGCCGACGGTGACGGCCAGCGGCTACGCGACGCTGCAGGGCGTGAGCGACGGGCGGATGGTTCTGGGCATCGGCCGCGGCGACTCCTCGCGGCGGGTGGTCGGCCTTGACCCGGTGCCGATGGGCCGCTTCGAGTCCTCGCTCGAGATGATCAAGGAGCTGATGAACGGGCGCGAGGTCGAATGGAACGGTAAGAAGCTGCACCTCGAGTGGGCCAAGGGACAGCCCGAGATCCCGATGTACGTGGCCGGCTACGGGCCGCGGGCGCTGGGCGTCGCCGGACGCGTGGGTGACGGCGTGGTCATCCAGCTCGCCGACCCCGAGATCACCCGCTGGATCATCGAACGCGCGCGGAACGCCGCGGTCGAGGCCGGGCGCGACCCCGATGCGCTGGCACCGATCGTGGTCGCCCCGGCGGTGGTTGACGCCGACCTTCCCCGGTGGCGCGAGGAGACGCGCTGGTTCCCGGCGATGGTGTCCAACCACGTCAAGGACCTGATCGCCCGGTACGGGACCGACGGAGAGATCCCAACCGCGCTGACCGAGTACGCGCTCGCCGTCAAGGAGTACGACTACAACGAGCACAGCCTCGTCGGAGCCAGCCACGGCCAGTACATCAGCGACGAGATCTGCGACCGGTTCTGCCTGCTCGGCGACGCCGATCAGCACATCGCCCGGCTGCGCGAGCTCGAGGACCTGGGCGTCAAACAGGTGAACCTGTACCTGATGACCACCGGGTTCGAAGCGACCATGGAACGCTACGGACGAGAGATCATCCCGCAGTTCCAGCCGACGGCGGTGGCGTGATGAGCATCCTGATAAAGGGTGGGCGGGTCATCACCGCCGTGGACGATTACGTGGCCGACGTGCTGATCGAGGGCGAGACGATCGCCGCCGTGGGAACCTCGCTGAACGGCTCGGCGGACCGGGTGATCGACGCGACCGGAAAGTACGTCATCCCCGGGGCGATCGATCCACACACCCATATGGAGATGCCGTTCGGCGGCACCGTGAGCTGCGACGACTTCACTTCGGGCACGGTGTCGGCGGCGTTCGGCGGCACCACCACGCACGTCGACTTCTGCCTCCAGGCGCCGGGGCAATCCATCCCCGACGCACTGGCGACGTGGCACGAGAAGATCGAACGCTGCCCGCCGGTGATCGACGTCGGCTTTCACATGGCGATCACCGATCTGCACGACGGCGGGCGACTCGAGGACGTCGCGCGCGTGCCCGACGAGGGGGTGACCAGCTACAAGCTGTTCATGGCCTACAAGGGCGCGATCATGGTCGACGACGAGACGCTGTTTCGCACGATGCAGGTGGCGGCGCAGACCGGCGCCCTGGTCATGGTTCATGCCGAGAACGGCGACGCGATCGACGTGCTGGTCAAGCAGACGCTGGCCGAGGGCAAGACCGAGCCGCGCTGGCACGCCGCCTCGCGGCCGCCCGAGACCGAGGCCGAGGCGACCAACCGCGCGGTGAAGCTCGCGCACATCGCCGGATGCCCGCTGTACGTCGTCCACGTCTCCTGCCAGGAGTCGGTCGAGCCGATCGCGGTCGCCCGCTCGCGTGGCTGGCGGACCTGGGGCGAGACGTGCACGCAGTATCTGTTCATCGACCAGACGCGGCTCGAGGAGCCCAACTTCGAGGGCGCGAAGTACGTGTACACCCCGCCGCCACGGCCAGCCAAGAACTTCGAGCATCTGTGGACGGCGCTGCGGACCGGCGTCCTGTCGGTCGTCTCCACCGATCACTGCCCGTTTCGGTTCTCCGACCAGAAGACGCTCGGACGCGATGACTTCTCAAAGATCCCCAATGGCGGTCCGGGGATCGAGAACCGCCTGCACATGCTGCACCACTTTGGGGTGCGGGAGGGCCGGCTGAGCATGAACCAGCTCGTCGATCTGTGCTGCACGCAGCCGGCGCACCTGTTCGGGATGTTCCCGCGGAAGGGCACGATCGCCGCCGGCGCCGACGCCGACGTCGTGGTGTGGGACAGCGAGAAGCCGCTCACGCTCTCGGCCGCGACTCACCACTCGAACGTCGACTACAACCTGTTCGAGGGCACCGAAGTGATCGGCGCACCCGAGGTCGTGCTCGTTCGCGGGCAGGTGATCGTCGATCACGACGAGCTGGTCGCCGAGCCCGGAGCCGGGCAGTTCGTGCGCCGCGCGCGGTTCGGCGAGCCGCTCCGCCCGCGCCAACGGGCCGCGGCCTGAGCTTCCTCGGAGCTCGTTCGATGGCCGCTGACGCCAGGAGGATGATCGCCGAGCTGCGCGAGCTGGCGGAGCTCACCGGAGACGAGCGCGGCGCTCAGCGGCTGGCCTGGACCGATGTGTGGGCGCGAGCACGCGAGTGGGAACGCGGGCTGCTGGCCGAGCTACCCGTCGAGGTCGACCGAGATGAGGCCGGCAACGTGTGGGCGACCCTGGCTGGCCGCTCGCCGCAGTTCCTGATCATCGGCAGCCACATCGACTCGGTGCCGAACGGCGGCTGGCTCGACGGGTGCCTTGGGGTGCTTTCGGCCCTGGAGGTGCTTCGTGCGCTGTCCGCCGACGGTTCGCCTCCGCTGACCGTGAAGCTCGTCGACTGGGCCGACGAGGAGGGAGCCCGCTTCGGTCTCAGCCTGATGGGCTCGATGGCCGCGGCCGGCCAGCACGATCCCGACTTCGTGAGCCGGCTGCGCGACGCCGAGGGCGTCTCGGCGCCCGACGCGATGGCCGCTCACGGCGTCGACGTGGGCCGGATGGGAGATTCGAGCTCGCGGTTGAAGGACGCCGTCGGCTACATCGAGCTGCACATCGAGCAGGGCCCGGTGCTCGAGGCGCGGAATCTGCCGCTCGGGGTGGTCACCGGCACGTACGGAACCGAGCGATGGGCGGCTCGCTTCACCGGTCAGGCCGCTCACTCCGGCTCGACTCCGATGGATCAGCGGCGCGATGCGCTGTCGGCGGCCGCTCGGCTGGCCCTCGAGGTCCGCGAGTTGGCGCGAACCCGCGGCGGCGTGGGGACGGTAGGCCGGATCGCCGCCGAGCCGGGGATCGCGACCGCGGTCGCCGGCGTCGCCACGGCGCTCGTCGACCAGCGCCACGTCGACGCCGGCACGCTGGCCGAGCTACACGAGGCGATCGTGTCGGCCAGCCACAAGATCGCATCCGAGGAGGGGGTGGAAGTGCAGTGGTCACCGCTGTTCCGGGTCGCGCCGATCCACTTCGACGCGGACATGGTCGACGCGGCCGGGGCGATCGTCACGGACCTGCAAGGCGACGACGTACGCCTACCGAGCGGGCCGCTGCACGACGCCGCGCGCGTGGCCGAGGCGGGGGTGCCGACCGTGATGCTGTTCGTGCGCAGCAAACGGGGCCTGTCGCATACCCGCGAGGAAGACACCGACGAGGCCGACCTGGAGCTCGCCCTGACCGCGCTGGAGCGGCTGGTGAAGGGCGAGCTCGAGCGCCGCGGCTGAACTGACGCCGCGCTTCCCGGGCGGTCCCGCCGCTACAGCGCGGCCCCGCGGCGCGAGCCAAACCGGCCCAGTCCGCGGCGGAACATCATGCAGCGGGCCAGGAAGAACAGCGGGATGAGGATCCACAGGCCGCTGAGCACGCCGATGATCAGGTGAATGGCGATGATGGCCAGGATGATCGGGATGATCGGGATCATGCGCAGCGAGCCGAGGATCCCGAAGCCGGCGCGGCCGGCCCGGCCGCGCCTCGCCTGATCGGAGGGCAGGTCGCGCGTGAGCTGGGCCAGCTCGCCGACCGTCTTTGCGGCAAAGCACCTGTCCAGCCGCTCCTGGAATTCGTCCTGGTCGAGCCGGCCGTCGGTGTGGTGCTGGCGCA
>JAFAWR010000160.1 GCA_019241635.1 Solirubrobacterales bacterium
CATGTCGATGGCGAGCGAACCGCGATCCATCGCGGCGATCGCCCCCGAATCGCCGAGCAGCACCTGCTCGACCTGAGGCGGCGCCGGAAGCATCGTGATCAGGATCTCGGCCCCGCGCACGCAGTCGTCCAGGTCCGACGCCCGCCGGGCACCGGCATCCACCGCCCGCGCGAGGGCGGCCGGGTCGAGATCGAACGCGCTCACCGAGAATCCCGCGGCGGCCAGGTGGCCGCACATCGGCCCGCCCATGTTGCCCAGCCCGATGAAGGCGACCCGCGTCAAACCGGCGCCGCGTCCCCGGATCCGGCCCGGGCGTAGAACGCCATCGCGTCCTCGTCCAGGCGCACCCCGAGCCCGGGTGCATCCGGCACCGCGAGCATCCCGTCCGGGCCAGTGGTCAGCGGCTCGGCCAGCATGAAGTCGCGGCGCTCCGGGGTCCATCCCGGCGGGTCATAGGGGAACTCGAGCATCGGCCCCCCGCCCACGCCGGCGCACACGTGCAGGTTGGCCAGCAGCCCGATGCCGTTGGTCCAGGTATGCGGGGTGAACCACCGGTTGCGCCGCAGTGCCAGCTCGGCCAGCGTGCGCGCGCCCGAGATGCCCAGGGCGAGCACCACGTCGGGCTGATAGACGTCGAGCGCGTCGGCGTCGAGCGCCAGGCGGAGCTCCTCGAACGTGCGCGCCATCTCGCCGCCGGCGATCCGCACGCCGGCCTGCTCGCGGAGCATCCGCATGCCGTCGCGGTCCTCGCCGGCCAGCGGCTCCTCCACCCACAGCACGTCGTAGTCGCGCAGCCGCTCGACCACGCGCCGGGCCGCCGCCGGTCCGAGTCCCCGCTCGATGTCGCCGGGCATCCGCCACCACTGGTTGAGGTCGACCATGATCTCCAGCCGGTCCCCGACCGCCGAGCGCACGGCCTCCACGACCGCGACCCCTTCGTCGATCCGATCACGGGCGATCCGGACCTTGACCCCGCGAAAGCCTTCCCGGACGAGCGCGCCGGCGTCCTCGGCGCGCTGAGCCGCCGAGCGCAGCGACCCCCACGAGGCGTAGACGGGAAGCGCGGTCGCCGCACCCCCGAGGAGCGTCGCCACCGGCACGCCCGACGCCTGGCCGAGCAGGTCCCACAGCGCGGCCTCGAGCGGCCAGTAGCGCCCGGCGTGGAACGAGATCGTCTCCAGGGTGCGCGAGTGCCCGGCAATGGCGCGTGGGTCCCGGCCCACGAACAACTGAACAAAATCATCAAAGCCGGCCATCGTGTCGCCGCTCCCCACCCCGACCAGGCCGGCGTCGGTCTCGACCCGCACCAGCGTGGCCTCGAACGAGCGGCGCGGCGACGGGTCCCAGGCGGCGCGGAATGGCGGGTCAAGCGGGAGGGCCAGCCGCTGAACCCGAATCGCGGTGATCCGCAACGCTACGACCCTCCGTAGAACGGGCTGCTCAGCGCGTCGCGCCGCGCCACCATGTCGCGCGCCGCGTCCTCGTCCCGTCCCTTGACGCACACGCCGATCGCCGTTCGCACCGCGGTCCGCGCGGCCTGGCGCACCGCCATCTCATCCGACGCGCCCGGGTCGATCCAGATGCACACGAACACGACCAGGTCGCCGCTGGGCGGGATCAGCTCGTCGGCGACCGCGTCGAGGACGCCCTGGGCGATGCCGAGCTGCCCGGCGCCCCAGGTGATCGTCTGGTGGCGCTCCTCGATCGCGGTTGCCTTGTTGATCATGATCGTCGGCGGCCACACGAGCTCATAGCGATCCTGCGCCTCGCCGACCACGACGAGGATCGGGGTGTGGCCGGGGGCGGGAGAGGTGAACGTGCCGATCAGCGCGGCGGCGGTCGGCGAGCCCCGCTCACCCAGAACCACGTTGACGTGGGCGCCGTTCGGCCCGGGGTCGCCGCCCCAGCCCTCGCCGATCCGGCCGTCGAGGCCCGCTTGACTCACGCCCCCACCCCCGCGAGCGCCTCGTCGATCACGACCACCGACCGCGCCCCCTGACCACTGCGGAGCCGCTGCAAAGCCGCCTCCACCTCATCCAGCCCGATCAGATCCGAAACCACGTCGCCCAGGTCGAGCCGGCCATCGGCGACCAGCGCCACCAGCCGGCCGAGCGCGGCATGGACGTCCGAGGACCCGTAGTAGCTGCCGGTGATGGTCTTCTCGGCCAGGAACTCGATCGCCGGCAGCGACACCTCGACGCCGACCGGCGCCAGGCCGACCACGGTCGCGGTCCCGCCCGGGCGGAGCACGTCCCAGGCCTGGCGGATCGTGACCGGCGAGCCGACCACCTCGAACGCGTGCTCGACCCCTCCATCCGTGACCGCGAGCACCTCGGAGACGACCACGTCCGCCCCACTTCCGGCCAGCACCGCGTGCGTGGCCCCGCGGCGACGGGCCAGCTCGAGCTTGGCCACGTCGGTATCGACCGCCACGACCGTCCCGGCGCCGGCCAGGCGGGCACCGGCGATCACCTGCAACCCGACGCCCCCGCAGCCGATCACGCAGACCCGATCGCCGACCCGGACCCCAGCGCGGTTGACCGCCCCGATCCCGGTCACCACCCCGCAACCGAGGAGCGCGGCCTGCCACAGCGGGATCGACGCCGGCAGCGCCACCGCGCCCGCCACGGGCACGACCGCGTACTCGGCGAAACAGGCCACCATCAGCCCGTGCTGGAGCACGCCGCCGTCGCTCCCGCGCAGCCGCGAGGTCCCGTCCATGAGCATTCCCGCCACGCCGTGGAGCGCGGCGGTCTCGCACAGCGTCCGCCGTCCACCCCGGCAGGCCGCACACGCGCCGCACGAGGGTACGAAACAGAACGCCACATGGTCGCCGGGGACGACGTCGACCACGTCCTCGCCGACCGCCTCGACCACGCCCGCTCCCTCGTGCCCGAGCACCATCGGCCAGCGCCCGCCACCCAGCTGCCCGTCGGCGAGATGGAGATCGGAGTGGCATACGCCGGCCGCGGCCACGCGCACGAGCACCTCGCCGCGCCGCGGTGGCGCCAGGAGCACGCGCTCCACCGCCACCGGCCGCCCCGGCTCGCGCAGGACGGCCGCACGCATCTCGATCGCCGCCGAAGGCACCGGAGCCGCAGCCGGACCGACGGCCGGGGCCGCCACGCCCGCGGCCTCAGTCGCCGGCGCCGGCAACCGTGACCTCCGTGGCCTGCAGGCGCCGCAGTTCCTCGAGCGGGATGTGACAGCGGATCGCATGGCCGGGCTCGGCCTCGGCCAGCGGCGGCTCGGTGTTCACGCACACGTCGCCGAGGAAGCGCGGGCAGCGGGTGTGAAACACGCAGCCGGTGGGCGGATTGGCCGCGCTGGGGATCTCTCCCTCGAGCTTGATCCGCTCCCGAGCGGCCGCGCCGCCCGGCTCGAGCGTCGGCACGGCCGAGAGGAGCGCCTCGGTGTAGGGATGGTGTGGTGCGTTGAAGACCTGCTCGGCGGTGCCGAGCTCCATGATCCGGCCCAGGTACAGCACCGCGATCCGATCCGACAGGTAGCGGACCACGCCGAGGTCGTGGCTGATGAACAGGTAGCTGACCTGCTCGCGGCGCTGCAGATCGTTCAGCAGGTTGAGGATCGCCGCCTGAACCGACACGTCGAGCGCGGAGGTCGGCTCGTCGCACACGACGATCTTCGGATCGCCGGCGAACGCCCGGGCGATGGCCACGCGCTGCTTGAGCCCGCCCGAGAGCTGGGCCGGTCGCATCGGCAGGTAGCGCTCGGCCACCCGCACCTCGACGAGCAGCGCCCGCAGGCGCTTGGCCAGCGCTTCGCCCTTGTAGCCGCCGAGCTTGTCCAGCGCGCGCGAGAGCAGCCGTCGGATCGAATGGCGGCGGTTCAGCGCCGAGTCCGGATTTTGGAAGACGATCTGCAGCGCCTTGCGCTGGTCGCGCGTGCGCGCACGGGCGTTGTCGGGCAGCGCCGAACCCTCGATCGCCAGGGTCGCGCCCTTGTCCGGCGGGGTCAGCCCGAGCAGCACGCGGGCCAGCGTGGTCTTGCCGCTGCCCGACTCGCCGACCAGCCCGAGCGTCTCGCCGGCCCGCACCTCGACGTTCACGTCGACGAGCCCGTGGATCGTCTGTCCTTCCATGTGGAACGTCTTGGAGACGTCCGCAGCGCTCACCAGCACCTCTCCGAGCCCGGCGCCGTTGGCGGCGGCGCCGTCCTCGCGCTGCGGCTTGACCACCCGCGGCGGCGTCTGCGCGCGCTCGTGGAAGTGGCAGCGCGACTGGCGTGCGCGGCCGCTCGGAGCATCGACCGCGTACAGCGGCGGGGCCTCCTGACGGCACCGATCCTCGACCAGCCCACAGCGACCGGCGAACACGCACCCCTGCTGAATCTCGCCCGGCCCGGGGGGGAAGCCGGGAATGGTGTCCAGCGTGTCCTGGTTCTTGGCCGTTCCCCGCCGCGGGATGCAGCGCAGCAGGCCGACCGTGTAGGGGTTCCGCGGGTCGTCGAAGACCTCGCGGGCGGGTCCCTCCTCCATCAGCTCACCCGCGTACAGGACGCCAACCCGGTCGCACATCTTGGCGATCACCGCGAGGTTGTGGCTGATGAACAGCAGCGAGGTCTCGAACTCGGTGCGCAGCGCCGAGATCAGGTCGAGCACCTCGGCCTCGACGGTGGCGTCGAGCGCGGTGGTCGGCTCGTCCAGAATCAACAGTGATGGCTCGGCGGCCAGCGCCATCGCGATCACCACGCGCTGGAGCATCCCGCCCGAGAGCTGGTGCGGATAGCGCTTCATCACCCCCTCGGGATCGGAGATCCGCACCTTCTCGAGCATCTCGCGCGAGCGCTCGAGCGCCTCGGGCCGCTTGAGCCCCGCCAGCTCGAACACCTCGGCGACCTGGCGCCCCACCCGGATCGTCGGGTTCAGCGCCTTGCCCGGCTCCTGGTAGACCATCGACACCGTGTTTTGACGGAGCTTGCGGAGCTCCCCCGAGCTCATGGCCAGCACGTCGCGCCCGTCGATCGCGATCCCGCCCCGGCTGACCCGGCCGTTGCGCGCCAGGTAGCGCACCACCGCGAGCGCAATCGTCGACTTGCCCGACCCCGACTCGCCGACCAGCCCATAGGACTCGCCGCGCCCGATCCGGAACGACACATCGCGCACGGTGACCAGATCGCGCCCGCGCACGCGATAGCTGATGTCGATCGCGTCGACGGTGAGCGCGTCGGCGCCCGCCGCGCCCCCGTCCGGGTCGCCGGCGCCGCCTGGCAGCTGCGGTGACACCGTGCTCATCGCTCGAGCACCCGCTCGATCGAGTCGGACACCAGGTTGACCGCGACGACCAGCGAGATGATCGCCACCGCGTCGAACAGCACCTCCCACCAGTAACCCGCGGTCACCTGGCCGAAGTTCTGGGAGATCTCGAGGCCCCAGTCGGGCGACGGCGGCTGGATCCCCACGCCGAGGAACGACAGCGTGGCGACCAGGAAGATCGCGTAGCCGAGCCGCACCGTGAACTCGACCAGGATCGGTGCGAGCACGTTGGGGAGGATCTCGATGAACATGATGTACGCCGCGCCCTCGCCCCGCAGCCGCGCCGCCGCCACGTAGTCGAGCTCGCGCTCGAGCAGCACCGCGGCGCGCACCGTGCGCGCGATCAGCGGCGTGAACACGATCCCGATGACCAGGATGATGATCGCGTTGGAGTGCCCGAGCGCGGTGACCACGAGCAGTCCGGTGACCACCAGCGGCAGGGCCAGGAAGGCCTCCACGATCCGGCCCAGGCTGTCGTCGGGCCAGCCGCGGAAGTAGCCCATGACCAGCCCGAGCGAGGTTCCCATCGCGGTCCCCAGGACCGTGCCCAGCGGCGCGATGATCATGATGTTGCGCGAGCCCACGATCACCCGCGAGAGCATGTCCCGCCCGAGCTGATCGGTGCCGAACAGATGGGCGCCCGACGGCGCCTGGTTGATCTTCTCGAGGTTCTGGTCAAACGGGCTGTGCGGGGCGATCGTCGAGCCGAAGATCGCGCACACGATCCACACCAGCAGGATGAACGCGCCGAGGAGGAAGAGCGGCGAGCGCATCAGCTCCCGCAGCACCTCGCGGCGGACCTCGCTGCGCCCGGCCGCGAGCGCGCCCGCCGATTCGATCGGAACGGCGTCGACGCTCATTCGACCGCGCTCAACCGGATCCGTGGGTTCAGCAGCGAGAACACGATGTCGGCGATCAGCGTCACCAGCATGTAGACGAGGCCGATGGTCAGCACGCCGGCCTCGAGCATCGGGAAGTCCTTGTTGGTGGCGGCCTGGGCGACCAGCTGACCGAGGCCGGGATAGCGGAACAGCGTCTCGACGACCACCAGCCCGCCGATCAGATAGCCGGTCTGGGTGGCGATCACCGTGATCGTCGGCAGCAGCGAGTTGCGCAGCACGTGGCGGCGGATCATCACCCCGCGGGGAAGTCCCTTCAGCGTGGCCGTGCGCGCGTAGTCGGACTCGAGTGCCTCGACCGTGCCCGCCCGCGCCATTCGCATGATGTAGCCGAACAGGATCAACACGAGCGGGATGGCCGGCAGGATCAGGTACTTGATCTGCGTCAGGAAGCTCGCGCCGGTCGGCGCCTGCGCCGACACGGGCAGGATGCTCAGCCCGACCGCGAAGATCAGGATCAGGATGATCCCCGAGACGAACTCGGGCACGGTGGTCCCGGACAGCCCGAGGACGCTGATCGCCCGGTCGATCGGCCGGCCCACGTTGAGCGCCGCCACGATCCCGGCGAAGATCGACAGCGGCACGACGATGATGAAGGCCAGGACGGCGAGCTTGAGCGAGCGCCCGAGGGCGCTGGTCAGGATCGGCCCGATCGCGGATTGGTACTGGTAGGACGTCCCGGGATGGCCCTGGACGAAGTGGCTGATCCAGTGCCAGTACTGGCTCCAGATCGACTGGTCGAGCCCGAGCTGGTGGCGCAGCGCGTCCACCGCCTGCTGCGCGGCCAGCGGCCCCAGGATCGCCCGGGCCGGGTCGCCGGGCAGCACCTGTCCGGCGAAGAACACGATCAGGCTGAGAATCCACAGCGTGATGAGCGCCAGGCCCAGCCGCTTGAGGATGAACGCGATCATGCTGTTCGCCGGACGGGTTTCTGCCTACGCGACTCAGGCCGACTTGGAGGCCGTGTTCAGGTAGAGCTGGGCGATCGAGGTTGGGTTCAGCCCGCTCACGGTCGGCGTCGAGGCGGTCAGTCCGTCGATCCAGTACGGGATGACGATCGGCGTTTCGTTGAGCAGCAGCTGCTGGATCTGCCCGGCGACCTGCTTCTGGGCCTGGAGATCGAGCGCGGCCACGTACTGCTTGACCAGCTTGTCGTACTGCGGGTTCTTGAACCGAGCGGCGTTCCACGGCCCGGCCGAGGTCAGCGGCGCCTCCAGGAACACGTTGGGCACGCCGCGATCGCCGTAGTCGACCAGGCTCATTTCCCCGTCGAGCCAGTCGGAGTTGCCGAACGTGCTCTTGCCGTAGTACTGGCTCTGCTGCTCGATGTTCAGGTTGATGTTGATGCCGGCCTTGGCGGCGTCGGCCTTGATCACCTGGGCCAGCTGCGGGACCTCCTCGTAGATCTCGGTCTTCATCGTGGCGCTGATGCTCGGATGCCCGGCCGCCGAGAGCAGCTGCTTGGCCTTGGCGATGTCCTGCGTGCGCTGCGGGACGGTCGTGTCGGTGGACGGGAAGCGTGGCCCGAACGGATAGTCGTTGGCCACCGTGCCGTCGCCGCTCAGCAGCGCGTTGACCATCCCGGCTCGGTCGAGGCTGTAGGCCACCGCCTGGCGGACGCGCGGATCGTTGAACGGCGGCAGGTCGTTGCGCATCGACAGCTCGCGGTGGTTGGCCGAGTTCAGCTTGATGATCTTGTACGAGGAGCTGTTCAGCAGCGAGGTGGCCCCGGCCGGCACGAACTGCGCCACCACGTCCACGTCGTTGCCCTGCAGCGCCAGGATCATCGGCGCCTGGCTCGAGTAGAACTTGAAGCTGGTCGTGTTGAGCAGCGCCTTGGTGCCCCAGTAGTCGGGGTTGGCCACGAACGTCGCGCCCACGTTCTGGGTGTAGCTGCCGAGCTTGAACGCGCCGGTGCCCACGAACGTCGACTGCCACTTGGCGAAGTCGGTCCCGTTGGGGACGATGATCGCGTTGTAGTTGTCCGAGGAGACCAGGTAGGGGAAGTTTCCGTTCGGCGCCTCGAGGTGGAACTCGACCGTCGAGGCGTCGACCTTCTTGACCCCGTCGGGCGTGAGCACGCTGGTGAACGTGGACAGCGCGTTCGAGGCATTCTTCGGATCGGCCAGCTGCTTGAACGTGTAGACCACGTCGTCGGCGGTCATCGGCGAGCCGTTGTGGAACTTCACGCCCTGACGGAGCTTGAACGTCCACACGCTGCCGTCCTTGTTGGGCGTCCAGCTCAGCGCCAGCATCGGCTGCAGCGCGAGCTTGACATTCGAGTCGAAGATCAGGAACTCGCCGGTCTGGTTGAGCATGCACAGCCCGCCGGCATCGGCCACGGTGAGCGGGTTGACCGCCGCGGCCGGGGTGACCGAGGCGACGCGCAGCGTCCCGCCCTTGGTGGCCGGGGCGGCCGCCGACGTGCCCCCCGAAGAGGACTTCGACGAGGACGAGCCACAGGCAGCGAGGATGGCGCCAAGCAGCGGCACCGACATGCCGATCGTGCTGCCACGGCGCAGGAAGTCCCGGCGGCTCAAACTGCCGGACACGAGCTCGTCGATGTAATGGTTCTCGAGCTCGCTGCGCCCTTGGCGAAGCCGATCCAGCTCGCTGTCGTTGGGCTTCATGGAGCCACCTTTCTGTTGGGATCGGACCAACGCCGCCCGCCCCGTCGCGGGATCGGCGCGCTGATGGTTGCTAACTTACTTGATTGATTTAGTTCAGTTTTCGCAGGCGTGGCCTGATCGCCATTGCCCGGGAGCTCGGGGCCCGGGACGTCCTCGCCGTCCCGGAGCGGCACCCCTTGCGGGCGCGGCACGATATCCCGCGCCGCCCGCATCAGATCGGGAAGCATCGCCCGCTTGCGGGCCGCGCTCATCCGTCCCGACGGCACGCACAGCGTGATCGCCGCCACCACCCGCCCGGGCGGGCCCACGGGCACGGCCAGGCAGTGCAGCCCGAGCGAGGTCTCGTCGAGGTTCTCCGCGTAGCCGCGCCGGCGGGTCTCGCGCAGGATCGCCGCGAGCTCATCGAGGCCCTCGAGGCGCCGCCCGGTGGGGGTGACCAGCTCGTAGCCCTCGTACAGCGCCGCAACCTCGCGCTCGGGCCGGTCGGCCAGCATGGCCCGCCCGGAGGCGGCCGCGAACGCCGGCAGCCGGCTCCCTACCGCGGTGACCAGGCGCACCGCATGCGTGGTCTCCTCCTTGGCGATGAACACGCTGTCGCTGCCGTCGAGGACAGTCAGGCACGTGGTCTCGTTGTGGCGGGCGACGAGGCGTCGGGCGACGGCGTGGAAACCGGCGGTGAGCGGCGAGAGCGGCGTGGCGCGCGCCAGCCACGCCACCCGCGGGCCGAGCTCGATGTAGCCGCTGCGCGGATCCCGGGCCACCCAGCCGCGCTCGGACATCATCGAGCACACGCGGTGCAGCGTGCTCTTGGCCGTCCCGGTCTCGCGCGCGAGCTGGGCCAGGGTCGACGGTCCGTCCCGATCGAGCACGTCAAGCACATCGAGGACCGCGGAGATCCCGGGCGACGCGGCGCGAGCAGGGCGGGCCGGCTGATAACCGATGGCAGCTTGCATCTCCTCCCGGTCCGCCGGTAGAACACCGTTCAGCCGATGGGCCAGGCGCGTTTCTCTCACACCGCGCGCAACGGTGTCAAGTTAAGTTGCGTTAGGTGTCCGCAGCTGCCGCAGTTCTGCTCGAGCGTCCCGATCAGCTGGATCTCGCCCTGTATCGGCGCATCGCCTTCGACGGCGAGCGCCTGGTCCTCGCCGGCGCCGCCCTCGACACCGTTCAGCACACCCGCGACGCCCTCCTGACCCATCTCGAGTCCGGCGCCAGCGCTTACGGGGTGACCACGGGCCTCGGGTTTCTCGCCGATCGCCCGGTCGCCGCGGTGGCGCCGAGCGACCAGGCCGCCTTCCAGCGCTCGATCCTGGCCGGCCGGGCGGCCGGTGTCGGACCGCCGCTGTCCGAGCCGGTGGTGCGCGGCGCCATGCTCCTGCGCCTTGCCGGCTTCCTCAGCGGCCACGCCGGCGTCAGCGTCGAGCTCTGCCGGTTCATCGCCGAGCGCCTCAACGGCGGTTGGTTCCCGGTCGTGCCGGGCGGGGTGAGCGGCACCGCGGGCGAGATCGTGCCCCTCGCCCATCTGTTCGCCACGCTGACCGGCGACGGGTTCGTCCACGCCCGCGCCGACCACGAACCGACACCCCAGGACCGCGAACCGACACTCCACGACCGCGAACCGACACTCCACGACCGCGGACCCACGCTCCACGACCGCGCGCACCCGCGCCCCGCCGCCCACGCCCTCCCGGCCGCCGACGCGCTCGCCGCGCTCGGAGTCGCCCCCTACGAGCTCGCCGCCAAGGAGGGCATCGCGCTGATCAACGGCGCCCCGCTGGCGCCGGCCCTCGCCGTGCCCCTGCTCCTCCGCGCCGAGGCACTGCTCGACCACGCCACCCTGTGCGGGGCGCTGGCCGTCGCGCTCACCGGCGCGGCGCTCCGTCCCTACTCGCCCCGCGTCGGTGAGCTCAAGGGCGATCCCGGACAGATGGCCATCCACCGCCGCCTCTGGTCGCTGCTCGCGCCCACGCCCGACCGCCTCGCGGATATCCGCCAGGCGCCCGTCTCGCTGCGCGTCATCCCGCAGGTCCACGGCGCGGCCGTTGACCTCCTGGCCCACTTCCGCGCCCAGGTCGAGCGCGAGCTGCGGGCGGTCACCGACAGCCCGGTATTCCTACCGGCCGCCGACGCGGAGCCGGAGGGCCTCTACTCCACCGGCAACTTCCACGCCCAATATTTGGTTTTGCTGTTCGCCGCCACTGCCGCTGCGTTCACCCAAGTGGTGAACCTGCTCGAGAAGCGCCTGCACCGTCTCCTCGATGCACGCTTCTCGAGACTGCCGGACCAGCTTACGCCCGATCCCGGACGCCACTCGGGACTGGTCGTTCTGCACAAGCAGGTGATCGGGCTGGCCGCCCAAGCCCGGGCGCTGACCGCGCCGGCCGCCGTCCACGCCGCCGACGCCTCGACCGGGCAGGAGGATTTTCAGACCCACACGCTGCTCGCCGCCTCGCAGCTTGACGGCGTGCTGAGCGCGCTCGAGCTCGCCCTGGCCTACGAGCTGGTCGCGCTCCGCCAGGCCCGGTTCCTGGCCGGCGCGCCGCTGCCCGAAGCGCTCGAGCAGGCCGTGTCGCGGGTCGCCACGATCGTCGCGCCGGTGGCCGAGGACCGTTCGCTGGCGGCAGAGGTAGAGCAGGTTCGCGACCTCGTCGCCTCGGGCGAGCTCGTCGGCGGTGTACGGTGCCCGAGCATATGGTTTTCGCCAACGCCCGGGTGATCGACGGCACCGGCGCCGCGCCGCTCGAGCGCGCGTCGGTGCGGATAAAGGACGGGCGGATCGCCGAGGTCGCCGAGTCGATCGCTCCATCGTCAGAGGGGGCCGCCGAGCGCACGATCGACGTCGACGGCCGGACGCTCATGCCGGGGCTCATCGACGCCCACGCTCACCTCTCGAGCGACATCAGCCGCAGCCCGGGCTTCGGGCCCCCACCGCCGCTAAAGGGCGAGCTGCCGCGTCCCCGCGAGCTCGGCTACTTCGTCCTGGCCAAGACGGCGCGGGCGCTCCTCGACGCCGGCGTGACCAGCGTGCGCGACGTCGGCAGCTACGACGACGAGGCGATAGTCCTGCGCGAGGCCATCCGGCTCGGGATCATCGACGGTCCGAGGGTCCTGTCCTGCGGACGGATCATCTCGGCCACCGCACCCGGCGGCGCGATCTTCACCACGATGTATCGCGAGGCCGACGGGCCCGACGACATGCGCAAGGCGGTGCGCGAGCAGCTTCGCCGCGGCGCCGACTTCATCAAGCTGATGGCCACCGGCGCACGCTCGGTGCTCGCCGAGGACCCCGAACCCGCCCAGATGACCGCGGACGAGCTCGAGGCGATCGTGGACGAGGCGCACCGACTCGGCGTCCGGGTGGCCGCGCACGTGGAAGGGCTCGACGGCGCCCGGCTGGCCGTCGCCGCCGGTGTGGACACGATCGAGCACGGACTCTCCCTGCACCGCGAGCCGGCGCTGCTCGACGAGATGGCGCGGCGCGAGATCGTGCTCGTGCCCACGCTCAGCACGTTCCACGATCTGGCCGAGAGGTTCACCGGCGCGTTCGCGCCGGCGCTGGTCGAGCAGGCCAAGCGCCAGCTGTCGGAGGCCTACTCCACGCTCACCGCGGCACACGCCGCCGGCGTGACCCTGGCCATGGGCCACGACTCGGGTCCCCCAGGCGAGAACGCGATCGAGCTCGTCCGCATGGTCGAGGGTGGCCTCTCGCCGCTCGAGGGGATCGCCGCCGCCACCCGCGGCTCGGCCCGCGCCCTAGGCCTGTCCGACACCGGCATGGTCACCGCCGGCGCGCTCGCCGACCTACTGGTGCTCGATGGAGACCCGCTTGACGACATCCGCACGCTGCTTGGACCCGAGCGCATCTGGATGGTCGTGCGGGGCGGCGCAGTGGTGGCCGGCCACCGGCACGCCCGCGAGCTGAGTGCGGCGTGAGCGTCGCCGCGCCCGAATTCACGCTCGCGTCGGTGTCTGGCGGCTCGCTGAGGCTGGCCGAGCTTCAGGCCGACGCGCCGACGCTCCTGCTGTTCGTCTCCGAGGAATGCCCCACGTGCACGCTGACCCTGCGCCGCCTCGCGCCCGTCCTGCCCGAGCTGGTCGCGGCCGGGCTGACCGTCGCCGCGGTGTTCGAGGATCCGCTCGAGGTGGCCGCGCGGGTGGCCCGCCGCACCGGCTTCACCGCGACCGTCCTCTCGGAGCCCGCCCCCTATGAGGTCTCGCGCGCGTATGAGCTGGTCAGCCTGCCGACCGCCGTGCTCGTCGATCGCTCCGGACAGCAGATCAGCCGCGTGGTCGGATGGGACTCGGAAGCGCTGGCCGAGCTGCTCTCCGTCTCGCTGAGCGACGAAGCACCCCGCCGCAAGCCCGGCTGCGCGGCCAAGAACACCTACGACGCGGATTCGCTCCGCGCGCTCGACAGCGGCGGGTTCGACGAGCTCGAGGAGATGTTCGAGCGCGGCTGGACCGACGGACTGCCGGTGATCCCGCCGACGCCGGCGAGGGTGGAGACCATGCTGGGTGGGCACGATCCCGGAGAGCTGCTCGGCGAGATGCCGCCGGCCATGGCCCAGGTCACGCTCGAGCGCGTGGCCGCCTGCGCCGTGCTCGCGGGCTGCCGCCCGGAGTACTTCCCGGTCCTCGTCGCCGCGGTCCAGGCGTCCCTCGAGCCGGCCTTCAACGTCGGCGGCCAGGCGGTGACCACGCAGCCGGTCGGCCAGGTGGTGGTGGTCAACGGCCCGGTGCGCGACGCCATCGGCCTGAACGGCTCGACCGGGGCGCTCGGGCCCGGCTGGCGCGCCAACATGACCATCGGGCGGGCGCTCCGCCTCGTGATCAGCCTGACCGGCGGGGGCTTCCCGGGTCGGCTGGACCGGTCTGCGCTGGGCAATCCGGGCAAGATCGGGCTGTGCTTCGCCGAGGACGGGGAGGTCACCACCTGGGAGCCGCTGCACGTCGAGCGCGGCCACGACGCCGGCCGATCCGTTGTGACCGTGCTCGGGGCCGACGCGCCCCTGTCGGTGTCAGACCACCGCAGCACCTCGCCCGACGAGCTCGCGCGCGTGCTCGGCGAGGCGGCCGCCGCCACCTGGAGCCCGAACTGGTGGCCGCTCGGGGGGACCTCGCTGTTCGTCCTCTGCCCCGAGCACGCCCGTTCGTTCGCCGAATGGGGCTGGAGCAAGCAGCGCCTGCGCGAGGCGATGTTCGAGGGCGTCCGCCGCCCGGCCGCATCGCTTCGCTGGGGCGAGACGACGCCGCAGGTGCTCGCGGCTTCGGACGATCAGCTCATTCCCAAATGGTCGGCGCCCGAGGACATCGTCATCGTGGTGGCGGGCGGCGAGGCCGGCCGCTTCTCCGCCGTATTCGGACCCTGCCTGGGCATGGAGGCCGAGCCCATCTCGAAGGAGGTCCCGTGGATTACGTGAGTACCGAGGACTACGTGAGTCCGTTCGACGAGCGCCGGCGGACCGCCGAGCCGCTCGCGCCCCGCCCGGCCGCCCTGGACGGCGCCCGGGTCGCCCTGCTCGACATCAACCAGCGCCGCGGCGACGAGTTCCTCGATCGCATCGAGGAGCTGCTCCAGGCCCGCGGGGCAACCACCGAGCGGTTCGTCAAGCAGATCTTCTCCAAGCCGGCCGCGCCCGAGATCGTCCGCCGGATCGCCAACCGCGGCGACCTGGTCGTGGAGGGCCTGGCCGACTGAGGTTCCTGCACGTCGTGCAGTGTGCGCGACATGGTGGAGCTCGAGCGCCGCGGTCTCGCCACCGCCGCGGTGGCCACCGAGCCGTTCGTCGACGAGGCGCTCGAGCAGGCCCGCCTGCTCGGCATGCCCGACTACCGGATGATCTACGTACCCCACCCGGTGCAGCTGCTGAGCGCCGAAGAGCTGCGCGGCTACGCCGAACGCGCCTTCGAGGAGATCGTGGCGCGCCTCACGCAGCCACGCTCGCCTCGAGCGGACGGAGCTCATCCGCGTAGCTGACCGACTCGCGGCGCATCACGCCCTCGGCGTCGATCGAGTACTGGCCAAGGCGCCAAAGCGGCGGCGAGTAAGCATGGATCGAGACCGCCTGATCGTCGTCGCCGGCCAGCCGGTGGATGTGCTCGGGGCCGAACGAGAACGACCCGCCGGCCGCCACCACGCGCCCCGCGGGCTCGCCCCCGATCCGCGGGCTCGATTCCCTGACCGCGCCGCGCACCACCCGCACCGCGCCCGAGGAGATGTCGTGGTCGTGCCAGCCCGTGTCGTCGGCCCGCGTCCAGCACAGCAACCACACGTCCACGTACTCGTCGCGATGCAGCGACACGTAATGCCGCCGGCCGTCGGCGAACGCCACGTGCTCGTTCCAGCGCCCCGGTTCCGCGGCCAGCTCGTCGACCAGCGCCTGCAATTCGGCGCGGTCGAGGTTACGCGCAGGCAGCGGCGGCCACATCATGTAATACCTCCTTTGGGTAGAGAAGACGCTCGGCATTGACGCCGCGAAGCGCGTGCGTCGCCGCCGCGCCCAGGTCGAGGTGCGCCGGATTCGCATACGGCCGGTCCGAGCCGTTGACCAGCGAATCGATGCCGAGCACGCGGATCGTCGCGTCGACCGCGCGGGTGCCGTAGGACGAGGTTTCGAGGAACGCGCTGGGATCGATCGGGTTGCGCCCGCCGCCGCGCGCGGCGAACCGCTCGCCGTGCAGCGGGGCGAGCCCGGCCAGGATCGCGAAGCAGACCCGGAGCTCCGGATGCCGGGGCCGGCCGTGCGCGCGGAAGGCGAACCAGGCGGCGTGCATCTGCTGCACGTAGGACACGATGGCCGGCCACCACGGCGGAGCTCCCACCACTCCGGCGCCGCCGACCGCCGCGGGTCCCGGATGGACCAGCAACGGACGGCCGAGAGCCTCGAGCACGCCGAGCAGCGGCGCCACGCGGTCATACCCGGCCGAGTCGAGCAGCGCCGTGGCCGG
>JAFAWR010000189.1 GCA_019241635.1 Solirubrobacterales bacterium
CCCGCGACCTCCGCAGCCCGGGCCCTCGCAGCAGCCGACTGTGGTCGACCACATCGTGGGGACCATCACCCCGGTGACCCAGCAGCTTCCCGCCCCGGCCGGTCAGGTGGCCACCCAGGCCGCCGGCGCTGCGGCCGTCGCGGCCGACAGCCTGCTGCCCCCACCCGCCGGGTCGGGGACTCCCGCCGCTCCCCAGGGCCTGCAGCTGCGATGAGGCGCGCGCTGCTCGGGGCGGGCGCGGTGCTTGCGCTGCTCCTCGCCGGTTGCGGAGGAGCAACCGCGAGCATCGATCCAGCTGCGGTCCCGACCAGTGCCACGCTGGCCAGAACCGTGATCCCGCCCGCCACCGATTGGTCCCAGTTCGACTTCGACGCGCAGCGCAGCGGTGTCGGCCCCGCCTCGGTGGGGCTCGGGGCGCATAACGTCGGGGCGCTGCGCCTGCGCAAGGTGAGGCTCCCGGGGACGGTCGACGCCTCGGTGATCGAGCTGCACGGGATCGTCGTGCACGGGCGCCGCCACGATGTCCTGGTGATGACCACGACCTATGGGCGGACGCTCGCGCTCGATCTGCGCAGCGCCCGGATCCTGTGGGAGTTCACTCCACGCGACATCCGCTCCTATCAGGGCAGCGCCCAGATCACCACGGCAACCCCGATCGCGGACCCCGACCGCCAGTTCGTCTATGCGGCCTCACCCGACGGCCGCGTCCACAAGCTCGCGCTCTCCAGCGGCCGCGAGGTGCACTCCGGCGGCTGGCCGGTCAGCGTCACGTTCGATCCGACGCATGAGAAGCTCGCGTCACCGTTCAACATCAGCGGCGGCTCGCTGGTGGTGGTGACCGACGGATACGTCGGGGATGCGCCGTCCTACCAGGGACACGTGGTGACGATCGCCCGCGCGTCCGGCCGGATCGCCTCGGTATGGAACGCACTGTGCTCGGACCGCCACACGCTGATCGATCCGCCGCGATCGTGCCCGGCCAGCGATGCCGCGATCTGGGGCCGCAACGCGGGCGCGATCGAGCCCGGGACCGGCCGGATCCTCGTGGCGACCGGCAACGGGCCGTTCAACGGCTCGACCGACTGGGGCGACAGCGTGCTCGAGCTGAGTCCGGACGGCAAGCAGCTGCTGCAGAACTGGACGCCCACCGACCAGGCCCAGCTGAACTCCAACGACACGGACCTGGGAAGCACCTCGCCGGCAATCCTCCCGGCCTACCACGGCCGTCGGCTGGCCGTCCAGGGCGGCAAGGCCGGCCTGCTCGACCTGCTCGACCTGAACCGGCTCGACGGCACCAGCGGTGGCCCTGGCGGCCGGCTCGGTGGACAGGTCGATCAGGTGGGGAGCCCCGACGGCGCCGAGGTGTTGACGGCGCCCGCGGTGTGGTCGCATGACGGGCGCATCTGGGTATTCGTCGGCGACGGCTCGGCCACCTGGGCCTACGTCCTCACCGGCGGCGCGGCCCACCCCCGGCTGCGGGTGGCCTGGAAGTCCGGAAGTGGCGGGACCAGCCCGGTGATCGCCGGCGGTCTGCTCTACGTCTACGACCCGGGTGGCGCGCTCGACATCTACGTTCCCGCCACCGGGCACCGGCTGGTGTCGCTACCGGCGGGCGGCGGGCACTGGAACAGTCCGATCGTGATCGGCGGTCGGGTCATCCTGCCGGTCGGCAACGCCAACGATCACGCCACAAGCGGCACGCTCGACATCTTCCACCTGGCCGGTCACTGAACCGCCGTAAGCACGCGGGCGAGCAGGTTGCGGGTGATCGCGACCACGTACCGGTTGGGGGCGCCCGGCGCCTCGGGCGAGGCGCTCGGGACCGGCTCGAGTCCGAGCTCCCATCCGAGCGTGCCGCTGTTCCACACGATCGCGCCCGAGCGGGCGGTGTAGAGCGTGGTCTCGGCCAGGCCGCCGCCGCGACCGGGGCGTGGTTCGCCGGCCTCGCGTCCCATGCAGGGAGCGCCCCCCGTCCCGACCACCTCGGTGCCGCGCGGGCTGGAGGCGGTCTGCGCGTCGAGCTCGTAGCCGACGATGCCGCGGACGGTTGTCCTGGCCGACACGCCGGTGTGCGCGAACAGCCAGCCGGGGCGCAGCCGCGGCTCCGGGGACCACGCGTAGTAGCGATACCTGGGCGCGCCGGCCTCGGCCAGGCGTGGGGTGATGCAGCCCATGTAGGCGGACCCGGTCAGCGCGGCGCCCCCGTTCGGGAAGACGCCGGTGGGTCGCGCATGATCGGGATCGAGCGCGATGTACTCCTTGTAGGCGACGATCGTGCGGTCGGGTGCGCCGGGGTCGGTCGCGGCGCGCGAGGCGCGGGCGTAGCGGATCCGCCAGGCCATCGTGTCCGAGCCGAAGAACAGCAGGCTGGTTCCCTCGTCTCGGGCCTTGGTGAAGGCCGCGGCCTGGCGAGCTGACCAGTACTCGGAGTGGCCGAAGTCGATCAGCGCCTGGTGGCCCTGCACCTGGCCGGGATCCTCGTCGACCGACTCGCTGGTGGTGTACGACACGGGGTAGTCGTAGCGCTCGAGGAAGCGGACCATCGCGACGTCGCGGGCGAAGAACTGTCCGGCGCCGGTGTTGCTGTCATAGGGCCGCTCGTAGGACACCTCGACGCCCTGGGTGGTGCCGGTGACCCCGACCCGGTCCGCGCCGCCGGGGTACAGGCTGTCCCCGCCCCACGCGTTGTACGCCTCGTAGGTGGCGGTGGGGAGCTGGGCCAGAAGCGGCTGCGGCCGCGCGGAGAGCACCACGAACAGGCAGTCGCTCTCGCCGGTGCCCGCCGACAGCTTGGCGACGTAGACGCCGCTCGGGAGCGCCGACGGGATCGTGAAGGCGAGCGTGGGATGCCACGCGCACTCGGTCAGGCCGGTGGCGAAGCGATGCGTGCAGGGCGGCTGGGCCCGAAGCCGCAGCGACGCGGAGACCAGGACCTCCCGACCGCCCAGTCCCTGGTACCAGCCCATCCGGAAGATCCGGATGGTGACCCGGCGCGACCGCGGCGCGCTCACATAGATGCGCTCGGTCTCCCCGACCCGGACGGCCCCCCGAGACACGTACCCGGCCACGTCGCCGCGGGCCAGGCCCCCGACGTCGCCGGACGGGCCGGGCAGCCGCCATGATCGCGTGCCGGGCAGGCGGTTCTCGGCCGCCACCGACGGCTGTGCGCCCGAGGTCTGCACCAGCCACCGGTACCGCCCGCCGGTCGAGATCAGGGTCCCGGCGACCGGCCTCGGCGAGCGTGCGCGCGCGGCGGGCCGGTGCCGCGCGCCGCCGCAGCCGGCCAGCAGGCAGCAGACGATAAATACCCCCGGCAACAGCCTCCGGCTCATGGGCGCCAGACTACCCAGTGAGGCGGGGAGGGCTCAGCGAACGCCGGCGAGCTGCGACGCCGCGGTGCGGTCGGCGTCGGCGCCGACATCGGCTTCCACGGCGGGCAGGCGCAGGGTGAAGACCGAGCCTTCGCCAGGCGCCGAGACGACATCGATCGTCCCGCCCATCGCCTCGGCCAGCGCCTTCGAGACCGCGAGCCCGAGCCCGTTGCCCTCGATCCCGCGTCGGGCAGCGTCGAGGCGCTCGAATGGGGCGAACACGCGGTCGAGCTCGGCCCGGGAGATGCCCCGGCCGGTGTCGATCACCTCAATCCGCAGTTGCTCGTCGGGGTCGATGCCCGCACGCAGGGTGAGGCGGCCGGCTGGCCGGTTGTACTTGACCGCGTTCGAGATCAGGTTGAGCAGGATCTGCTTGAGCCGCCGGGCGTCGGCCAGCACGGTGAGCGGCTCCTCGGCAAGCTCGATGTTCACGGCCAGCGACCGCTCGGCGGCCAGCGGGCGGCACAGGGCGACCGCATGGTTGATCTCCTCGCCGACGTCGACCGGCCCGATGGCCAGCTCGCCAACCTGGGAGAGATCGAGCAGGTCCTCGATCAGGGCCAGCAGATGGCGACCACCGGCGATGATCTGCTCAACGCTGTGGCGCTGGGAGTCGTTCAGCGAGTCGAGGGCCAGCAGCTGGCCGAAGCCGAGAATCGCCTGAAGCGGGGTGCGCAGCTCGTGGCTGGCTCGCGAGAGCGCCTCGCGGTTCGAGAGCATGCTCATATATCGACGTAGTTCCCCGAAACCCTTAGCGGGTAGTTCTCCGCCCCGGTTGCGGGGAACTACGAGGCGGCGCGGTCGAGCAGCTCCTCGGCGATCGCCAGGCAGGAGGTCGCCGCGGGGGACGGGGCGTTACGGACCCAGGCCACGCGGCCGCTCACCCCGAGGCGGAAGTCGTCGACCAGCGACCCGTCGCGGTCGATCGCCTGGGCCCGGACGCCGGCCGGAGCGGGGACGACGTCCTCCGGGCCGATGGCCGGGACGTAACGCGCCACCTCGCGGACGAACCGGCGCTTGGAGGCCGAGCGCACGAGCTCGCCGACGCCGGCGCGCCAGTGCTGCCGGAGCATTTTCAGCGTCCCGGGCCAGGTGATCGCGTCGTAGATGTCGCGCGGGTCGATCCGGCGTCGCTCGTAGGCGTCGCGCGCGGTGGCCAGAACCGCGTTGGGGCCGAGGAGCACCGAGCCGTCGATCTTGCGGGTGAGGTGGACCCCCAGGAACGGCAGCGCCGGATCGGGCACCGGGTAGATCAGCCCGCGCACGAGGTGGGCGCGCTCGGGACGGAGCCGCCAGTACTCGCCGCGGAACGGGACGATGCGCGGCTCGGCCGGCTCGCCGGAGGCGATGGCCAGCCGGTCGGCCTCCAGCCCGGCGCACACGATCACCCGGTCGGCCTCGAGCCGCGAGCCGTCGGTCAGCTCGACCCCGGCGTGACGACCGTTCGAATGCACGCGCGCGGCACCGGCGCCGGTCCGGATCGCGCCCCCCGCGGCGGCAATTTCGCCGGCCAGCGCCCGGGCCACCGCCCGGAAGTCGGCGATCGCGGTCTCGGGCGAATGCAGCCCGGCCACGCCGGTCACGTTCGGCTCGATCGTGTTCAGCTCGCCGGCCTCGAGCCACCGCAGTCCTGGCACGCCGTTCGCCGCCGCCCGTTCGGCCAGGCGATTGAGCGGCTCGACCTCGCCGTCGTGCGTGGCCACCACGACCTTGCCGCACGCGTCGTAGGGCAGGGCGTGGGCGGCGCAGAAGTCGCGCAGGAGGCCGAGGCCGCGCCGGCACAGCCTGGCTTTCAGCGAACCCGGGGCGTAGTAGATGCCGGCGTGCACCACGCCGCTGTTGTGGGTGGTCTGGTGGGCCGCGATCTCGGGCTCCTTCTCGAGCACGACGATCTCGGTGTTCTCCGCCGCGTCGCGCGCGATCTGGCGCGCGGTGGCCAGGCCGAGGATGCCGGCGCCGACTACGACGTAGCGCATGAGCCTCAGCTTACGCACCGAGCCCCACGCGGAGGGTCCGGACGGGCTGCCCGGCCCCACGGACGCCGAGCGCAGCGAGGCCCAAGACCGCCTAGGACCCGCCGAGGCCCTTGTCTTCCGCTGCCTTGTAGGCGATCTGGAGGAAGTCCGAGAGGGTGAGCGCGGTAAGGGTCGAGGTGAGGACTCGTGTGGTCCGGGGCGCGAAGATCAGCCCGAGGTGGAAGGCGCCGGAGGCCCACAGGCCCAGGCAGTAGGGGCAGATCAGGAGCTCACCGATCGCCCCCCGAACCTCCCCCTCCCGCGAGCGCTCCTCGACCTCGGCGGGGCCGCCGCGGCCCTGGTACTCGGTGAACGGCGCGCGCAGGAACGTGGTGATCTTGTCCTTGGCGAGAAGGCGCGAGAGCTTATGGCTGGCCGTACCGATCAGCAGGACGTCGCGGGTCTCGATGCGATCGGGTAGGCGCCCGGACCGCCGCGCCGCGACGAGCCCGCCGGCGAACGCGGCGTTGAACGCACCGGCCAGTGCCGCGTAGGTGCGGAACGGGGGCCGCTCATGGGGCTCGGCGTAGCTCTCGAACGCGTCGCGAGCCTCGCGGCTGAGGGCGTCGACACTCATCGAGATCAAGCGCTACCCATGCCTGCGGCTGGGAAACGCCGCCCGCGGCCGGGAAGGCTCGAACATCCGTGGAGGTTTGGGCCACCGATCCTCGGGAAGTCTCGGACATTCGATGAGGCGGGGCATGTGACGTGTGCTCTGCGGGCACGTATCTCGATCAATGAAGCGAGTGGCAAACCGCCTGCGCCCCACGTCGATACGCGACCTCGTCGAGTGCGAGCAACTGTCCGCGCACGGCCCCGTCACTTCGCTCCAAGCTCGGAAGGTAAGGAATCCAGAAGAACCGGCTGTCCAGGCGAAACAATTGGCCCGCTTTGGAGTCCATATCTACGAGACCGACGGTGGATCGACGTCATATCCATTGGTTCGACAAACGTCGAACAAATGCTATAATTCGATCCGTATCGAACTATGGACGACACGAGGATTGAATTGGACAATTTTGAAGTAGATCGTCGGCCCGGCGCCTCGGCGCGAGCCGACAAGCACGCAACCGCCCGGCGCGTCCGGACCGGCGGTGCGACTAAACGCGCCGCGACCGGGAACCGGCGCCAGGTTCGACGGCGTCGATCGCACGCCGGCGCCCCCGGGGACACGGGGATCGAGCTGCGCACCGCCACTGAAGAGGAGCGCAGCGGCGTCGTCGAGTCGCTCGAGCTGTTCCTCCGGCGGGCTCGGCTGCATCCGCTGCTGACCGCGGCGGAGGAGATCGAGCTGGCCAAGCGGATCGAGCGCGGCGATCTCGAGGCCAAGGAGCGCATGATCAACGCCAACCTCCGGCTGGTCGTGTCCCAGGCTCGCCGCTACCAGGGCCACGGTCTTCCGATGGAGGATCTGGTCCAGGAGGGCATGCTGGGCCTGATCCGGGCTGTGGAGAAGTTCGACTGGCGGCGCGGATTCAAGTTCTCGACCTATGGGACGCTGTGGATCCGGCAGGCCATCCAGCGCGGGCTTCAGAACCACGGCCGGACCATCCGGGTCCCGGTGCACGTCTCCCAGCGGCAGGTCAAGGTGCGCAAGCTCGAAGGCGAGCTGAGCACCAAGCTGGGTCGGGAGCCGACCGACGAGGAGATCGCGGCGATCTCCGAGATCCCCCTCGAGGAGATCTCCGAGCTCCGCGAGCTCAGCCGGGCCATGACCAGCCTGGATCAGCCGGTGAGCGAGGATGGCGAGACCGCGCTCGGCGACCTGCTGGCCTCAGATCGGCCCGAGCCGCTCGAAGAGGTGGCTGTGACCGAGCGCGACCAGCGCGTCAACGAGGCCGTGCGGCGGCTGCCGGCGGCCGAGCAGAGCGTGATCCGGCTGCGCTTCGGCCTGGCCGGCGAGGAGCCCCGGACGCTCCGGCAGGCGGGATCGGAGCTCGGCATCACCGCCGAGCGGGCCCGCCAGCTCGAGGAGCAGGGCCTCCGGCGCCTGGCCGCGACCGCCGAGCTCGAAGGCCTCGGCGAAGCGGCCTAACCGCCGGCCGTCGAGCAACCCTTACCTGGCGAGCAACACGTCACACGGCGCGCGTGCGCACACCCGAGCGGGCAGTGCGTACGCGCGCCAAGGCGTGAGAAGGCTGGCGGCGCGCGGGTCGATCACGATCAGCGCGGCGTCAGTCTGCTCGGCGACGTCGATCACGGCATCCACGGTGTCCCCGCCGATCAGGTGGGTGCTGACTTCGACTCCGCGCGCGCGCAGCTCATCCGCCGCCGCGGTCAAGCGACGGTCGATCTCCGCGCGGTCGGAGACGACCGGCCAGTAGGTATCGACCAGGTGGACATGGGCGTCGCGAGCGGCGGCCAGGTCCGCCGCGACGTTCAGCGCCGGCGCTTCGTCCTCGGTGGCGTAGGCGTGGGCGACGATCACGTTGGCGGGCTCGGCCACCGCGTCGGCCCGCCGGCGAGCATGGGTGAAGTCGGCGACCTGGCGCCACATGCTGATCGCCGGGACCACGAGTCCTCTGGCCGCGGCGGCCAGCACCAGCTTGAGCGGCGGGCTGGCCTGGCGGGGCGCGGGTAGCTCGATGTCGAGCTCGACCTGGGAGCCGACGCGATGCTGCTCGGTGTCGCCGAGGCGCTCGAGCAGCCGCAACGCGTCGGCGTTCTCGGCCAGAACGAGCGCGGTGAACCGGGTGACATCTTCGCTGCGGGCGCGCTGCACCAGCCGGTCGAGGAGCTCCGTGGCCACGCCGCGCTCCTGCCAGTCATCGGCTACCACGATGGCGCACTCGGCGACGCCGGCATCGACCCGAACGAAGCGCGCGACCCCGACGATCTCCTCGCGGTCGCCCGGGGCGATCGCCAGCAACGCCTCGTGGTCGTGGTGGTCGACGTCGGTCAGGTAGGCCAGCTGCTTATCTGAGAGCGATGCCAGCGGCGTCTGGAAGCGCATGTAGCGGCTGTGCTCGGAGAGCCGTTCGAAGCCGGAGCGCAGGAGATCGCGGTCGTCGGGCCCGATCGGGCGGATGACCAGGGTCGACCCGTCGCGCAGGCGGACGGGCTCGGCGTCGCCGCTCGCCGTCAAGAGGCGCTGAGGGACGCGCCGCGCTCGCTTCGGTCGGCGGCGTGGGCGTGGGCGGCGATCGCCTCGACCAGCTGCGGCCAGGCCGCCTCGGGGAGGTCGTGTCCCATGCCGGTCACGGTCATCAGCCTGGCGCCGGGAATGGCCTTCGCGGTAGCCACTCCGCCCGACCTGGCCACCATCTTGTCCTTGGAGCCGTGGATGACCAGCGTGGGCACGCGGATGGTCTGGAGCTCCTTGGTGCGATCGCCCGACGCGATGATCGCGCCCAGTTGCCGCCCCGGGCCGGATGGGTCGTGACCGCGGTCGTAGCTGCGCGCCACCATGTTCTTGACGCGGTCGCGGTCGAAGGGAAGGCCACGGGAACCAATCGCCTCGAACACCTTGGTCGTGTACTCGACGTAGCCATCGCGGTCTTCGGGCGCCCGGCGCAGGAGATAGCGGTAGATGTCGAAGGCCGGCTGGCCCTTCCAGCGGTTGCCGGTGTTCGACATGATCGAGGTGAGGGATCTTGTCGCGTCCGGGTGCTGGGCGGCGAGGGTCTGGGCGATCATCCCGCCCATCGAGGCGCCGACGATGTGCGCAGGGGCGAGGTTAAGCTGTTGCAGGAGGTTGACGGCGTCGCCCGCCATGTCGGTGAGCCGGTAGAGCACCGGGTCGATCTTGCGGCTGATCAGCTGGCGTGGCGTGGGCGGGGCGCCGGCGATCCGGGATGAGCGCCCGATGTCGCGGTTGTCGAAGCGGACGACCTGAAAGCCGCGGTCGGCGAGCAGACCGCAGAACTCGTCCGGCCACCCGATCATCTGGGTGCCGAGGCCCATGATCAGGAGCATGGGCGGATCGGACTCGTTGCCGAAACGCTCGTAGCACAGGGAGATGTCCCCGCCGATGTCGCAGAACTGTTCAGGCATCGGCCTTCATCTTGGCGGTCTTTGGCTTCTTGTGCGACGTCGTGGACCCCCGCGCGGGCGGTCTCAGCGCCTCGAGCGCCTCGCCCAGCCAGTCCATCAGCGACCACACGTCGGGCATCTGCTCGCGGTCGCCCACGATGCCGAAGTCGAGGTGCCCGCAGTAGCTCATCACGGTGATGTTCAGCCCCATCCCGTCGGTGATGACCGAGATCGGATGGTGGGCCTCAAGCCGCGCTCCGGCCATGTAGAGCGGGAACTGGGGGCCGGGGACGTTGGAGATCACCAGGTTCCAGGCCGGACGGCTCGCGCGGCTCGCGCCGAGCGAGAAGGTCAGGCGCGCCGCGCGGGAGAACAGCGCCGGGGGAATGAACTGGTTCGCGTCCTGGAGGAGCTCGGCGGGCAGCGCCCGGTGGCGCTCCTTCATCTCGAGCAGGGACTCGTGGGTCTGTCTCAGGCGGGCGATCGGATCGTCGATCTCGGTGTGGATCGGGGCGGTCATCAGCAGGATGCGGTTGCCGTAGGTCCCCTGCTCGTGCTCGCGGCGTACGCTGACCGGGATCTGGGCGACCAGCGGCTCGGTCGGAAGCTCATCGTGCTCGATCAGCCAGCGGCGGACCGCGCCGGCGCAGATCGCCACCACCACATCATTGACGGTGCAACCGTGATGGTCCTTGATGGTTTTCACGTCGTCGAGCGAGAGCCGCCCGAACGCGTAGCGGCGGTGCGCGGATACCCGGCCGTTGAACGAGGTCCGCGGAGGGGTGAGGTCCCGGCGGCCGACGACGGTGTCCCGACCGAGCGCTCGCTGCGCGCCCGCGGCGAGGCGGCCGAGCCGCTTCACGCCCGGGATTGCCGCGAACGACTGCACCTCGGCCAGGTTGGGCAGCGCGCGGGGTGCCGATTTGATCACCCGGAGCGGATACCGGGGCAGGCCGAGCAGTCCGCGCGCCAGCATGTTCAGCTCGCCGGGCCTTGCGTCGCGGTTTGGGATCGTGGACGGCGGCGGCGCGTCCCGGCCCTCCGGTGTCGGATCGAACAGCGCGCCCATGATCTCCGAGCCCGAGATCCCGTCGATCACCGCGTGATGGATCTTGCTCATGACCGCGACGCGGCCGCTCGGCAGGCCGTGGATCAGGTAGAGCTCCCACAGCGGGCGCGCCCGGTCGAGCGGCCGGGCGT
>JAFAWR010000056.1 GCA_019241635.1 Solirubrobacterales bacterium
GACGCCGTCGGCGTGGCGCGCCAGCCGGCGGTGCAGGGCGAGCTGCCAGGCGGGCAGCATCGCGTCGATCTCCGGGGTGCACTCGGTGAAGATCACGTACGCGCGGCGGTGGCGCCGGCACCACGCGAGCGTGCGCAGCGAGGCCGCGCCGTACTCCCACACCACCACGCAGTCGGGATCGGCCCTCCGCAGCGCCCGCTCGAGCCCGCGCGGGAGCACCACCGGGGAGCGCCCGGCGCGCCGGCGCTGCCGGGCCTGCAGGTGCACCGCGGGGTAGGGGTGCCCGCGGGGGAACCAGTCGCTCGGCACGTCCCAGCTCGGCTGGCCGCCCGACTGGTAGATCACGCGGATGTCGAGCTCGGGGCGCTCGTGCAGCGCGCGGAACAGCGGCTCGCGGTAGGGCACGGGGGTCGGCGGAACGATGGCGCAGCGCACGCCCCAAGGGTACGTCCGACCCGCACACCTCGGTCAGAACCCCACACTCGCCCGTGGCGCCGAACCGAGTGTGGCCAGGCGTGCGTATGGCGGCCCGGAGCGCACACTCGGCATGGCGCGCGCGCCGAGTGTGCGGTTTGGCCGGTGCGGCGCGGCCGCGGGGAGCGGTGGGGGCGGGGCGGGGCGGGGTGTCTAGATCTGCGACCCGCGACCGCGCTCGAACCAGATCGAGCGGTCCTTCCAGTCGTGCGCCATCAATAGCGCGCCGCTCGCCGCGATGATCGCGAACATCGGGCGTGGCGCGGGATGCGGCTCGGCCGCCGTTTCGGTGACCAGCGCGAGGAAGGCCGCCGTCGCGACGAGGCTTCCGGTGGCGCCATGATGGCAGCGCTGACCGAGTATCCAGAGCCGACGGCGCAGCGCGTCGTACTCCACAAGCTTCCGTACCGTATGTCCCCTTGCCGATCCCATCCTGGTTGCCCCATTTATCGGCTTTTATCCTGCAAACGTGAGAAGACTGGCGATTCTTTTGGGCGTAGCGCTGGTGGCGGGCTGCGGCGGCTCGAAGTCGACCTCGGCCTCGTCCACGCCGACCGCTCCGCTGAGCACCCCGCTGAGCAGTCCGCCGCTCACGACCCCGACCCAGACGAGCGCCACCGAGACGAGCGTCACGCTCACCCAGACCGCCCCCGAGAAGACGCCGACCGGCGCCATCAACGTCCGCGTTCCGGCGCGCTTCACGATCGCCGCGGACGGCTCGGTGACCCCGCCCACCATCACGATTCCGGCCCACCTGCCGGTCGAGCTGATCGTGGTCTCGAAGCTCCAGGCCCACCGGGTCAGGCTGCGCACCACTACGCTCACCGTCCCAGCCAACCGCCAGGCCGAGGCGCTGATCGACCATCTCCCGGTCGGCAGCTACCCGCTGTTCGTCGACCGCGAGCCGAGGGCGCTGCTCGTCATCGGGGGCGCGCCCGGCCCCTGAGACGCCGTGAGCCTCTCAGGCGATCCGCGAGCCGATCGCGGCGTCCTTGTCCGGCCGGAGCAGGACCACGCCCTGGTCGGGGTCGAGGGCGCCCATCACCAGCACCTCGGAGGTGAAGCGCGCGATCACCCGGGGCGTCAGGTTCACGCAGCACACCACGAGCGTGTCGAGCAGCTCCTCGCGTGAGTAGTGGGTGATCTGGGCCGAGGAGCGCTTGACTCCGAGCTCGGGGCCGAAGTCGATCCGGAGCTTCCAGGCCGGCACCCGGGCCTCGGGGAACTCGTCGACCGAGAGCACGCGCCCGACGCGCATGTCGACGGCCTGAAAGGCCCCGATCTCGATCACGCGCGAGAGACTACGGGGAGACGCCGCCGGACGGTCCCGACGAGGCCGAGCCGGAGCCGGCGCCCGACGAGTCCGAGGCGCACGAGGAGGAGCTGCTGGCCCGCGTCGTGTCGGCGCTGGCCGCCGGCGCGCTCGAGCTGCTCGACGTGGTCGTCGGCGTGGTGCCGGTGGTGGTCGAGCCCGTGGTCGAAGTGTCGGAGCTCTGGGGCGCCGAAGTCGTCGTCGTCGTCGAGGGCGACGTGGTGGTCGTGGCCGGAGTGCTCGAGGTCGTGTCGCTGCAGCCCGCGCTCCCGGCGGCGCCGACGGTGGGCGTGGTCGACTGAGCGAGCACGGTGGCGTCGGTCTGGGTCTGGGTGCGGCCCGGCGGCACCTTGGGCTTGGCCTTTGCCTTGGTGTGGGGCTTGCCGGCGGCCAGGGTGGTCGGCTTGACCGGCGGCTTGGTCACCGTCTTGTGCGTTCCCGTCGCGTTGGCTGGCTTGGCCTTGTGCGTCACGTGCTTGACCACCGCGGTGCGATGGACGACCAGGCGGGGGGCCGCCGTCACGGCAGCGATCGTGGTCGGGGTCGACACGTGCGTGACTGGCGCGGCGGCGGCCTGCGTCGAGGTGTGGTGATGGGTGCGCGCGGGCTGATCGACCTCGACCGCGCCGGCGGTGACGAGCGCCGCGGCGGCCAGACCGGCCGCCGCCTTGGTGGCGATCGCGCCCACGCTGGCCGACAGGAACCCGCCGCCGGTCGATCCGAGCATCGCGCTGGCCCCCGCCGCGGCGGTCGAGCCGACGGCTGCCGCCTGGCCGGCCGCCCCGGCGCCCGAGGCGCTCGAGCCGGCGCCGGCCGAATGGCCGAGGTGGACGATCGCCAGCTTGCGCAGCAGCGCGAGCGGCGCGAAGCCGATCGGGAGCAGCGCGGCCAGCGCCTTCGAGGTGTCGCCCAGCTGGGACTTGAAGGTCGCGCAGCGCTCGCAGGTGCGCAGGTGCCGGCGGACCAGGGGCCCGGGCCGGCGGCGCAGGCCCTCGGCCACCTCGCCCAACTCGAGCCGCACTTCCTCGCAGGTGAGCATCCGGGCCTCGGCCGCCTCGGCGAGCGATACCCGCGCGCGTACGAGGAGCGACTTGACGCTCGGCACGGTGGTCTCCATCGCCTCGGCGATCTGCTCGTAGGACAGGGCGTCCATCTCGCGGAGCACCAGCGCGGTGCGCTGGGTCTCGGGCAGGCCCTGGATGTCGCCGACGAGCAGGCGGAACTCCTCGCGCTCGTGGACCTTGTCCGCGGTGGTGGCGCCGTGGTCGAACAGGTGGATGTCCATCGAGTCCACGCCCACGGCCTGGATCCGGCGCAGGTGGTTGAGGCTGCGGTTCCGGGCGATCCGATACAGCCACGGCCGCACGTTGATCGGGCGATCGTCGTCGAGGATCGCGTTGAAGGCTGCCGAGAACACCTCCTGGAGGACGTCTTCGGCGTCTTCGCGCGAGCCGAGCAGATGCCGGCAGAAGGCGAGCAGGCGCGCGTGGTAGCGCGAGACGAGCACCTCGAACGCGGTCGTGCTGCCGCGCCGGATCAGCGATATCAGGCGCTCGTCGGATTGCAGCCTCAGGAGGGGGGACCGCGCATGCAGTCCGATTCCTCCCGAGTATCTAAGTGCAGAGACTTCCAAGAGGGCTCAGGGTCGCCGTCGGTGGCTCTGACACCGTAGCAGCGGATTAGTTGCGGTCCTGCAGGACGACCGCCAGCCGATACCCGGGGAGGGACTCGAACCCTCATGCCGTGAGGCAGTCGCTCTTAAGGCGACCGTGTCTGACCAATTCCACCACCCGGGCGGGGCATGTGAACGCTAGCGGCTGCGGGGGCGCCGGAGCGGTTGGGCACGCGGTCACGCCGCCGGGCAAGGACGCTCGGCGGAACCGGCCCCAGGGATGCCGCGAAGCGGCCCCAAAAACGGGCTTTCCGGGCGACGGTTCCCTTTTGACAGTGGGAAGAACCCCTTGCTAGGTTCGCTGTCCAGGATCCTCGCGGGAGGAGCAGTTTGCCAGGGAGAAACGCAGCGTGATCGGCAGGGTCGCAGCCGTTTCGGCGGTGGTGCTCGCCGTCGTGGTCGTAGCCGTGATCCTGCTTTCCGGGGGATCGAGCTACCAGGTCAAGGCGGTCTTCCAGGACGCCAGCCAGATCGTCTCGGGCGACCAGGTCGAGATCGCCGGCCAGAGCGTCGGCTCCGTGTCCAGCATCTCGCTGACCCCGAGCGGCCAGGCGCAGCTCACGCTGAGCATCAACAACTCGAGCTACACGCCACTTCATCAGGGGACCGAGGCCACGGTCCGGCTGGCCTCGCTCTCGGGGATCGCCAACCGCTACGTCGACCTCCGCCTCGGCCCGGCCAGCGCCCCCAAGATCTCCAACAACGGGGTCATCCCGACCACCGCCACGACCAGCGCGGTCGACATCGACCAGCTGTTCAACACGCTCAACCCGCAGACGCTCAAGGGCCTGCAGAACCTGATCCAGGGAACCGCCTCGCAGTACGCCGGCAAGGGGCAGGAGGCCCAGGCCGCATGGCAGTACCTGAACCCGGCCGTGGCCGCCTCGAGCACGCTGTTCGCCGAGCTCAACCGCCACAACGGCGGCGATTTCACCAGCTTCGTGGTCAAGTCGGGCAAGCTCCTGTCCGACATCGCGACCCGGCAGTCGGATCTCTCGGCGCTGGTCAAGAACCTGGGCACGACGACCGGCGCCCTGGCCTCGCAGCGCACGGCGCTCGGGTCCTCGATCCAGCAGCTGCCGGGCTTCATGGCCCTGGCCGACACCACGTTCGTGAACCTGCGCAACTCGCTGGACGCGCTCACCCCGCTGGTCAACGCGTCCAAGCCGGTGGCGCCGAAGCTCCAGAAGTTCCTCGTCCAGCTGCGCCCGCTGGCCCAGAACGCGGTCCCGACCGTGCGCAACCTGGCCAGCCTGATCTGCTCGCGGGGAGCCCAGCCGTGCTCGCCGAGCCAGCCCGGAAACAACGACCTGATCCAGCTGCTCGAGCTGAGCGTCAAACTCGCCAACGTCACCTGCGGCACGAGCGGCGCCACGAGCGCGTGCAACGGCACCCTGCCGGCCAACGGCCAGCAGCGGCTGGGCGCGTTCCCGGAGTCGACCCTGGCGCTCAACCAGTCGACCCCGGAGCTGGCCACGGCCCGGCCCTACGCGGTCGACCTGACCGGCTGGTTCGAGGGGTTCAGCCACCCCGGCCAGACCGACGCCAACGGCAACGCCAGCCGGGTCGCCCCGGTCATCGGCGTGGGCTCGATCGAGAACGGGACGCTCAACCTGCTGCCCTCGTTCCTCGATCCGGTGCTCCGCACGGTGCTCGCGTTCGGCGGCAGCGGCACGCTTCCGGGCGGGACGAGCACCCCGAGCCAGGGCCTGCTCACGTCGGGCCAGGGAGATCGTTGCCCGGGCTCGATGGAGCGCGGCGCGGTCTACTACCCCGAGCAGGGCTATCCGTGTAACCCGAGCGAAACGCCCACGGGTAACTGATGCGACGCGTCTTCGCCTACGCCGCGCTGCTGCTCGTGATCGGGGCCTTCGTCGTGATCACCGGTGCGTTCACGGGCGGGCCGAGCGACCCGACCTACAAGCTCGAGTTCGACAACGCGTTCGGGCTGGTCGCCGATGCCCAGTTCAAGGTCGCCGGCGTCCCGGCCGGGAAGATCACCTCGATCGACCTCGATCAGAAGAACTACCACGCGGTGGTCACGGTGCAGGTCACCACCAACGGGTTCGGGGCGTTCCGCTCCGACGCGACCTGCCAGTCGCGGCCGCAGTCGCTGATCGGCGAGTACTTCGTCGACTGCCAGCCCGGCCAGTACGGCAAGCCGCTCAAGTCGGGGGCCACGTTGCCCGCCTCGCACACGTTCTCGACCATCCCGGCCGACCTCCTGGCCAACATCATGCGCCTCCCCGAGCGCGAGCGCCTGACTCTGATCATCAACGAGCTCGGGGCGGCGGTGGCCGGGCGCTCGGAGGATCTTCAGACCGCGCTGCAGCGCGCGGTGCCCGCATTGGACGAGACCGACAACCTGCTGGCCCTCCTGGCCAACGACTCGCAGACGCTGCAGCAGCTCACCTACAACTCCGACGCGGTGGTCACCGCGCTGGCCAACAACTCGACCCAGGTCCAGAACTTCATCGTCCAGGCCGACCACGCGGCCACCGACACCGCCACCCAGGACGCCAACCTGAAGACGACCCTGCAGCGCTTCCCGGGCCTGCTCGAGCAGCTGAGGCCAGCGATGGCCAAGCTCGGCTCGGCCGCGCAGAGCAACACGCCGGTCCTCCAGAACCTGAACGCCTCGGCCGGCGAGCTGCGCACGCTGTTCACGAACCTGGCCCCGTGCTCCTCGCCTCACACCGGCAACGACTGCGGCTTCGCCAACGCCTCGCTGCCGGCTCTGCAGTCGCTCGGGCAGGCGTCGATCACCGGCCGGCAGGCGGTCCAGGCCGCCGCGCCGACCGTGGCCCTGCTGAACAAGTTCGCGCAGCCCGTGCCCGAGCTGGCCCAGAACCTGTCGATCGTGCTGGCCGATCTCGACAACCGCGACCGTGCGGTCGAGCCCGACTCGCGCAGCCCGGGCGGCAAGGGCTTCACCGGCCTCGAGGCGCTGCTGCAGTACGTGTTCAACCAGGAGCAGACGATCAACACGTTCGGGCCGTTCGGTCACATGCTGGCCGTCGACGCCTTCGTCAGCCAGATGTGCTCGCCCTACGCCACCCCGGGCACGATCGCGGCCAACCTCAAGCAGTACGGCGCCGCCTACCGGCAGTGCTACTCGTGGCTCGGGCCCAACCAGCAGGGCGTAAACGAGTCCGACCCGACCAACCCGGGTGGCTGCGTGCCGGACCCGGGCGGAGCGCCTCCGGGGCAAACGGGCCCGAGCACCACCGCTTCTGCCTGCCCGGCCGGGGCGCTCAGCGCCGCGCCGCCCAACCAGGCCGCCCTGCGCGCGAACAAGACCGCTGGCAAGTCGGGAGCGAGCAGCGGCGCCGGCTCGGGGACGGGTGCGTCGGGAGCGTCGGGAGCGTCGGGTGCGTCGGGAGGCGGGGGCTCGTCCGGGCTTCAGGGCGCGCTCGGCCAGGTCACCTCGGCGGTCGGCGGGGCCACCGGGGCGCAGGTGCCGACCACGCCGGCCACGCCCAGCGTGACCGCGCCGGACACCTCGAGCAGCGCCTCGAGCGGCACGCCCAGCGCGCAGCAGGCCCAGCAACTCCTCAACTACCTCCTCTCGCCATGAGGCGCAAGCAGCAATCCGCGTTCGCCAACCCCGTCTTGATCGGGGCCGTGACCGTGCTGGTCGCGCTCGTCGCGGTGTTCCTGGCCTACAACGCCAACGAGGGGCTGCCGTTCGTCCCCACCCGCGAGCTCAAGGTCGACATCTCCAACGGCTCGGAGCTGGTGGCCGGCAACGACGTGCGCGAGGGCGGCACCCTGATCGGGCTGATCTCGGATCTGAAGCCGGTCACGCTGGCCAACGGGCAGGCCGGCGCGCAGCTCACGCTGAAGCTCGACAAGGCCTACGGCGACGTGCCGGTCGACTCGACGATCTCGATCCAGCCGCGCTCGGTCCTGGGCCTCAAGTACCTCGACCTGCACAAGGGCGTATCCCATCGCGACTTCATCGACGGCGCCACGCTGCCCGCGTCGCAGACCAACGTCCCGGTCCAGTTTGACGACGTGTTCAAGGCGTTCGACGCGCCGACGCGCGGCGCGATCCAGACCAACCTGGTCGGCTTCGGCGACACCCTGGCCTCCCGCGGATCGGCGCTGAACGACACGATCGCCAGCCTGCCGTCGCTGTTCGGCCACCTCGAGCCGGTGGCGCGCTACCTGTCGGATCCGAGCACCGAGCTGACCCGGTTCTTCAACGGGCTGAACTCGTTCATGGGCGCGGTGGCGCCGGTGGCCCAGGTGAACGCGCAGCTGTTCGGGAAGATGGCCACGACGTTCGGCGCGATCGATCACAACCCGGCCGACCTGAAGGCCACGATCGCCGAGTCGCCCTCGACCGAGCAGGTCTCGACCCAGTCGCTGATCGCCCAGCAGCCGCTGCTCACCGACCTGACCACGTTCGGGCAGTACATGACGCCGGCCACCCACTCGCTGGAGGTGGCCCTCCCGGTGCTCAACCCGGCCCTCGAGCAGGGCACCCAGGTCCTCGGCCGCACCCCGGCGCTCAACCAGCGACTCCAGCAGACGATGGTCGCGCTGCGCACGCTGGCCCAGGCGCCCGGCACCAATGTCGCGCTGAACGCGCTGGTCGACACGGTCCAGACGCTCAACCCGATGGTCAAGTACCTCGGTCCGTACCAGACCGTGTGCGACGACTGGAACTACTGGTGGACGTACATCGCCGACCACTTCTCCGAGGCGACCGCGTTCGGCTTCGCCCAGCGCGCCCTGCTCATGCAGAACAACTCGACCCAGCCGAACAGCCTGTCCGACCAGGGCGCCAACGCGCCGATGAACGGCGGCTCGTTCGACTCGCCTCAGGGCGGAAACGGCTACGCCCACGGGCAGGTATACGGCGCGGCGATCGACAACCAGGGCAACGCTGACTGCGAGACCGGCCAGCGCGGCTACGTCAAGCAGCTCAACCACCTCGATCCGCAGAACCGCAACTTCGCCACCGACCCGCACAACCCCGGCGATCAGGGCCCGACGTTCGCGGGTAGGGCGAAGGTCCCGACCGGTGAGACGTTCTCCCGCGCGCCCGAGATCGGTCCCCAGCTCCCGAGCATCCCCCAGAACCCATGATCAGACGGCGACGCGGACGCAGAAAGGGCATGAGCACGTTCACGGCGGGCCTGATCGCGCTGGTCGTGCTCGTGGTGTTCACCTACCTCGGGTTCACCAAGTTCGCCAACCCGTTCGCCAGCCCATACACCGTCCACGCGATCTTCACCAACGCCACCGGCCTGGAGCCGGGATCGCCGGTGCGAATCGCCGGGGTCAACGTCGGGCAGGTGACGGGCGTGGGCGCCGTCCCCGGGTGCCGGACCGGCGGAACGCTCGAGACGTCCGGCGGCACCACCGACCAGCAGTGCACCGCAGCCGATGTGACGATGACGATCTCGGGTCAGGGACTGCCCATCCACAAGGACGCCACATTCGCGATCCGTCCGCGCATCTTCCTCGAGGGCAACTTCTTCGTCGACGTCAGCCCGGGCACGCCCGAGGCGCCGGACGCGCCCGGCAGCTACACGTTCCCGATTCAGCAGG
>JAFAWR010000141.1 GCA_019241635.1 Solirubrobacterales bacterium
CGGGCGATCTCGAGCACGCCCTCGATCGACGAGCGGGTGGCTGCCTCGACGACGCGCTGGGCGAGCATGCGCATCGGGAGCAGTGGCGCAACCCAGCGCGGCGCCACGACATACCGCGAGCGGCGGGCGATCCCGCGCTCGATCGCGTCGATCCCGGCTTCGAGCGGCGCCACGCGGCGCCGGCCGGCCGGCCCGGATTCGCTCATCCGCTTGGCCGCCGCCGTACCGAAGCCCTGGCGCACCATGTCGGTATCGAGCTCGGCGAAGTAGGCCACCCCGACCCGTGCGCCGCTCGGCGACAGCTCGATGCGCAGCGAGTCGGCCAGCGCCTCCACCCCGGCCTTCGACGCGCAGTAGGCGCCCAGCAGCGGCGGATGAACCGCGGCGGCCAGCGAGGAGATGGCCAGCGCGTAGCCGTGCGGATGCGCGATGTGCGATCCGGCCGCGCGCAAGGTGTAGTACGCCCCGAGCAGGTTCACCTCGATCGTGCGCTCAAACACCGTAGGGTCGCCGTCGACCAGGGGCAGCTGCGCGGCCACGCCGGCGTTGGCCACCACCACGTCGAGTCCGTGCAGGTGCTCGACCGCCGCCTCGACCGCGGCCTCCACCTGCTCGCGGTCGCGCACGTCGCACACCACGGCGAGCGCGTCCCCGCACTCCGACGCGGTGCGCGCGAGCAGGTCAGGCTCGATGCCGGCCAGGACGAGCCGGGCGCCCCGAGCGTGCAGTCGCCGGGCGGTGGCCGCGCCGATCCCGCGGGCCGCGCCCGTGATCAGGATCCGTCGAGAAGAGATTCCGGCACTCACACGATCTCCTGGGGGCGCTGGAAGACGATCTCCGGCACCAGGCACATCGGCGAGACCCTCAGGAGGAAGCGCAGGGCCTCGGCCATGTCGCTCGGGCGGAGCATCTCCTCGACGGGGATCTTGTCCTTCACGTAATCGGTCATATCGGTGTCGACGAAGCCGGGCGCGAAGGCCACCGATTTCACGCCGTGCTTGGCGAACTCCTTGTTCATCGAAACCGTGTACGCGGCCACCGCGGCCTTGGTCGCGGAGTACACCGAGAGCCACGGCTGGGGCGACTTGCCGGCCAGCGAGGCCAGGTTGACCACCAGCGCGTTGCGGTGCTCGGCGCCGGCGGCGCGCAGGAGCTCCGCGCACTCGCGGTAGAACAGGACGATCGCGCGCAGGTTCACCGCAAGCTGGAGGTCGACGAGCTTGGTCTCGTGCTCGTTGGCGGCCGCGCCGATCCCCACCCCGGCGTTGTTGACCAGCACGTCGAGCCGTCCGAACCGCTCGCGGTGGCGGCTGACCACCTCGCGTACCCCGTCCTCATGGGCGAGGTTGGCCACCACTGATTCGACCTCGAAGCCGCGCTCGCGCAGACGCGCCGCGGCCTGCTCAAGCGTCTCGGGCTTGCGGGCGCTGATCGTCAGCCCGTGGCCCTCCTCGCCGAGCGCCTCGGCCAGCGCGTAGCCGATGCCGCGGGAGGCTCCGGTGACGATCGCGGCACGGTCCGGCATCGGCGGGCACCTTACCGGGGTTTGAGGATCGGGTGAGCCGGTGAGTCAAGACGTAGCAGGGCCTGCCGATCACCTGCACAAGCCGGTTCCTCCCGCCTCATCGGGAAGCCGTCACACCAAATCCCTACTCAAGCTTCCCTGTTAAGGAGGGAGCGATGCTGGATCGTTGCCCAACCTGCGGAAAGACCACCGGGACCCTGATGGAGACCCACGCCGACCGGCCTGGCCTCATTCAGATCCTGAGCGGCGAGAGCACCGAGGCGCACCGGATCATCGTCACGATCGCGCTCTGCGTGATTGTCACGCTGGCCATCGTCGCCACGGAAGCCGTCTTCCTCCGCTGAGCCTCAACCGTCGCCCACGCGTAAGCTATGGCCCGCAATGCGGGTCGAGTGGTACGGGCAGGCTGCCTTCCGTCTGAGCGCTCGCGACGCCACCGTGTTCATCGATCCGATCGGTGACACCTCGGGGCTCGCCGCGCGCGGGATCCAGTTCGACTATCCGCTGATCACCGGCGTCGACGCCGACCTGGTGCTGGTCACCCACGAGCACGCCGACCACAACGGCGTCGAGACGATTGGCGGCGATCCCGCCGTGCTCCGCTCGACCGCGGGCCGGCTCGAGTCTCCGGTCGGCGAGGTCGTGGCCATCGCCTCCGAGCACGACGAGGAGGCGGGCACCCAGCGGGGCCCCAACACGATCTTCGTGTTCGAGCTCGACGGCGTGCGCATCGCCCACTTCGGCGACTTCGGCCAGAGCGCCCTGCGCGACGAGCAGGCCGCGGCGGTCGGTCAGATCGACCTGCTGTTCCTGCCGGTCGGTGCGGGTCCGACGATCGGTCCCGAACAGGCCGCGGCGATCACCGAGCGGCTGAGCCCGCGCTGGGTCGTGCCGATGCACTACCGCACGCCGCGGATCGGCTTCCTGGAGACCGCGGATGGCTTCCTTGAGCGGATGCCGCACGTGCGGCGACTCGAGGAGACGGGATTCGACACCGACTCACTGGCGGGCGACGAGCGCCCGCTCGTGGTCGTGCCCGCGGTTCCTTAGCCGCGCCCGCGGTTCCTTAGCCGCTACCGGCGCGCGGACTGAGCGAGCGCCTCGCGCCCGACCCGCTGCAGGTCACGTAGATAGTCGAGATGCGCGGCCCACGCCGGATCCCCATCGAGATCGCGCGCCATGCGCAGCGTGTCCACGTGCGCGTCAAGCAGCTCGTAGACCAGCTCGGTGACGTAGCCCCCGGAGATGACCGCACTCTTGTTGGCGTCCAACACCGTTCGATCCTCCTTGTCCACAGGATGAACGTCCCGTCGGACGTCAGGTTTGCGCCCCGCGTCCGAATTTCGAACGATTGTGCGCTAGCTGATACACCTCTGGCCGCCTACGGTTGCGCGACCAGCCCGGGGATCCAGCTGGTTCCGGCCAGCGGGACCCTGGCCATCGCCGCGGCCTCGATGGTCAGCGCCACCAGATCCTCGGGCTCGAGGTTGTGCAGATGCGACTTCCCGCACGCCCGGGCCAGCGTCTGTGCCTCGAGCGTCAGCGTCCGCAGGTAGTTGGCCAGCCGCCGCCCACCCTCGACCGGATCCAGGCGCGCGGCCAGCTCCTCGTCCTGGGTCGAGATCCCGGCGGGATCGAGCCCGGCCTGGTAGTCGTCGTAGTAGCCGGCCGCCGACCCGATCGCCCGGTAGGCGGCGTCGTGCTCGGGCGCGTTGTCGCCGAGCGCGATCAGCGCCGCGGTGCCGATCGAAACCGCATCGGCGCCAAGGGCCAGCGCCTTGGCCACGTCCGCCCCGGAGCGGATCCCTCCGGACACGATCAGCTGGACCTCCCGGTGCATGCCGAGTTCGACCAGCGACTCGACCGCCTGCGGGATCGCGGCCAGGATCGGGATGCCCACGTGCTCGATGAACACGTCCTGGGTCGCCGCCGTGCCGCCCTGCATGCCGTCGAGCACGACGGCGTCGGCACCGGCCTTGACCGCCAGCGCGACGTCGTAGTAGGTGCGCGAAGCTCCGACCTTGACGTAGATCGGGATCCGCCAGTCCGTGATCTCGCGCAGCTCCTCGATCTTGATCTCGAGATCGTCGGGGCCGGTCCAGTCGGGATGGCGGCAGGCGCTCCGCTGGTCGATGCCCTTGGGCAGGTCGCGCATCTCGGCCACCCGGTCGGAGATCTTGTGGCCGAGCAGCATGCCGCCGCCGCCCGGCTTGGCTCCTTGCCCGACCACCACCTCGATCGCGTCGGCCCGGCGCAGGTCGTCGGGGTTCATCCCGTAGCGCGAGGGGAGCAGCTGGTAGACGAGCGTCTTGGAGTGCTCACGCTCCTCGGGCGTCATCCCCCCGTCCCCGGTCGTCGTCGAGCTTCCCACCTCGGTGGCGCCCCGGCCCAGCGCTTCCTTGGCCGGTCCCGAGAGGGCCCCGAAGCTCATGCCGGCGATCGTGATCGGGATGTCGAGCTTCACCGGCTCGCGCGCGTACCGGGTCCCGATTACTACATCGGTCGCGCACTTCTCCCGATAGCCCTCGAGCGGATAGCGCGACACCGAAGCGCCGAGGAACAGGAGGTCGTCGAAGTGGGGAACCTGGCGCTTGGCCCCGAACCCGCGGATGTCGTAGATGCCCTCGCGCGCGGCGCGCTGGATCTCGGCGATCGAGTTACGGTCGAAAGTGGCCGACTCTCGCAGTCCCGGGTGCCAGCCGTTCACCCCTGCGCTCATCGTCAGTAGTTCCCCAGGTTGTCGACGTGGAAGTTGTAGAGCCTTCGCGCTGACCCGTACCGGCGGAACTCCGCCGCGTCGACGTCGTCGATCTCCGCCGCCGCGAGCAGCTCCCGGACCTGCGCCACGTGCTCGGCGCGCATCTCCTTCTCGATGCAGTCGGCGCCCAGGCCGGCCACCGATCCCCGTACGTACAGGCGCGCCTCATACAGCGAGTCCCCCAGCGAGTCGCCGGCGTCGCCGCACACCACCAGGCACCCCTTCTGGCCCATGAACGCGCCCATGTGCCCGATCGACCCGCGCACCACGATGTCCGCCCCCTTGAGCGAGATCCCGCAGCGGGCCGAGGCATCGCCGTGGATGACCAGGCGCCCGCCCCGCGCGCTCGCTCCCGCCGATTGCGACGCGCTGCCCTCGATCACCACGAGCCCGGACATCATGTTCTCGGCCACGCCGACTCCGCAGTTGCCCCGCACGCGGACGGTGGCCAGCTTGTTCATGCCGGCGCAGTAGTAGCCGACGTGCCCCTCGATCTCCACCTCGTAGGGCGCGTCGAGCCCGACCGCGACCGCGTGGCGTCCGCCGGGGTTGCGCACCACGACCCGCCCGGCGCTCGCCTCGGAGTGCAACGCCTGGTTGAGCTCGCGCACCGTGTCGACCGCGAGGTCGAACGAGCGGACCACCTCCTGGGTTATCTCGGGAGTGGCCACTTCCGAGCCTCTCTTTAAGCCACCAGCGACGCGGTGCCCCAGCTGTACACCTGACCCGGAGCGGGCTCCCACGTGACCGCGTCCTCGGCCCCCGGCAACACGGCGATCGCCCGGTACTCGGAGGCCATCGCCACCCACTCGTCGGTCTCGGCCATCACCGCCGGCTTGCAGGCGATCGGGTCGCGGAGCACCGCGAATCCGTCAGCCGTCCCGACCGCGAACGTGTAGAACCCGTCGAGGTCGTCGAGGCATGCCTCGAGAGCCTGCTCGAGCGTCGCCCCCTCGCGCAGACGCCAGGTCAGGTAGCCGGCCGCCACCTCGCTGTCGCAGTCGGTGCGGAAGCGGATCCCCTCGCGCGCCAGCGTGCGCCGCAGGCGGTTGTGATTCGACAGCGAGCCGTTGTGCACCAGGCACAGGTCCAGCCCCGTCGAGAACGGATGCGAGTGCTCGGTGGTCACCCGGCTCTCGGTGGCCATCCGGGTGTGGCCGAGCGCGTGGCTGCCGGTGATCTGCTCAAGGGCGAAGCGCTCGACGAACCGCGTCGGGAGCCCGGCCTCCTTGTAGATCTCGATCGAGCTCCCGGCGCTCATCAACGTCAGTTCGGGATGACGGTCGAGCAGCCAGGCCTGCGCCTCCTCGGCCTGGGCGGCGATCTCGAACACCGCGTGCGTCGCGCGCACGCGCGGGCCAGAAGCCTCGCCGAACTGCGCCGCGAGCTCGCCGCCCAGCGCGTCCCACTCGGGCGCGTGAGACGGCGAGTGCAGCGAGACCTTGCACCAGCCAGCCGGCGCCGGGTCGCGATAGAACGCGACGCCCGCGCTGTCCGGCCCACGGTCCGAGAGCTGCTCGAGCATGTCCGCGAGGAGCGCGCCGAGGTGCTCACGAAGCGTGGCCGACTTCGTGTAGAGACCGGCGATGCCACACATGGCGAGCCCAGGCTAGTCCGTGGCGATGGGACGGCCAATGGCCTCCAGGAGCACACTTTCTCCTCCGAATGTGGTGCTCGCCGCCACCTCTTTACGTCGCCTTAGCGCCGCGGCCGGCCGTGGTTCAGTGCGACGGGGTCACGGCGGCGACCACGCGCCGACCCGCTTCTGAGCCCGCCGCACCCCCTGCAGCGCCTCCCGCAGCTCGGTGCGCGCGATCGGCGCCAGCTGCTCGGGATCGATCAGGTTGTCCGGGGTCGCGCCGGCCTGGACCTGGGCGGCGTGGTGCTCGAAGCGCACCCCGTTGATCACGTCGAACGCCTCGCGCAGACCGTCGGCCACGGCCCGCTCGAGCACCCCGACGCTGGCCGCCGCCTCGATCCGGTCGAGCGTGCCCGAGATCGTCACCCCGCCGGCCAGTGCGTGGTAGCGGACCAGGTTGACCAGCGGGATGATCGCCCCGCGCTTGAGGTCCAGCCGCCCCGGCGGATCCCCGTGCTGTCCGCTGGCCAGCTGGCCGCGGAACGACAGCGCCACCGGATAGCCCGTGGCGGTCCGCGCCATCAGCTGCATGAACTGGGCGTGGCGGCGGGCGGCGCGCACGCGTTCGGTCAGCTCGGGCGCGATCATCAGCCCACCCGCGCTCGAGCGGAAGTCGAACGACACCGTGGCGCGGATCAGATGTGACTCGTCGGGTTCCTCCATCGTGCTCGCGAACGTGCTCAGCCACTCGCGCGTGGACATGCGCCACTGGCGGTTGCCGGCCAGCACGCCGTTGTTGTCCAGGCCGATGCCGCATCTGACCAGGCCGTCGTTGACGTCGCGCCCGAGCTGGGCAAAGTAGGCATCGACGCCCTCCTCGCCCGCGTCGGCGGGATCGGCGGGCTCCGATCTGGAATCGGCGTAGGCCAGGGCGTTGTCCTGGTCGGAGGCCAGCGTGAACTCGCGTCGGGCCACGCTTCCCAGATCGAGCCAGCTCCAGGCCACCGGCGCGGGACCGCGCGCGGCGATCGAGAACTCGATCAGCCGCGCCACGACCGTGTCGTGCTGCAGGCTGAGGACGCGGCCGAGCTCGCGCGGGGGAACGCCGGCGCGGGCCAGGGTCACGAACAGCTTCGGGATCTGCGCCGCCGCGCGGACCAGCGCGTCCTCCCCGGAGGCGCCGAGGAGGACGTGGCGAAGCGCGATCGGGCTGTGCGCGTCCAGGCCGAGCAGGTCGCCGGCGGCCACGATCCCACAGATCCGCTCGCCGTCGAGCACCGCCAGGTGCTCGCCGCCCGAGGCGAGCATCTCCACCGTGGCCTCGATCGCCAGTTGCTCGGGTGGAACCATCGGCACCGGGCTGCGGACCGCCTGCCGGACCGGGGCGTCGAGCGGCACGCCGTCCACGGCGACCGCCGAGCGCACGGCCGCGTCGGTGAGGATCCCCAGCCGCTCCTCGGAGTGGCCGTCCCCTCCGAGGCGGACGAGCAGCGCGGACACCCCATCGCGCCCGAGGCGGCTCGCCGCCTCCCGCAGCGACTCATCGGGCTCGCAGAAGACCGGCGGGCGCATGATCGCCGATACGGGCGTCGTGCCGACCTCGAGCAGGCCGTGGACCGTGTGCCCGGTGTAGGTCAGGCGCTTGCGCATCGACACCGCGACGTAGGCCGCTCCGGTCTCGGTGCCGAGCAGCCGCCGGCCGGCCTCGGCGCTGAGCAGCGCACAGGAGGACGGCTCGCGCGCGCGCACCGTGAAGGTGGGCGCCATGCCGCTCAGCATCGACGGGTGCCCGAAGCACTCCCCGGGCTCGAGCACCTGGACCGGCTCGCCCTCGTGGGTCAGCTCCATCGACCCCGTCAGCACCACCCACAGGCCGGCCGCCGGCGGCCCGTCCTCGACGAGAACGGCCTGGCCGGCCTGGAAGGAGTGCTCCTGGGCGCCCGCGGTCAGCTCGCGTAGCTCGTGCGCATCGAGCGCGTCGAACGGCGCGTGCCGGGAGAGGAATGTGTCCAACTGCTCCATGTGAGGCGATGCAATTGTGTGCGCATCGCGCCTCGCACGCCTCCCGGTCACGTGGGAGCCTAATCGCGCCTACCGACAACCTGGGTCTCATTGGAGGGCACATGACGGACGTGTCATCAAGCGGCGAACACGACGAGCTCGTCTACGCATCCGCGGGATTGCCGAAGACGACCAATTGGTGGGGCGCGTTCGTCATCGGGCTGGCCGGCACCATCCTGGTCACCGGCATCGCCCCGGTCATGGTCACCTCGTTGGGCGCCGCGTCGATCCCCGTGATCGTGGTGATCACGATCAGCGGGTACCTGGTCTGCCTGGTCCTGGCCGAGCTCTCGGCGATGATGCCCGACCGCTCGGGCGGACTGCCCTCCTACGCGTATCCGGCATACAAGGACCGCTGGCCCCGGCTGGCCGAGCACATCAACGGCTTCACCGCCTGGGCCTACTGGCTCGGCTGGTTCCCGGTGGGGCCGCTCAACATGATCCTGGCCTCGTTCTACATCGTCAACCGCTTCGTGCTCTCGACTTCCGGGTTCACCCTGATCGACACGCCGATCGCCTGGTGGACGGTGGGGATCTCGGTGGTCGGGTTGCTGCTGCTGGCCATCCCGGCCGTGATGGGGCTGCGCTTCGGCACGGTGTTCGCCACGACGCTGGCGCTGCTCTCGATGATCCCGCTCACGTTCCTGGCCATCTCGTGGATCTTCAACCCGGGCGTGGTCGACTTCGGCCAGCTGTTCCACTTCCGCCACACCGACGGCTCGGGCTTCTTCGCCAGCCAGTTCCACCACGGCTGGCTGACCCTGTACATCGCGTTCTCGTTCCTGCTCACCTGGAACGTGATCGCGATGGAGGCCGCCGCCTGCTACATCGGCGAGACGCGCAACCCCGATCGCGACGCCAAGATCGCCATGAACCTCGAGGGCCTCTACGGCCTGTTCATCTACACGATGATCCCGGTGGCGTTCGTGCTCGTGATCGGGGTCCACGCGCTCGGCAACGCGACGCTCGCGGATCCCAAGACGATCTTCGTCACGTTCAGCTCGAAGGTGTTCGGCGCTGGCGCGGGCTCGAACATCCTCAACTGGCTGATCGCGCTAATGCTGATCCTGGCCTTGATCCTCTCGGCACTGAACGCGATCACCGGCACCGCACGCTCGCTGCACCAGATGTCGGTCGACGGCCAGTTCCCCCGCTTCTTCCAGAAGGTCAACAAGCACGGCGTCCCCAACCGCTCGATGTGGTTCAACGTGGCGTGCTCGATCGCCGTCGTGTTCATGGGGGGCGCGGTCGAGATCTACACGTTCTCGAACGTCGGCTACCTGGCCTCGTTCATCCCGGTCCTGATCGGCTACTACCTGCTCCGCAAGCACCGGCCGAACGTGCGCCGGCCGTTCAAGCTGCCCGAGTGGATGAAGTACGTCGCGCTGGGGATCGCCGGCCTCTATGTCGTGATCTACTTCTACGGCGGTCCCGTGTACGCGTCCTGCTCGTGCTCGCAGGCCGGGCACTCGACGCTGGTCTACTACTTCATCGGGATCGCCACCCTGCTCTCCTACCTCGGCTTCTACGCGTACCGCAAGCTGTTCGAGAACAAGCGCTATCCCGCGCAGGCCGAAGAGCTCCTCGGCCCGACTCCGGCCCCGATCGCCGGGGCCTCTGACCCGTGAGTGCGGTTGCCGCCCGGGTGAGCCGCCGCCGGCCGCAGCCGCCCGCCGAGCCGGGGCGCCTCGAGCGGATCCTCCTCGCCTCCGAGGGGCGGCCGTTCAGCGACGCCGCGATCGCCCGGGTGATCGAGCTGGCCCGGCCGGGCGACGCCACCGTTCGGGTGTTCTCGATCGCCCGCGTGCACGGGGTCGCCTTCGGCCTGCCCAACCCGGGCCTGCTCCCGACCAAGCGCGAGTGGGAGGAGCAGCGCAAGATCGTCGACCGCGCGGTCAAGCGCCTCGAGCGCAAGGGCATCGACGCCGACGGCCACGTCGTCGGGACCCGCAAATCGACCAAGCGGATCCTCCAGGAGGCCGAGTTCGCCGGCTGCGACGCCATCGTCATGACCGCCGACCCCGACCGGGGACGCGTTGTGGGGGACATGCTGTGGTCCCAGGAGCCCCAGCGCGTCCGTCGCCGTTCCAAGCTCCCGGTGTTCCTGGTTACCGACGACCCCTCCTGACCCCCCGCCCCACCCCGCCCCACCCCGCCGCGACCCCCGCCCCCCACGAAAACGGGAAATTTCCGCCATTCGCGGGGGCGCGTCCACACGCGTGACGCATAGTTCCCGTCCCACGGGAGGAATCCGTCACCCGGAGAAACGCGCGCAGCCAATGGCGGAAACCTCCCGTTCCGGGGTTCCTGGTCATGGACGAGTCGAGTCGTAGCCTCGCCCCGCGCCCGCAACCCCGAGCACCCACGCCCACACTTCCCCGCCCAAGACGAAAATTCCATCATTCCGGCGCGCCTCCGCGGCTGGTGACGGAAAATTCGTTCTGGGAGGCTGTCGCATAAATCGGGCTGGGTCTGTCCGGCGGGTTTAAGACCCTTTCGGGTATGGCTCAGAACTTCATTGCGTGTGATCGGGATCAGGTGTTGTTGTTGCCGCCTGATCTGAGGGAGTGGCTACCGGCGG
>JAFAWR010000343.1 GCA_019241635.1 Solirubrobacterales bacterium
ACCCTCCCCACGGCCGCTTGAGCCCGGGCGGCAGGCCCAGCCACCCCCAACACGAACCGCACCGGACCCCCCCATTCAATTCCCGCCGCCAATTGAGCGACAGCCTCCCAGGACGAAGAATCCGTCAGCAGCGGCGTGACAGCCCCCGAATGATGGAATTTTCGTGTGCGCGGCGGCCATGGGCTGCACACAATGACGCGCGACGGCCGGGGCCGCTCGGATTTTGACAATGTTGTTACAAACCGAGGGAGCGGGCGATGATCTCGCGCTGGATCTCGGAGGCGCCACCGTAGATGGTGGTCACCAGCGTGGCGCGGACGTGGCGCTCCATGTCGTACTCGGTGGCGTAGCCGTAGCCGCCCATCATCTGCATGCCCTCGAGCGCGGTGCGCTTGGCCAGCTCGGTCGCCTTGAGCTTGGCCATGGAGGCCTCGCGGGGGAACATCTTGCCGGGGTTGGCGTCGACCGTGGACGCCACGCCATACACCAGCTCCCGCGTCGCCTCGAGCTCGCAGGCCAGGTCGGCCAGGCGGTGCTTGATCGTCTGGAAGCTGCCGATCGCCCGCCCGAACTGCCGGCGCTCCTTGACGTAGGCCAGCGCGTCGTCGAACGCGCGTTGGGCCATGCCGAGGGACTGGGCGGCGATGATCAGCCGCTCGTTGTTCAGCCCGGCCATGAGCTGCATCCACCCGTGATCGACCTGTCCGACGACCCGGTCAGCAGAAACCTGGCAGTCGGTGAAGTACATGTCGTTGACCTCGCGACCGCCCATCGTGCCGATCCCGCGGATCTCAAGACCATCAACACCACGCGGGACCGAGATCATGGTCAACCCAAAGTGCTTGTCCTCGCCACGCGTCGTGCGGGTCACCACCACGATCTGCGAAGCCACGTGCGCACCGGTGATCCACGTCTTCTGACCGTTGATGACGAACGCGCCGTCCGAACGCGCGGCCCGGCACGACAGGTTGCCGACGTCCGACCCCGCCTCGGGCTCGGACATCGCGATAGCGCCCGTCCGCCCGGCCACGATCCCGCCGAGAATCTCTTCCTGCAAGACCGGAGACCCGAACAGCTCGACCGGACGCGCGGCCATCATCGTGACCGGGAAGAAGCCCATCGGGATCAGGCCACGCGCGAACTCCTCGCACAGCAGGCACAGGTCGACCGCGCCGCCGCCCGATCCGCCGTATGCCTCCGGGATCGCCACGCCGAGCCATCCGAGCGACGCGATCTGCGCATACACCTCGGGGTTGTGAGGCTCCACACCCCCGTCGGTCAAGGCATCGCGCTGCTCGCGGGTGCCGCACTCGCGCCGGGCGAAGTCGCGGATCGCCTCGACGAACGCGCGCTGCTCATCGGTCAGATTCTGCATGGTCGTCGGACCCGAGACTACATTCCAGGGATGCTGATCCGCGCTGCCGACAGCGCGCGGGATGGCGCCGCGTGCGCGGCCATCTACGCGCCCTACGTCCGGGACACGGTGATCTCGCTCGAGGAACGCCCGCCAACCGCAGAAGACATCGCCGAGCGGATCGCCACCACCACCGGCACCCATCCATGGCTGGTGGCCGAGGACCGGAGCGAGGTGATCGGCTACGCCTACGCCACCCGTCACCGCGAGCGAGCCTCGTACCGTTGGGCAACCGACGTTACCGTCTACGTGGCCCCCGACCGTCAGCGCGCCGGCGTCGGGCGCAGGCTTTACGAGAACCTGTTCGAAGCCCTCACCGACCAGGGATTCCGGATCGCCTGCGCCGGCATCACCCTGCCGAACGACGCGAGCGTCGGCCTGCACGAGGCGCTCGGCTTCCAACCCGTCGGCGTGTACCGGCGCATCGGATTCAAGCTGGGCGCGTGGCGCGACGTCGGCTGGTGGCAGCTCGAGCTGGCCGCTCCGCCCGACCAAGGCGACGACGAGCCCCCACGAGAGCCCGCCCCGCCCGCCAGGTCCGCCCCGCCCGCCGGGCCCGCGACCTAACTCACGCCTCGTCGAGCAGCACCGCGAGCGTCGGACACGCATCGACGGTGCGCCGAGCCAGTCCGATCAGGTCCGCCGGCACCTCTGACTCGTCGATGATCGGGTAGCCCCAGTCGTCCAGGCGGATCAACTCGGGGAGCAGCTCGGCGCACAGGCCGTGCGCTTCGCAGGCGATCGGGTTGATGCGCAAGCTCGCCCTCATCGGGCCACCCTCCGACGCGTCCGCGCCGCCGGGCGCTCGGAAGCACCCAGACGAGGCGGCGCCAGCGCGGTCTCGCCGAGCGGCAGCCCGGCTGGGCGAGCGCCGCAGCGACCGCGGCGGTGCGACTCGATATCCCCGCCGAACACGCGTAGCGCGCTCTCCACGAAGCGCACGGCGCCGTCCGGGTGATGGCAGGCGCCCCGCCCGCGGATCTCCTGCGCCCAGCGCAGGACCCGGTCGCGTTCCCCGGCGTGCGCGACGCCCGAAGCCAGGGCCGCGACGGTATCGGCGATCGCCCGCAGGCCGTAGACGCACGGACCGCACTGACCGGCCGACTGCTCGGCCAGGTAGGTGATCACCCGGGCGCTCTCGTGCAGGCCGCACGCGCTCTCGCCCAGGGCGATCAGCACGCCGGAGCCGAGCGAGCAGTCCACCGAGCGGAGGTCCTCGCGAGCCAGGCGTAGGCCAACGGCGGCCGAGGCGTCGACCCAGGTGCCGAAGTAGCCGCCGACCAGCAGCGCCTGGAGCGGCTCGGACGGTCCGCCGGCGGCCGCCAACAGATCGCTCATCGAGGTGCCGAAGGCGAGCTCGTACACCCCAGGCGCGCGAACCGCACCGGTGATCGTGACCAGCGCCGACCCGGGGTCGGCCACCGTGCCGAGCTCGCGGTACCAGCGCGAACCGAACCGGGCGACCAGGGCAAGCTGGGCCAGCGTTTCGGGGTTCTGGATCAGCGTGGGGCGGCCGCGGTAGCCGCGCTCGAACGGCCGCGGAGGAACGAGCGTCGGCTTGGCCACCTGGGAGTTGAGGTAGTGGACGACGGCGCTCTCTTCACCGCTCACGTAGCCCTCGGGGCCGGCCACCACCGAGATCCGGACCCGATCGGAATCTCGCACCGAAATCGCGCCGTCCAGCGCGCGCAAGGCGTCGAGCGCTCCGTCGCCGACCTTGACGATGACCTCGGAGGCGCCCACGGCCTGGGCCGCGAGCACCGCGCCATCCAGCACCAGATGGGGCAGCCGCCCGAGCAGCAGCCGGTCCTTGGCGCTAGCCGGCTCGGTCTCCGATCCGTTGACGATCAGCGGTCCTACGCGCCGGCGGTCGGCCACGGCCCGGAGCTTGCGCGCGGTGGGAAAGTCGGCGCCGCCCCGACCGCGCAGGCCGCTGCGCTCGACCTCCTCGATCAGCTGGTGGGGTGCGATGTTCGGGAGCGGCCCGTGCACGCGGGCGTGGGCGGACAGCGTGATCGCGCCACCGCCCGGCTCGAGCCCGGCGAGCAGACGCGGGAGCCCGTGGTGACCCCCGTCCCCGACGCTCATGCGCCCGCCGGTGCGCCCGAGAGCGTGCCGGTCACCTTGTTGTCGTTGGTGTCTATCTGGAGCTGGGCGTGGAGGTCGAGCGTGGTGCCGGCTGCGCCCGAGACCCGGGCGTCGAACTCCTCGCCGCGCAGAGAGACGATGCGGCCCTGGAGCACCGAGGGCTGTCCCGCCACCGCGAGGTCGACCTGGCTACCGGTCATCGACAGGCCGCCACCGCCATCGATCGGAACGCCGCCGAGCCTGACCCGCAGCCGGCCGCGCACCCTACCGTTCACCTGCAGGGCGAGGTCGACGATCGCCCCACCCGGCGCCTGCCCCTCGGTCACGGTCCCGTTCACGCTCGCGCCCCACGAGCCGCCCAACGCACTCGATGACCCGGACGACGCCGGCGGGGGAGCGGATGACGTGGACGATGAAGCCGAACCCGGCGACCCGGAGGACGCCGGCGCGCCGAGCAGCGTCTGCGGCGTGCCGGCGCGCCGCGCCCAGCCATGTTGAAGCGGCCCGGCAAGGGTGAAGACGGCCAGCCCGATTGGCGTGACCACCGCCAGCGCGGTGGCCGGCGCGCGCAGCCCGGTGTACTCGCCCGACGTGCTGGCGATCCGCGTCCACACCGCGACGAGCACCGCCACGATGCAAGCCGCGGTCAGGGCCAGCATCCACCATTGCTTGACGTCGCTGCCGGTGCCGAGGCCGTGGAGCACGGCGACCGGCCAGCTCGCATAGGCGAGCCAGTGAACGGCCCGCCAGGCCTGATAGCCGAGCCGCCGCCGCACCAGGCTGGTGATCGCGATGGCCAGCATCAGGTCGAACGCCACGGTGCCAAGACCCATCCACAGCGGACGGTAAGGCGTCACGAACGGGATCACCCCGTCGAACAAACGAATCGGCGCGAAGCCGTCGAGCACGCTGGTGACGATGTGGATGACCAGCACGACGAGCACGAGCAGCGACACATCGCGGTGCACCGCGTCGATCGCGAAGCGGGGCCAGCGCGGCGCCGTGAAGCGCACCGAACCGAGGATCCCGAGGACCACACTGACCGTGAGCAGCACCAGGGCCACCGCGCCGGTTCCGCGCGCGAGGTACCAGTATGCGCTCGGGCTGAGGGTCGCGGCCAGGGGGAAGCTCAATTCCGCCCCTCCTCGACGCCCACCGCAGATCCCACTGGGAGCTCATCGCCGGCCGAAGGCCAGCCGGCCACGTGGCAGACCGTCCCGTCAACCGCGACCAGCCGGCTCGGCAAGCGCAGCTCCGACAGCCACGCCCGCGCTCGCGAACCGCGGACGATCGCGGCCGTGCTGGCGATGTTGGCATCCAGGCACGACGCCGCGCACACGCTGACCGTTCGCCAGGCGGAGTCGACCGAGCCGCCCGTGGCCGGGTCGATCAGATGATGGGCGACGCCCGCATCGGTTTGCCAGCGGCGGACGGCCACGCTCGAGGTGGCCAGGCCGCCGACGCGCAGCGAGATCCATTGACCGGGAGCGCTGACCCCGGCTCGGTGGTCGTCGGTCACCCGTACCCGCCAGCCCTCATCGGGAGCGGGGCCGGAAATCGCGAGGTCGCCGCCGAGCGAGACGAGTACGCCGCAGTCGGCGGCTTCGTGCGCCGCCGCCGCAGCATGGTCGGCGGCGAGCGCCTTGGCCGTGGCGCCGAGGTCGAGGCTCACGCCGGGGGCCACGCGGATCGTCCCGGCCTCGCGATCGACCTGCACGGTCCGCCAGCCGGATACCGCGGCCAAAGGCCGACCCGGCCGACCCGGCCCATCCAGCACAAAGGACGGCTCGCCCGAAACCACCGAAAGCTCATCGAAGTCGCGGTCATAGCCAAGCGCGATCAACGCCTCCCCCACCGTCGGATCGACATCGCCCGCGGTGAGGCGCGCGGCGCGCAGCGCAGCGCTCACCGCCTCGACCAACAGCGGCCCGACCCGCACGGCCAGCCCAGCCGAGGCGTTCACCATCGACAGCTCGGAGTCGGGGCGAAAGCGCGAGCAGGCGCGGTCGAACTCGTCGACCACCCCGGACACGGCCCCCGCGGCGACGTCGAGCCGAGCCGGATCGGTCGCCGTCACGACCGCGACGGTGCCAAACGCATCGAGGCGAATCAGGTCCGAGGGTTGCGATGACATGGCTGCCGGACGAGCCGGTACAGAGGAGACTAGGAGCCTCCGGAAACGACCCCGCCGCCACCGCCGCCACCCGAGGACTGCGGAGCCGCGGCCGGCGGCTGCGACGGGATGCTCTGCGTCTGCGACTGAGCCGGCTGAGACTGCTGCGGCGCAGAAGGCTGGGCCGGCTGCGAGTTGTCCTGCGATGGTGCCTGGCTGGGCGCCTGGAGGCCGAGATCGCTCGAGCTCGCCGCCGCCGGCATGCTCGGGATCGCTGAGCTGGCGCCGTTCACGGAGGCCGTCGTCCGGGCACCTGTGCCAGCGCTCGCGACCGCCTCGCCCGAAGATTCCTTGTGCGAGAGCGTCCGACCCGGGGCCACCGCAGACACCAGCGCGGCAAAGCCGGCGGTCAGCGCCGCCGCGCCGGCGATCACCCAGCGCCGCGTACGACCGACGCGCGCCAGCGCCGCGTCGCGAATCAGGACGGCCCGGGACCGGTCTGGGCGGCCAGCATTTCGATACTCGTGTCCCATGTTCGGATTCACTGTGGCGAGAGAGTGTCAGCGCTCAGTAAGAGCAGTATGAGAATTCCCTATTCGGCGCGATTTTGATCCTGCAAGGAATCCTGCGTCCGATCAACCCGCGGGAGATCGATCGTGAACGCCGATCCTTGAACGCGCACCGTCCCACCGTGGCGACTCGCGATCGCCGCCACGATCGACAGCCCGAGTCCCGACCCGGGACGACCGGACGCTTCGCCCCCGCGCCAGAACCGCTCGAACAGGCGCTCGGCGTCATCGGGATCCGGCCCCGCTCCCTCGTCGCGCACGGTCAGCTCCGCGCGTCCGCCCAAACCCACCATCGAGACCGATACGCGGCCGCCCTCGGGCCCGTGCACGAGCGCGTTCTCGACCAGATTCGTGAGCGCTCGCGCCAGCTCGCCGGCATCTCCGAGCACGCACACCTCGTCCAGCCGCCCCGCCGTAACAACCCGGCCGTCGTGCGAGGAGACAACCTCCGAAACCACCTCGGCCAAATCGACGGGCTGCATGGCCACTCCCGACCCATCGGCGCCGCCCGCGCGCTCCAGGACGAGCAGATCGTCGACCAGCCGGGCCAGCCGTCGGGCGTCGCGCTGAAGCTCCTCGAGCACCTCGGCATCGGCGCCGTGACGAGCGGCGTACTCGACGTTGCCAAGCAGCGTGGTCACCGGCGTGCGCAGCTCGTGCGAGGCGTCGGCGAGGAATCGCCGCTCGCCCGCGCGGGCCGCTTCCAGCGAGGCCAGCATGCGATTCAGCACCCCGGTCAGCTGTCCGATCTCATCGGGCGGATCGCCTCCGGGCAATCCCAGCCGCCGGGACGGGTCCGCGGTTCGCTCGATCTCGCCCGCCGCCAGCGCCAGGCGCCGCAACGGCCGCAAGCCGCGCCGGGTCATCGCCGCCGCGGCCAACGCGGCCAGCAAGGCCACCCCCACACCGATCAGGACGACCACGAACCCGAGGTGGTCGGTCGTGCGCGCGATGTCGGTCGTGTCGGAGGCGACGAGCACCGCTCCTCCGCCGGCCGGCCCGCTGAAGGCGATCGGGGCGGCGAACAGACGGAACAGGCGGCCGTCGAGGTCGACATCCTCGAAGCCGGACGCGCCCGACACCCGCGCCGCGCGCGCGAGCCGGTCCTCCGAAGGCAGCAGCTGAGCGCCGAGGGTGAGCGACCGCGCGACGATCCGGCCGCGGGCGTCGACCACCTCGACGACGATCTGCCGCCCCGAAACCGGGCTCTCGAGCGCCCCCGGAGAGGTCAGGACGGCCGGCGCCGACACGGCCAGCTCGGCCACCTGCTCGGCTCGCTGACGCAGCGCGGTGTCGAGCGAGCCTCGCAGCTCCTGGCGCACGACGACCACGGTGGCCACCCCGAACAGGGCGAGTGCGGCCACGATCGCACCGGCCGCCGCCACCACCAGCCTGACCCGCAAGGTTTGCGGCCGGCGCAGGTTCACCGGCCCCACACCCCGGCCAGCGAAGTTTTCGCCTGATCCACAAGTTTCTGGGGTAGAGGACCATAATTATGCTGGGCAGGTTTGAACAAGGATGTGGAGCTATTGCTCGTGAAGGGAGCTTTTTGGTGGACGGATCCGTCCCGATGAGCCCGATGAGAGTCCTGCTGTTGTCGGGGGATTACCGCACTGCACGGCAGATCGACGAGGTGCTGCGCGCAACGTGGAGCGATGTGCACCTGGTCACGCACGCCACATGGGACGCGGCGGCCGCCGAGGCGCTGCTCGACCATCCCGGCTGCTGCGTGCTGCTCGACGCGGTCCCGGCTCGCGAGGGAACGCCAACCGCGGTCGGCGAGGACCCGATGTCGCTGCTCGAGTACGTCCGGATGTCGGCGCCCGACGCCCCGATCGTGCTTCTCTGCCCCGAGGACGATGAGGATCTCACGCGGGGGGCAGTGAGGCTGGGGGCGCAGGATTGCCTGATCAAGTCCGAGCTCGAGCCCGTTCTGCTGCGGCGAGCGCTCATCCGCGCGGTCGAACGCAAACGCGCGGAGGCCCAGCTCGCCCATCAGGCGATGCACGATCAGCTCACCGGCCTGCCCAACCGCGCCCTGTTCCTCGACCGGCTCGGCGTGGCGCTCGAGCGCTCCCGCCGCTCGGGTGCGCCGCTCGCCGTGCTGTTCCTCGACTTCGACAACTTCAAGGAGATCAACGACACCCGGGGGCACGCCGCCGGCGACCATGTGCTCGCGACGCTCGGCGAACGGCTGAGCGGGCTGATGCGCCCGACGGACACGGTGGCCAGGTTCGGAGGCGACGAGTTCACCTTCCTGTTCGAGGGCCTCACCTCCGAGCGCGAGGTCGTGCTGATCGCTGACCGCATCTGCCAGGCCGCGGGACGAGCGGTCGAGGTCGACGGGGTGCAGCTGACCGTGACCGTGAGCGTCGGGATCGCGCTGGTCAACGACCCGACGGTGACGCCCGACACGATCATCCGCGAAGCCGACGCCGCGATGTACCGGGCCAAGGACCGGGGACGCTCGCGCTTCGAGCTGTTCGACGAGGAGTCGCGACGGCGCGCCAACCAGCGGATCGAGCTCGAGTCGGAGATCCGCCAGGCGCTCGAGCGTGGTGAGTTGCGCGTGCATTACCAACCCCACCTGATCCTCCACGGCACGGAAGTGATCAGCGGCGTCGAGGCGCTGTTGCGCTGGCAGCACCCGACCCGTGGCCTGCTCAGCGCCGCCGAGTTCATGCCGCTGGCCGAGGATCTCGGCGTGTCGGTGCCGATCGGACGGTTCGTGCTCGCAGAGGGGCTCGCCCAACTGTCCAGGTGGCGCGTGCGCAAGCCCGAGATGACGCTCTCGCTGAACATCTCACAACGCCAGTTGCGCGACCCGGCGCTGCCCGAGCTGCTCGGCGAGCAGCTGCGGGCCGGCGAGCTCGATCCCGCGGCGATCTACCTCGAGTCCTCCGAGACCGGGCTGGCCGAGGATCCCGACAGCGCGATCCGCGCCCTGCACGCGCTCAAGGCCGTCGGGGTGCGGCTCACCATCGACGACTTCGGCGTCGGGGCGTTGTCGATCCTGCGGCTGCGGGAGCTGCCGGTGGACGCGGTGAAGATCCACGAGAGCTTCGTCGCCGGGCTGGGCGCCGACCCGGAGAACGCCGCCATGCTTGGGGCCCTGGTCGAGCTCGGCCACGCGCTCGGGTTGGACGTGATCGCCGAGGGAGTCGAGAGCGAGGCCCAGCTCGAGCAGCTCCGCGAGCTCGGGTGCGACGCCGTGCAGGGCTACGCGATCGGCCGGCCGGTGAGCGACGATCAGCTCGAGGCGCTGCTCGTCGCCGGCGTGGCCTAGCGCCCGCGCCCAGCCCCCGGGCCAGCTCACATCCGCCCCCGCCCCCTCACGCCCTGAGCGTGAACCCGCTTCCCCTGACCGTCTGGATCAGCGGGGGCGAGCCCAGCTTGCGCCGCAGGCGGGTGACGTAGCGATCGACCACGTTGGCCTCGGCGGCGCCGTCCCAGATCTCCTCGAGCGCGCGCTCGCGGGTGACCACACGACCGGTCTCGCGCAGCAGCAGCTCCAGCAGCGCCGCCTCGCGCCCGGTCAGCTCGATCGCCCGACCACCGCGGATGGCACGCCGCGCCGCGACATCGAACGTGAGGTCCCCGTACGACCGCAGCCCCTCAGAACCGACCGGATCCCCAACTCGCCGGGTCAGGGCCCGGAGCCGCGCGATCAGCTCCTGCACCGCGAACGGTTTGACCAGGTAGTCGTCGGCGCCGGCTTCCAGGCCGGCCACGCGGTCGGGCACCGCGTCGCGCGCGGTGAGCATCAGAATCGGCGTCGGCAGGCCCTTGCCGCGCAGCCGACGGGCCACGGTCAGGCCGTCGAGCCCGGGCATCGCGACATCGAGGACGATCACGTCCGGGACCGCCCGCTCCACCGAGACCATGGCGGCCCCGCCGTCGCCCGCGACCGTGACGTCGTACCCCTCGGCGGTCAGCGTCCGCGCGAGCATCCGCCGGAGCGGCGGGTCGTCGTCGACGACGAGGACCCGGTCACCCACCGGCGACGTCGCGGCGCAGGAAGACCAGGAAGGCCGTGCCGAGCGCGGGGATGCCGTACAGCGCGCACACCCACACCGCACGCACGATCGGCGACCAGTCGATCGGCTGGCGCAACAGGCCCTGCCAGGCGTTGAACTGGGTCGAGAGCAGGTACGGCACGGTCGCGCCGAGGCCGGGGAGGATCCCGATCAGCTGGAACAGCAGCGAGATCATCAGCGTTCCCACCACCGCGGCGGCGCTGTTGCGCGTCACCGTCGACAGGAGCAGCCCGATGCACACCACCGTGGCGATCGGGATCAGATAGACGAGCAGGCTCAGATACACGAGCTCGAGCCCCTTGGGAGCCGAGACGATCGATCCGCTCAGCGTCTGCACCGAGTTGAAGCCGGACTCGATGCACCCGGCGATCACCGCCACCGTGCCGTTGATGAAGATCGCCACGACCGCGTAGGTGGCCGCCGCGAGCGCCTTGCCGGCGAAGATCTGCCAGCGCTCCAGCGACCGGGTCAGGACGGTCTTGAGAGTCCCGTTGTGATCCTCGGAGGCGAAGATGTCGCCGGCCACCAGCGCGGTGATCAGCGGGAACATCCACACCGCGCCGAACAGCAGGATGACCAGCGGCACGACCAGCCCGCTCTTGGTCAGATAGGACGCGAACGCGAAGTCCCCGCCCCCGGCGTCTCGGTGGTGGCGGAAGTGAATGGCCACCACGAAGATGATCGGGACGACCGCCGCCGCGCCCAACCCGAGATAGGTGCGCTTCTGGTAGCGGAGCTTGAACAGCTCCCAGCGGTACACGGCCCGGACTCCCGGGCGCGAGCGCGCGGGCCTGCGCACCGCGCCGGTCGACTCGGCGACCGCGCTCATCGCGTCGCCACCGCCGGCGCCTTTTCGTCAACCACGCCGTCGCCCTCGGTGAGCGAGAAGAACAGGTCCTCGAGCGTGACCGTCTGCGGCGCGAGCATCTGGATCAGCGCCCCGGCCTCGATCAGCGCCTGACTGAGCTCGGCCACCGTCCCGTCGTCGGCGGTGAACGAGATGCGACCGTGCACCACCCGCACGTCGCCCACCCCCGGTTGCGCGCGGCACACGGCCATCGCGCGCTCGTCGTCGGTGGTGGACAGGCGATAGGTCGCGCCGGCGCTTCGCTTGAGCTCGGCGATCGCCCCCTCGTAGACGATCTTGCCCGTGCGGACGATCGCCACCCGGTTGCACAGCTCCTCGACCTCGGCGAGCAGATGGCTCGAGAGCAAGACGGTCATCCCCTGGTCGGCCAGGCGGCGGATCAGCAGGCGCATGTCGCGCATGCCGGCGGGATCGAGTCCGGTGGCAGGCTCGTCGAGCAGGAGCAGCTGCGGGTCGCGCAGAAGCGCGGCCGCGATGCCCAGGCGCTGGCGCATGCCATGCGAGTAGCCGCCTACTCGGTCCTTGGCCCGGTCGGCCAGCTCGACGGTCTCGAGTGCCTCGTCGATCCGCCCGCGCGCGTCGTCGCCGTCGAACGAGGCCAGCAGCTCGAGGTTTCGCCGGCCGTTCAGGTACGGGTAGAAGGTGGGGGCCTCGACGAACCCGGCGACGCCGTCAAGCGCATGCACGGACTCGAGGGGATCGCGTCCGAACAGCCGGACCGTCCCCTCGGTGGGACGGATCAGACCCAGCATCATGCGCAGGCACGTGGTCTTGCCGGCGCCGTTCGGGCCGAGGTACCCGTACACGTCGCCGGCTTCGACGGTCAGATCGACGCCCGCCACGGCGGTCAGCTCGCCGTAGCGCTTGACCAGGCCCCGGACCTCGACGGGTGCAGGTCCGGGGCTGGTGGGAGCGTCAGCGGGGTTGGTCACGTGAAGGGGTATACCCCTTAAGGCGCGAGCTGTCTGGCCGCGGCCTCGGCTGCCGCGGGCGGCACCGAGCCGAGGACCGTGTAGGAGACCCCTCCGTTGGTGAACCGCAGAACCGTCCCGAGCGCGGTGGCCAGCTCCTGACCCGAGGTCGTCGGGTTGATCGTCACGGTCGGGAGGCTCAGGCCGGGCTGGCCGTTGCTGTCACTCGACGAGCTCGACTTGCTCTGCGACTGCGAGCTCGTGGCCGCCTGCTCGATCACCGCGATCCCGCCGAGGCCCTGGCCGTAGGTGGCCAGCGCCGCCGGGTGGCCGCCCCAGTTGAGCAGCTCGACCGACTGGCGGGGGAGGCCGGCCACGGTGGTCGGCGCGGCCAGCGTGAACGGCAGGTGCGCCTGGACTGCGGCCGGTCCGGTGACCTGGGTGTGGCGCTTCTTGGCGCCCGCGCCCTTGCCCTTGCCCGTCTTGTCCGCGGCCGCGTGATCGGCGGCCGACGAGACCTGGACGACCTTCGCGCTCGCCGGGGCCTTGATCGACAGGTCGCCGGGCGCGACCTGGCCGAAGGAGATCCCGGTTGCCTTGAGCTCGAGCACCGGCGTGCCCGAATCACGCGCGTAGATCGAGATCCCCAGCGGGATCCCATGGGCGGCGTCCCAGGCCAGCTGGACATCGCCGAGCAGGCCGCCGTCGTGCTTGGGCGAGACCTTGACCTTGTAGGCCGGCTGTCCGGCCACGTTGCGCGGCAGCGGCCCGACCACGTTCAGGTTCTGCATGAGCTGGTTCAGCTGGGTCTGGATCTGGGCCACGGTCGGGATCGTCTCGCTGGAGGTGGAGGACGACTTGCCGTCCGACGAGCTCGGGAGCGTGCCCTTGTACAGGGTGTTCGAGCTCGGGTCATAGATCGAGAACGCACCGTTGTCGATCACCAGCTGGGCGTCGCCGCCCTGCCCCTGCAGCTCGAGGCGCAGGCGATGGTCGGTCGTGGACACCCACAGGCGGCCGCTGGCTCCGGTGAGAATCGGATCGCTGTTGCCGCTGCCCTGGAGGTTGTCGGCGCCGATCAGGTTGTTGGTGAAGGTGATCCGAGCGGACAGACCGCTGACCGTCGGAGCGGTGGCGGCCTGATGGAGGGCCTGGGCCAGCGACTCGCGCGGCGGGGTCGGGCCGCCGCTCGAGGCGGCGACGGCGATAGCCGTGCCGCCGGCGACGGCGATGATCAGTCCGGCGAGGATGGCCAGCAGGCGCTGGGTGGAGGCGGTGCGCAGAAACTTCATGGCGTCCACGATAGGACACCTCTTTGAAAATAGGTTGACAGTCCGCGGCGGGCCGGCGTGATCGCCAGCGAGCGGACTGCCCGGGTGAGCGGCGGCGCGCTAACGTCGCCCAGACATGTGCCGTCTGTTCGGAATGAGCGGTGGGCGCGAGCCGGTCCAAGCCACCTTCTGGCTGCTCGAGGCGCCGGACTCGCTGGCCCAGCAGAGTCGGCGCGAGCCCGACGGGACCGGTCTGGGCACCTTCGATCCGGACGGCCACCCGGTGGTCTCGAAGCAGCCGCTCGCCGCCTTTGAGGATCAGGAGTTCGCCCAGGAGGCCAAGGAGGTCTCATCGCGGACGTTCGTCGCGCACGTGCGCTACGCCTCGACCGGCGCGGTCAGCCCTAAGAACACGCACCCGTTCGAGCAGCGCGACCGGCTCTTCGCCCATAACGGCGTGATCGAGGACATCGGCCGGCTCGAGGCCGAGCTCGGCGAGGATCGGGCGCTGGTGCAGGGCGACACCGACTCCGAGCGCTACTTCGCGCTGATCACCCGCGAGATCGAGCGCGACGGGGACGTCGGCGCCGCGATCGCCCGGGCGGCCGGCTGGATCGCCGAGAACCTGCCGGTGTTCGCGCTGAACCTCGTGCTGATCACCGCCACCGAGTTGTGGGCGCTCCGCTATCCGGACGTGCACGAGCTGTTCGTGCTTAAGCGGGCGGCCGGCGGTCCGACCGGCGCTCGCCATCTCGAGCACGCCAGCGCCCGCGGTTCGGTGCGCGTCCGCTCGGGCGATCTGGCCGACCGTCCCGCGGTGATCGTGGCCAGCGAGCGGATGGATGAGGACGCGGGCTGGCGGGCGCTTCAGTCCGGCGAGCTCCTGCACGTCGACCCCGACCTGCAGGTGACCATCACCCGGCCGCTCAAGCATCCGCCCCGCCACCAGCTGACGCTGCAAGACCTCACCGGCAAGGCGGCGAGCTCGCAGGCCGAGCATCAAGGGTGAGCGAGCGGACCAGCCTGGTCTACCGCAGCGCGGCGGGCTACGAGCTGCTCATGCGCGTCCTCTATGGCCGCCACTACGCGGCCCGCATGCGCGCCGTGGCCGGCGAGGTCCCGAACGGCGCCTCGGTGCTCGAGCTGTGCTGCGGACCGGGAACGCTGTATCTGCGCCACCTCCGTGGGCGAACCGCCGACTACGTGGGCATCGACGTCAACCAGCGGTTCGTCGACCGGCTGCGGCGGCGCGGTGTGGATGCCCGGCGGCTCGACCTGGCCGCTCCGGCCACCGAGCGCCAGCCGCTGCCGAGCGCCGACGCGGTGATCCTCCAGGCCAGCCTGTACCACTTCCTCCCCGACGCCGAGGGCATCCTCGACCGGATGCTGGCCGCCGCGCGCGAGAAGGTGATCGTGTCCGAGCCGGTCCGGAACCTCGCCTCGAGCCACGTCCCGATCATCGCCCGCCTCGGCGCCCGCGCCGCCGACCCCGGCGTGGGCGGGCACGCTCAGCGGTTCACCGAGGAGTCGCTCGAGGCTCTGATGGCGCGCTACCGGGAGCGGCTTCTGCGCTCATTTCCGATTCCGGGCGGGCGGGAGATGGTGTATGTGCTGGCGCCGTCGCCTGCTGATCGATCAGGAACAGCGGGCGGTCCTTGACCTGCTCGAAGATCCGCCCTACGTACAGGCCGACCACACCCACGCTCACGATGATGAACCCGGCCAGCACGAGCAGCAGCACGACCAGACTCGTATAGCCCGGCACGCTCTTTTCCGGCTCGAGGAAGTAATCGGCGACCTCGACGATCGCCACGACGATCCCGGCGAGGGCGACCACGAAGCCGAGCATCACGACCAGGCGCAGGAGCACCGTCGAGCGGAAGAACATCCCGTCGACTGCGACTTTCATCAGGCGACGCAGCGTGTAGCCGCTCTCCCCGGCGTGGCGCTCGTGGTGCTCGATCTCGATCTGAGTCGAGTCGAAGCCCAGCCAGTCGAGCGCGATCATGTATTCGCGGTCGCGATCGTTCAGGCGCAGGAACGCGTCGATCACCCGGCGGGAGAGCAGGCTCAGATTCGAGTAGTCGGGGCGCACGTCGGTCTCGAGCGTGAGGCGGCGGTACGCCCGGCTCGTCCAGCGCCGGAACGCCGAGTGCCGCCAGCCCCGGCGCGTCGTGCGCACGATGTCGTACCCCTCCCCCGCCGCCGCCCATAGGCGCGGGATGTCCTCCGGCGCCTCCTGGAGGTCGCAGTCCATGACCACGGCCCAGTCGCCCGCAGCCTGGTGAAGGCCCGCGGTGATCGCGGCATCCTGGCCGAAGTTCCGGCTCAGGCGAAACGCGCGCACGTGCTCGTCCTGGCCGGCCAGGCGCTCCAGCACCGACCACCCGTCGTCGAGGCTGCGGTCGTCGACGAACACCAGCTCGTAGCGATCGGTGATCTCGGCGAGGCTGGCGGTCAGCCGGGCGTGAAGCGCGACCAGGCAGTCCGCGCAGCCGTACACCGGGACGACCACGCTGAGCAGGACCGGGCCGCGCTCGGACGACATCATCGATCCACCCGCTGGAAGAAGATCAGCAGGGCGTTCGGCGTGCGATGGAAGTACTCGGGCGCGAGCGCGATCAGCTGGCGCACGGTCATCCGCCGGGGGCGATCGAGCATGAACCGCCCGATGATCCAGCTGCGCACCACGAAGCGATCGACCAGCCGGGCGCCTCGGGGGGCGATGAGCGCGGGCGTGGGCGCGCCGCTCGCCCGCAACCAGATCGGTGCCTGCTTGGGCAGGACGATGCGCACCGGCCGCAGCGGGATCTGCTTGCGGTCGCCGACCACGTCGATCTCCTGCACCCACACCTTCTGCGATTGGGGCTGGACCCAGTTCACGTGCGGGAGGTAGATCTTCAGCGAGTCGGCGGTGAATCCGTTGGCCGCGATGATCGCCCGGGGAACCGTGGGGGCGCCGAGCGCACGCGCGACGCTCCGCCAGTCGGGGCGCTGGAGGTAGGCGCTGGTCTGCACCTGGATCGTCGCGTAGGCGAACATCCCGATCAGCACCACCGCCAGCAGCCCGCCGAGCAGGCGCAGGCGGGGCGCTGCGCAGGCGGCGCCGAGCACTACGGCCAGGGGCAGGACCGCCGGAATCACGTTGCGCGACAGGAAGTAGTCCTGCCCGAGCAGCCCCGCGAGCAGCGGGAGCACCCACACGGCACCGCCGAGGACCGCGGCCACGGCGGCCCCGCGGCGGACCCGGGCATCGCCTCCGAACACGACCAGCAGCACCGTGGCGACGAGCAGCACCGCGCCGCCGAGCAATCCCACGGCGATCGTGGTCCGCCGGTACAGAATGCTCACGCCCCACTCGGAGATCGCCTGGGACACGCGCACCTTCCGGGAGATCTGGGCGATCCAGCCGGTGCCGTGGCCGGTGTCGGTGACCGCGAACGGAAGCATCGCCAGCTGCACCGCGCCCACGCACACGACGGCCGCCGCCGTCAACCGGGTGCGCGCGCTCCAGAGCAGCCAGAGCGCCTCGGGCGCGACGAGGAAGCCGGCGAAGAAGTGCGTGGCGATGGCCAGCGAGGACCAGATCGCCCACCAGGCCAGGGTTCGACCGGTCGGCTCGCGCCGCGCCCGGACGAACCAGAAAAACGACGCCGCCGAGAGCGCCGCGAGCAGCATGTACGCCCGCGCCTCCTGCGAGTACCAGATCAAGAACGGGTTGAACGTGACAAACGCCGCCGCGAACGCCCCGGCGCGCGGGCTCACGAGGTCCCGAGCCGAGAGGTAGGCGAGCGGAACCAGCGACACGCCGGCGAGCATCGACACCGAGCGCAGCGCGGCCTCGCTCGTCCCGAACACGTGCGCCCACGCCCAGATCAGCACGAAGTAGAGCGGCGGCGTGGTCTCCACGTGGATGACCGTGTTGATCATCGCCCCGAACGGGAGGTGGGCCTCGTACGCGGTCAGCGCCTCGTCCATCCAGAAGCTCTGGTTGGTCAGGACGACGATCCGGATGACCGCGGCGATCACCACCAGCGCGCCGGTGATCCACACCTCGGCCGGGATCGGCCGCGCGTTCTCGGCGTTCCCGAGCCACGGCGGCACCGGGCCGCCGAAGCGGCGGGCGGGATAGTCGGTGCTGCTCACGACTCCGGCCTCATGCAAGCAGGTCGGTGAGCGCGGCGACGACGTCGTCCTGGTCGGCCTCGCTCACCTTCGGACTGAGCGGCAGGCTCAATGTGCGCTCCGAGATCGCGGTGGCCACGGGGAACTGCTCGGGGACCAGACCGTAGCGCTCGCGGTAATAAGGGTGCAGGTGAACGCCGCGGTAGTGCACGCCGGTGCCGATCTTGCGGGCGGTCAGCCCGTCGAGCAGCTGATCGCGGGTCAGCGGCGCGTCGGGGTCCAGCTCAACGTGGTAGAGGTGGCGGGCGTGCGTCGTGTCGGGTTCGGCCGGCGGCGGCGTCGCCACCGGGAGGCCGTGCAGCTGCGCGTCGTAGCGGCGCCACAACTCCGCGCGGTGCTCGATCCACGAGTCGAGCATGGGCAGCTGGTGCAGCCCCAGGGCAGCCTGGATGTCGGTCATGTTGTATTTGAAGCCCGGCTCGACCACCTCGTAGTGCTTGAAGCCGGCGTCCGAGAAGCGCTGCCAGGCCCCCAGGCTGAGGCCGTGCAGGGCCAGGCGCTCCACCCGCTCGGCGAGCGCCGGATCCTCGCTGACCAGTGCGCCGCCCTCGATCGTGGTGATGTTCTTGGTCACGTAGAACGAGAACGCGGTGAGGTTGCCGAACGCGCCGATCTTGCGCCCCTGCCACTGCGCCCCGAGCGCATGAGCGGCGTCCTCGATCACGTGCAGCCCGTGCTCGTCGCGCAGCCGGGCCAGGCGATCGAGATCGACCGGGCGCCCGGCCAGGTGGACCGGCATGATCGCCTTGGTCCGTGGGGTGATCGCCGCCTGCGCCTGCTCGAGGTCGATCAGCCCGGTACCCGGCACCGAGTCGACCAGCACCGGCGTGGCGCCCGCGTGCTCGACCGCGTTGGCCGAGGCGATGAAGGTCATCGCCGGGACCAGCACCTCGTCGCCCGGCCCGACGCCGAGGGCGCGCATCGAGAGGATCAGCGCCGCGGTGCACGAGGACAGGCAGCGCGACTCGCGCACGCCCACGTACTCGGCCAGCATCCGCTCGAACCGCTGCACCTTGGGGCCCGTCCCAATCCACCCCGAACGCAGCGAGTCGACCACCTCGGCGATCTCGGCATCGCCGATCAGTGGGCTCCCGAAGACCAGGAAGTTGTCGCGCACCTTCGTTTATGACTCCCAGCTGCCGGACGAGACCATGCAGCGGCAGGCGTGGCCGGCATCCACGCCGTCGCCAACTTTGCCCGGACGCCGGTTAGCGCCGCTAAGGCGAGGGTTAGCGTTGTGCGACCATCGTATGTGAAGATGGCCACGCTCGACCGTGTCCCGCCGCCCGCGCCCGATGCCGAAGCCGAGCTCGAGCCGCGGATGCCTCCGGGCCCCCGGCTGCCGAGGATCCTCCAGACCGCGGGCTTCATGTTCGGCTCCTCGCCGTGGTTCATCGATGCCTGCCGGCGGCGATTCGGCGACGCGGTCACGTTCCGGACCGTGTTCGACAGCCAGTTCGTGATGGTGTTCCACCCCGCGCTGGTCAAGGAGCTCTTCCACGGCCCCGGCGAGCAGCTGCGCGCCGGCGAGGCCAACGCGATGCTCGGGCCGGTGGTCGGCGAGCGTTCGGTGCTCCTGCTCGACGGCTCCGAGCACCTGCGCCACCGGCGCCTGATGCTCCCCCCGTTCCACGGCCGGCGGATGCACACCTACGTGGCGGCGATGCGGCGCTCGGCCGACCTCGAGATCGATGCCTGGCCGGTCGGTGAGCCGTTCGCGCTGCTCGCCAGCATGCAGTCGCTGACCCTGCGCGTGATCATGCAGGCGGTGTTCGGCTACGCGCCGGGCCCGGCCGAGGAGGACCTTCGCCGCCGGGTCCGGGCGATGGTCGAGCCGCTGGCCCGCCCGCGCTCGCTCGCCCTCCTGGCCGCCCTGCCCATGCTGCTCGGCCGCGAGCCCGCCATGAACGACCGGTTCGCCTCGGCCCGGCGCGGCGTCGACGAGGTGCTGTTCGCCGAGATCGCCCGCCGGCGCGGGTTGGGCGATGACGCCCTTCAGGACGCCGACGACGTGTTCTCGGCCCTGTTGCTCGCCGAGGACGAGGAGGGCCGGCGACTGTCCGATCAGGAGGTCCGCGACGAGCTGGTCACCCTGCTGCTGGCCGGCCACGAGACGACCGCCACCGGCCTGGCCTGGTGCTTCGACCTGTTGCTGCACGCGCCGGCGGCCCACGCCCGCGCGCTCGAGCGCGACGAGCTCTACCTCGACGCGGTGATCAAGGAGTCGCTGCGGATCCGCCCGGTCATTCCCGCGGTCGGCCGCGTGGTCCGGGGCGGTCCCTTCCGCCTGGGCGAGTACGTGATCCCGACCGGGATCGAGATCAACCCCTCGATCCGGGTGATCCACCGCCGGGAGGACATCTACCCCGACGCCGGCGCCTTCCGGCCCGAGCGCTTCCTGGTCGACAACCCGCCGGATACCTACAGCTGGATCCCCTTCGGAGGCGGCCCCCGTCGCTGCCTGGGCGCGAGTTTCGCGCTGATGGAGATGCGGATCGTGCTGGACCGCGTGCTCGAGCGAGCAGCCCTGCGCGCCGCCGACCCCGACCTGGCCAAGGTCCAGTTCCGCGCGATCACGCTGGCCCCGCGGGACGGCGTCCGGGTCGTCCAGGACCGCCCACCGGCACGCGGATAGCTCGTCACGCACGCGCCACCCACCTGAGCGTGACGCATTAGCCGCCTCCCAGGCGGCTAGCTCGTCACGCACCTCGGGGGCGGGCGTAGCGTGACGTGTTATCCGCGTGCGACCGGGCGAGACGGATCGCGGATCCAGTCGCTCCAGGAGCCTACGTACAGCGCGCCGCCATAGCCCGCCACCTCCAAGGCCAGCACCTCGAGCGCCGCGGTGACACCCGACCCGCAGTAAGCCCCCACCGACACCCCCTCCCGAACCCCCGCGGCGTCAAACCGCGCTCGCAGGCCCTCAGCGCCCAACAACCCTCCGCCCGGGCGATGTAGTTCCGTGGCGGGCAGGTTCACCGCCCCGGGAATATGACCCGCCACCGGGTCGATCGGCTCTTGCTCCCCCCGAAACCGCTCAGGCGCGCGGGCGTCGAGCAGGACCCCCGTGCCGATCAGCGCCGCCGCCCCCGCGGCGTCGAGCAGCGGCATCCCCCCGGGGCGCGGCACGAAATCGCCCGCCTCGACAGCGACCGCATCCCGCTCGATGGCGTGCCCGGCGGCCAACCAGCCACTGAAACCCCCATCCAAAACCGAGACCCGCGGGTGCCCGAAGTAGCGCAACAGCCACCACGCGCGCGCCGCGGCCATCGAATTGCCCGCGTCGTAGACGACCACGGGGCGCTCCCCGGACACGCCGGCCGCGCGCATCGCCTCGCCGAAGTCGTCGGCCGCGGGCAGAGGGTGTCGGCCTCCGTCACCCGGCGGGCCGGCCAGACCGGACTCCAGATCGACGAACGCCGCACCCGGGATGTGCCCCTGCAAATACTGCGGCCGGCCCGGCGGGCCACCCAGCTCCCAGCGCACGTCGAGCACCGTGGTCCCGGGCGCAATTGCCGACACGAGCGTCATCGCCTTCCAATCGCGTAGTCCAGGATCGACAGGTCGGTCAGCCACTCGACCGGCGCCTTGTCGTCGGTGTATACGGCCCCCCCGCGCAGAGCCGGCGCCATCCGAGCCGCCACCGACTGGGCCAGCAGCTGCAGGTCGGCGGGCAGCGACGCACCGGCGCTGGCCATGGCCACCGGCGAGACTGGAGCGGCGCTGGCCACGACCAGCGTGTTCGAGTCGCTGACCACGTCGCGCACGACGACGCCGAACACCGAGCGCAGGGTGGCTGAGACCACCTTCTCGAGCGTGTCCGAGCCCGGGATGTGGCCCACGTTGACGATGACCATGCCACCGGCGTTCAGGTGATCGCGCATCAACTGGAAGAACTCCCGCGTGAGCAGGTAGAACGGGATGTAGGGCTGGCGATAGGCGTCGAGGAAGATCGCGTCGTAGCGGGACCGGCTCGTCTCGAGCCAGGGCCGGGCGTCGGCGGTGTACAGATGGAGGTTCGGTCCGCGCAGCCCGAAATAGCGGCGACCGATCGTGGTCAGCTCGCCGTCGATCTCGACCGCGTCCACCCGGGTGGACGGGAAGTAGTGGCCGTAGGCGCGCGCCACCGTGCCCGCGGCGTCGCCGAGGATGGCGATCCGGGCCGGCGGCGCCGGACGACCGGCGAACGGCAGGACCAGGAAGTCGTCCCAGTAGCCCCCGGTCAGGTAGCTCCACGGGCGATACAGCGAGTGAATGGCCACGCCCTCGTTGAGCTCGAGCCAGCGCTCGCCGCTGGCGAACTGGAGCACGCGCGCGTACTGGTACTGGGTCTCGGTCGAGAAGATCACCCGCGCCCCGGTGACGTCCGCCCCGATCGCCGCCGGGGGCACGGCCAGCAGCGCGGCGATCGCCGCCGCCACGGCCAGGAAGCGCCACGAGCCGGCGCCGGCCGCGGCCACCACCGCCAGCCCGGCCGCGAAGACCAGGAACGTCCGGTGCGTCCCGATCAGCGGGATCAGCAGCAGCGCGGCCAGGAACGTGCCCAGCAGCGATCCGGCGGTCGAGATCGCGTACAGCCGGCCGGTGACCGTGCCGGTATCGGCCACCCGCGCCACGGCCAGCCGGTTGGCGTATGGGGCGACCATCCCCAGCAGGAGCACCGGCACCGCGACCAGCACGAGCACGGCGGCCAGCGAGCCGAGGAAGCCGCCGACCGACAGGGCGCCGAGCGCCTTGACCGCCTCACGCAGGAATGGGTCGGAGACGAACGGCACGATGGCCAGCAGCACCGCGGCGCCCAGGACGATCGCGCACAGCCCGCGCAGGTCGGCGCGGCGGTCGGCCAGCCGGCCTCCGATCGCGTAACCGGCCGACAGGGCGACCAGGACGGTGGCGATCGTGTTCGCCCAGATGATCGTCGAGGCCCCGAAATAGGGAGCGAGCAGGCGGGCAGCGGCGATCTCCGCGCCCAGGCTGGCCGCGCCGACGCAGAACGCGATCGCCCGCAGCCGCCAGAACTCGACCGGGGCCGGCGGCGCGGCCCGGCCGCCCGACCCCTTACCCACCGCCGCCGGGCGGATCTTCGCGGTGACGCTCACGTCAGGCCAAATGTAGTTGCTGGACACCAGTCAGCATCCGCACACGGCTCCTTCAGGTTCCGGCGATAAACGTCGATTAGGCGTAAGGGGATATGCCCACGCCCCCGCCCACGAGCCCATGCCCGAAGTCTTCGTAGCCCGCCAGCCCATCTTCGACCGGACCCAGCACGTCGCCGGTTACGAGCTGCTGTTCCGGGGCGGCGAGGCCACCACCGCGCTGGTCGTCGACTCCGAGGGGGCCACGGCGTCGGTCGTGCTGAACGCCTTCACCGAGATCGGACTCGAGCGTCTAGTCGGCGCGAAGCCCGCCTGGGTGAACGTCTCGCGCGAGTTCGTGCTCGGCGGACTGGCCCGCACGATGCCGCCCGCGGCAGTCGGGCTCGAGATCCTCGAGGACGAGCTGCTCGACGAGCGCTTCGTCCATGCCCTGATCGAGCTCAAGCGCCAGGGCTACCGCCTCGCGCTGGACGACTTCGAGTACAGCGTGAGCGCCGAGCGCCTGCTCAGCCTAGTCGACGTGGTCAAGCTCGACCTGATCGCGCTCGGTCGCGAGGGCATGATCCGCGAGGTCGCCCGGCTCAAGCCCTACGGGATGACGCTGCTGGCCGAGAAGGTCGAGTCCCACGAGGAGCACGCCTTCTGCGCCGAGCTCGGCTGCGATCTGTTCCAGGGGTTCTTCTTCTGCCGGCCCGAGCTCCTGCACAACCGGGGGATCGTCGCCAACCGGGCCTCGATGCTCCAGATCGTCGCCGCCCTGCAGGACCCGACGGTGCAGCTCGCCCAGCTCGAGCGAATGATCGGGCGCGACGTCGGACTCAGCTTCCGCCTGCTGCGCTACATCAACTCGGCCTTCTTCGGCCTGCGCTTCGAGATCAGCTCGATCGGCCAGGCACTCGCCCTGCTCGGCGTGGAGAACCTCCGGCGCTGGGCGACGCTGACCGTGCTGGCCAGCATCGACGGCAAGCCGCCCGAGCTCACCGTGACCGCTTTGGTCCGCGCCCGCTTCTGCGAGCAGGCCGGCGAGCTGCTGCCCGGCCCCCGGCCCGGCGAGCTGTTCACGCTCGGGCTGTTCTCGGTGATCGACGCGCTGATGGACGCGCCGATCGACGAGGTGGTGGGAATGATCCCGTTCCCGCCCGACATGCGCGATGCGCTCACCGAGCGAAAGGGCGAGAAGGGCGCGCTGCTGGACTGCGTCACCTCGCTGGAGGCCGGCGACTTCGACCGTGCCCAGCGCCTCGTGCGCGGCGCCGGCGATCTCTACGTCGAGGCGCTGCTGTGGGCCGACGAGGCGGCCGGGGCGCTGTTCGAGCAGCCCGCGGCCGCGGCCGCCTAGACTCCGGCCGGGCCTGACACGCCCACGCCCACGGGCTTAGCGGGGAGGCGGAGGCCGTCTGTCAAGCTTTCGCTCCGTGCTCCTGTACGACTCCCAGGTATCAGGCAACTGCTGGAAGGTCAGGCAGCTGTTCGCCCATCTGGGGATCGAGTACGAGCGGCGGGAGCTCTCGGTAATCGACCGCTCGGGGCGCCGCGAGCTCCTGGGCGAGCTCAACCCGGGGCTCCGGGTGCCCACCCTGGTCTTCGACGACGGTCGCTCGCTGGGCGAGTCGAACGCGATCACCTTCTACTTCGCCGAGGGCACCCCGTACCTGCCCGATGACCGCTTCGAGCGCGCCCAGGTCCTCCAGTGGCAGTTCTTCGAGCAGTACAGCCACGAGCCCTACATCGCGGTGGCGCGCTTCTGGGCGATCGCCGGGATCACCCCGCCCGAGGCCGAGCGCGAGGCCAAGCTGCGCGGGGGCACCGCGGCGCTGCGCGCGATGGAGGCACACCTGGGCGACCACGAGTTCCTGGCCGGCGAGCGCTACACGATCGCCGACATCGCGCTCTATGCCTACACCCACGTGGCCCCGGAGGGCGGGTTCGAGCTGGAGAGCTACCCGGCGATTCGCGGCTGGCTCGACCGGGTGGCGTCCCAGCCGGGGCACATCCAGATCACCGACTGACCGGC
>JAFAWR010000051.1 GCA_019241635.1 Solirubrobacterales bacterium
CCAGAGCTTTCCCCAGGTCACGTTCAGGTCGGCGTGATGGCCGGCCGCCTCGCACAGGTAACCCACCGCATTGACCGCCATCAGCGTGGTCGGCCAGCCGTCGGTGTTGAACTTGCGCCGGATCCACTTGTCCTCGTAGTACCACTCGTCGAGGCCGTACTCGGCGAACTTCGCGGGGATCTCGTCCTCGCTGTAGGTGCGCGGTTTGTCCTTCGTTGAGCTCATGAGCCAATTATGCCCCGCGTAGCCGGCATCGACCCGGGCACCGTCTCGTTTGACCTGTGCATCCTGCAGGACGGCGAGCCGGTGGTCGAGGAGGTGTTCGAGACCGGCTCGCTGAGCCGTGACAGCGCGCCGTTGCTGGGGGCCCTTGCCCGCCATGGCCCCTACGACCTGGTGTACGGCCCGAGCGGGTATGGCCTGCCGCTGGTGGCGGCGGCCGACGTCGGAGATCGCGAGCTCGCCGAGATGGTGCTCGTCCGGCCCGACGAGGCGCGCGCCGAGACCGGGATCGGCGGGATGCGCTCGCTACTGCGCGCGCTCGCGAACAGCGGCCTTCCCGTCGTTTTCGGTCCCGGGGTCATCCACCTGCCGACCGTCCCTCGCCACCGCAAATACAACCGGATTGACCTCGGGACCGCCGACAAGGTGTGCGCGGCGGCGTGCGCGATCGTCGACCAATCGGCTCGGCGCGGGATTCGGGCGCACCAGACCGCGATGGTCATGCTCGAGCTGGGCGGCGGCTTCACCGCCGCATTGGCCATCGACGGCGGGCAGATCGTCGATGGGATGGGCGGTTCCTCCGGACCGCTCGGCCTGCGGGCGGCCGGCGCGCTCGACGGCGAGCTGGCCTACCTGCTGGGCCCGGCGCTGGGTAAGAACACCCTGTACAGCGGTGGCGCGCTGGACCCGGCCGGTCGGCTCGAGGTCACCGACCTCGAGGCTCTGTGGTCAGATCCGAAGAACGCGGAGGGTTGGACGGCGCTGCTCGAAGCCGCCACTAAGGCGGTGCGCGCGCTCGCGGTGAGCGTGCTCCGCCCGTACGAGATCATCGTCTCGGGCCGCCTCGCCCGGCTGACCGGGATCATCGATGCGCTGTCGGGCGCCTTGGGCGACATCGCGCCGGTGCTCGCGCTCGTGCCGGGACGGGCGAGCTCCGCCGCGCGCGGTGGCGCGCTGCTGGCCGACGGGCTCCTCGGCGGCCCCAATGCCCCGCTCGCCGACGCGCTGTGCGTGCGCAAGGCGAGTGGCAGCGCACTCGACTATCTGCGGGTGGCTGGCGCCGAGTCGATCTCGCTCGGGTGAACGCTGACCCCATGGGCGTGACCGTTTGTGCACGCTGCCACTGACCAGTCAGTGTGTGACTACCTACCCGGTTGGACAGGTTCGATCCTGACCAGGCGGTGAATTATTTCTTTCGCTTACGGTCAGGTTGTTTAGCGACGTCGCCACTGTTAGCGTTTTCTACCCATTTTCCGGATGGAAGGAGAGAGTCGCTGTGGCTGCCACTGTCGACGAGAGTGTTATCGAGGGACTGGCTAAGCAGAACGGGGTGACGCTGGGGCGGGTACTCGGCCGGGGGAACGTAGGGGTGGCTGAGGAGGGCTCCGACGGCAAGATGCACGCCACCGTCCGGATTCCGTTGGACGAGCTGGTCTTCGATCCCGGCGTGCTCGTCCTCCCCCACGGAGGGACCCTCGAGCTCGAGATCATCAACGACGACAACAACTCGCATTGCGCCGTCCTTCCGTGCAACGGCGACGCCAAGTTCATCTGGCTGGTGAACTTCTCGAAGGGTCGCGCGACCCTCGAGCTCGACGGCCCGGGCTACTACTGGTACGGCTCCCGGACCGGAAACGACGAGGGCGGCGGCCTCACCGGCACGATCGTCGTCGGGGGAGAAGTACCTGACGAAGCCAAGCTCGACCGTCCGCCCCAGCCGCGGCCGTAGAAAGGAGCCGTTGATGGCAACCGAGACTGAGTACGTCGACGCAGGCGAGGCCGTCGACTTTCGGAATCTGAGCCCCGGCTATATCGGCACCGCGCCGCCGGTGGCCAAGGGCGTGGGGTACGACCGGATTCTCAAGGCCCGCGAGGCCGAGCCGCACAACTGGCTCACCTACTACGGCGCCTATGACGGGCAGCGCTACAGCCTGCTCGACCAGATCAACACCTCGAACGTCAAGGACCTGAAGCCCGCATGGGTGTTCCAGTGCGGCTCGATGGGCATGCACTCGGGTGCCTCGACGTACTCGTTCGAGGCGTCGCCGCTGGTCGTCGACGGCGTCATGTACGTGACCGGCTTCGACGGCTGGATCTGGGCGCTGGACGCCAGGACCGGAGCGGAGCTGTGGCGCTATCACCGCGCGTCGCCCTACGACGTGCGTCTGTGCTGCGGCAACGTCAACCGCGGGTGTGCCGTGGCCAACGGGATGGTCTTCATGGCCACCCTCAACGCCCACGTGATCGCTCTGGATGCCGAGACCGGCCAGCTGATCTGGGATCAGCCCTACGGCGATGTGCGGGCCGGCGAGAGCGCGACGGTGGCTCCCCTGATCGTCAAGGACATGGTGATCGTCGGGAGCTCCGGCGGCGAGTTCGGAGTGCGCGGCCATGCCGACGCGTTCAAGCTCGAGACCGGCGAGCGGGTGTGGCGCTGCTACATGATCCCGAAGCCCGATGAGCCGGGAGGAGACACCTGGCCCACCGAGGGTGAACCGTGGGCGCGCGGCGGCGCGAACTGCTGGACCACGCCGACGTTCGACCAGGAGCTCAACCTCCTGTACTTCAACACCGGCAATCCGTGCCCCGACTTCGACGGCGGGGTGCGCGAGGGCGACAACCTGTTCACGAACTGTGTCGTGGCGGTCGACCCGGAGACCGGCGAGAAGAAGGCGCACTACCAGTACACCCCGCACGACGTTTGGGACTACGACTCGACCATGGAGAACATCCTGTTCGAGATGGACGGGCGCAAGTGTTCCGGCCACTTCGACAAGAACGGGTACTTCTTCGTGCTGGATCGGACTGATTGCAGCCTGATCCGGGTCGTCCCGTTCGTCGATCGCATCACCTGGGGCGAGATCGACTCAAGCGGCAAGGTGACGCCGCGCGTGTTCCCGGACAAGGAGGGGGAGCCCGTCCACTTCTGGCCCGGCCCGGCCGGCGCGAAGGAATGGACGCACGCGGCCTACAGCCCGAAGACCGGTCTGTTCTACGCGCCGGTCCAGGATGTCGGGGCGACCGCCACGCGGCGGCGCCGCGAGTTCAAGGAGAGCATCCCGTACTGGGGCGCGGGCGTTGCGGTGGATACCGAGGACGTGTCCGGTTACCTCTCCGCCATCGACCCGGCCACGGGTCAGGAGAAGTGGCGCTTCCGCAACGAGCACCCGATGACCGCGTCGGTGCTGGCCACGGCCGGTGACCTCGTGCTCACCGGCGACCCGGCGGGGATCTTCCGGGCGTTCAACGCGTCGAGCGGAGAGCTGCTCTGGCAGTTCACCTGCGGTAGCGGCCACCACTCGAGCCCGTGCAGCTACAGCGTCGACGGGCGGCAGTACATCGGCGTGCCGGTTGGATACGGCGCCTGGACCGAGGGGTTCTACCCCGGGGCACTCGCCCAGGCGGGTGGATCCGCGCTGTTCGCGTTCGCCCTGCCGGAGTAGAGCTAGAGCCACCGAAGCCATCTGCGATCTGTCACGGCGCCACAGCCGTGGCAGACCGCAGGCCCCATGCACCGACTTTCCGAAGACCCGTGTTCGCGCTTCTCTCCCTTGGCTTCACGCTGAGCCTGGACAACTTCCGTACTTCGCTCGTGCTCGGAGGGCTCAAGCCAACCTTGCTGCGCTCGATCAAGACGTCCGCGATCTTCGGCTTGTGGGACGGTATCGCGCCGCTGGTCGGGATCATCGTCGGACACTTCCTGAGCGACAAGATCAGCTCGACCGCCGATATCGTCGCGGCACTCGGCCTCGGAACTTACGGCCTGTTCGTGGTCGTCCGGGCGCTGCTTTCGCCAGAGCATGCCGACCCCGATCTGCGCTTCGCGACGCGCGGGTTGCCCCTGCCGCTCAGCGTCGACAACGTTGCCGCCGGCACGGCGCTCGGCATCGCCGGATTCTCCCCCTGGCTCGCGCCTCCCGTATTCGGCGTGATCACGTTCGGCATGTCGGTGGCCGGGCACCAAATCGGTCGCACGGCGGCCCACTTCATCCCGCGGATCCGGACCGACATGCTCACCGGGCTGGCTTTCGTGGCGATGGCCGTCTTCCTGGTCGTCGGCATCAACCTCCCGGGCGACTGAGCACCGGGCGTGCCGCGGCCACGCCGATTCGTCCCGGAGCGTCAAAAAGTCCCGCGATTTGCGGCCTTGCCGCGCTAGGATCGCAAGGCAACCCGGTTCAGCAGGAGGGAAGGTTTGGAGCAGCTGACCCCAACACCTCCCGCGGTGGGCGAGGGCGTTGGCCCGCGGCCGCTGCGCGGGCGGGTCAGCAAATTCGTTATCCCCGAGGTCATCTTCGGGGTCGGCACGCTGGCCGAGGTCGGCGGCGCGGTCCGCCGGGTGGGCGGCCGCTGCCCGATGCTGGTCAGCGACCCGGGCGTGCTTGCGGCCGGATGGGTCGATCGCGCCGCGCCGCACCTCGCCGACGTGCACGTGGGGTGGCGACTGTGGCACGAGCTGACGCCCAACCCCAAGGACTACGAGGTACAGGCGGCATTCGAGAGCTACGTCGAGAGCGGCTGCGACGCGCTCCTGGCGATCGGCGGGGGAAGCTGCATCGATCTCGCCAAGGCCGTGGCCATCCTCAGCGGTAACGGCGGCCACATCCTCGATTACGAAGGCATCGACCGCGCCACCAGCCCGATTCCGCCGATGGTGATGGTGCCGACGACCGGCGGCTCGGGATCGGACGTATCGCAGTTCTGCGTGGTCACCGACACCACGCGACAGTTCAAGGTGACGATCGGAGGCCGCGCTCTGGTCCCCGAGATCTCCCTCACCGACCCTGAGCTCCTGACCACGATGTCCCCCGAGCTCACCGCGTACACCGGGATCGACGCGCTCAGCCACGCGATCGAATCCGCGGTGTCCGAGGCCTGCGACTTCCTCAGCAAGGGCCTGGCGATCGCGGCGATCAATGGCATCGTCGAGCACCTGCCGGTGGCGGTCGAGGACCCGCTCGACCTTGCCGCCCGCGAGGGCATGGCCCGGGCCAGCCTCCAGGCCGGCATGGCCTTCACCAACGCGCTGCTCGGAGCCACCCACGCGATCGCCCACCAGATCGGTGGCGCGCTCGATCTCCCGCACGGGCTGCTCAACGCGATCCTCCTTCCACATGTCATGCGCTTCAACGCCGAGACTCATCCCGATCGCTATGTCGACGTAGCCGCCGCGATGGGCGTCGCGGCCGACGGTCTCGATGCGATGAGCGCCGCCGAGCGGGCGATCGAGCGCGTCGAGCAGCTCAGCCGCGCCCTGGCCATCCCCAGCGGACTGCACGAGATCGGCGTCGACCCGGCCGATTTCGACACGTTCGCCCGCAATGCGCTGCGGGACGCGTATATCGCGACCAACCCCAGACCAGTCAGCGAGGACGATGTCCGCCGGATCTGCGTCGCTGCCTACTGAGCGCCCCGGCGTCGATCCGCTCGCGCTCGAGCGCCTGATCGGCGTGCGCTCGTCCAAGCCGAGCTTCTACGCCGCCTTCCGCGACAAGTCGGCCCGGCTCGACCACACAATCGAGACGCTCGAGCGCATCTCCTCGGCGCTCTGCGCGGCGCCCGCGGGACCGGTGGCGGTGTGCGACGCCGTGGTCGAGGCGGCCGCGCGCCACTTCGACGCGCGCTGGGCGGCGATGGTCTTCTCGGCCGAGGATCCGGGTGTGGGGGCGGCTCGGGTGTTCGTCCATGCCAGCGACGGCGTGATCCAGCGCTGGGACGTGCCGCCCCGGATGCTCGCGGTGCTCACCGAGCAGACGCTCGCCGCCAAGGGCCCCGTGCTCGCAGACCACGGCGACGGGCTCGAGTTCGGTGGTGAGCCGTGCGTGATTGTCGCGGCCCCCATGCCCGTGCACGGCAAGCCAGCCGGAATTCTCGTCGTGGGGCTTGCGGACGGCGTCCAGGTCGCGCCCAGTGACGTCTCGATCCTGGTCACGCTCGCCAACCACGCCGGCGTCGCGCTGCACAACGCCTCGCTGTTTCAGGAGAACGGGCGCCGAGCGGTTGAGCTCGAGCGCCGCAGCTCAGAGCTCGAGGGCACCCTGCGCCGGCTCGAGCAGGCCGGCCGGCGACAGCTTCTCTCGGAGGAGCGCAACCGGATCGCGCGCGAGCTTCACGACAGCGTCGCCCAGCACCTGCTGACCATCGGAATGAACCTCGAGTGGTGCCGGCGCCACGAGTCGACCTCCTCCGCGGTGCTCGAGCGAGTCACCGCGGCCCAGGCGCTGGCGCGCTCGGCGGTAGACGAGATCCGCGAGGTGATCTTCGAGCTGACCCGCGACGGCCAGATCGAGCTGCCTCGCGCGCTGCGCGACGTGATCCAGGACGTCGAGGCCGGCACCCGGCTCGAGGTCGGACTGCGCGTCTACGGGAAGACCCAGCCGGTTTCCGCGAGCACCCAGCACGCGTTGGTCCAGATCGCCCGCGAGGCGCTGTTCAACGTGGTCCGGCATGCCGAGGCGCACCATGCGTGGGTCACCCTGCGCTGGCGGCCGCAGGTCGTCTCGCTCGCGGTCGCGGATGACGGGATGGGCAACCACCGCCGGCTCCAGCACCAGCTTTTCATTTCGCGCCCCGACGGCGCTCACCTCGGGCTGTCGGGGATCGCCGAGCGGGTGCGCGGGGTGGGCGGGGCGAGCTGGTTCGAGGGCCGGCGGGGAGGCGGCGTGAAGCTCCGCGTCGAGGTGCCCCTGGGAGGCGCGGTTGGCGTCGCCTGACCCGGCCGAGGCGCCCGCCCGGGTGATGCTGGTCGACGACCACGCGATCGTCCGCCGCGGGCTGCGCTCGATCCTCGAGCTCGAGCCGGACATCTCGGTGGTCGCCGAGGCCGGCAATTGGAGCGAGGCGCTGGCTGCGCTCGAGCGGGCCGAACCCGATGTGATCCTGCTCGACCTCAAGCTGAGCGCCGATCACGACACCGAGGGGCTCGCGCTGTGCAGCGAGATCGTCCGGCGCCGCCCCCAGTCGAACGTGGTGATTCTCTCGACTTTCCTGAACGAGAGCCTGCTCAACCAGTCGCTTCGCCGCGGCGCCAAGGCCTACGTGCTCAAAGATGTCGACCTCGTCGAGCTGGTGCGGATCATCCGTCGCGTGTCACACGGAGAGTCCGGGTTCGACGGGCGCAGCGCGGAGATGGTCAGAGCGCTCGTGGCCGGAGAGCGTGGGAACGGCGACCCGGATTTCACTCAGCGCGAGCGCGAGGTCACAGAGCTCGTGGCCAACGGCCTGACCAATGCCGAGATCGGACGGCGGATCTTCGTCTCGGAGAGCACCGCGAAGTTCCACGTCCGCAACGTGATGCGAAAGCTCGGCGTCCACAGCCGGGCCGAGGTGGCCTACGCCGCCGGCAAGCGCGGGCTGCTCGATCGCGCCGCCAGCCGGTAACTGTCCGCCCGGGCAGGTGACCGACCTGACCACCTGGACAGGTCGAAACCGACCGGGTGAGCGTGGTGAGCGCGCGGGGGCGTGGGTAGCCCTTTCCTCGAGGGGACCGGCCACCGGAGGAAAGGAGAGAGCCTTATGGCGGACAACCGAGGGGTTGCCTACATGGGGACGGGCAAGGTGGAAGTGCAGGACATCGACTTCCCCACGTTCGAGCTCAAGGACGGCCCGGGGGTCAACCCGGCCAACGTCGGCCGCAAGCTTCCGCACGCCGCGATTCTGCGGTGCGTGTCGACCAACATCTGCGGCTCGGACCAGCACATGGTGCGCGGGCGCACCACGGCGCCCGAGGGGCTGATCCTGGGCCACGAGATCACCGGCGAGGTGATCGAGACAGGCCCCGGGGTGGAGTTCATCAAGGAGGGCGACCTGTGCTCGGTGCCGTTCAACATCGCCTGCGGGCGCTGCCGGATGTGCAAGACGGGCAACACCGGGGTCTGCCTCAATGTCAACCCCGACCGTCCCGGCTCGGCCTACGGCTACGTGGACATGGGCGGCTGGGTCGGCGGGCAGGCCGAGTACGTGCTCGTGCCCTACGCCGACTGGAACCTGCTCCCGTTCCCCGACAAGGAGCAGGCGATGGAGAAGATCCTCGATCTGACCATGCTGTCGGACATCTTCCCCACCGGCTATCACGGCGCCTACACCGCCGGGGTCACCTCCGGCTCCACGGTCTATGTCGCCGGCGCCGGCCCGGTCGGGCTCGCGGCCGCGCACTCGGCCCAGTTGCTCGGCGCCGCAGTGGTGGTCGTCGGCGACATGATCCCCGAGCGCCTCGCCCAGGCCCGCAGCTTCGGCTGTGAGACGGTCGACATCTCCAAGGGCGATCCGAAGGATCAGATCGAACAGATCCTCGGCGTGCCCGAGGTCGACGCCGCCGTGGACGCGGTCGGCTTCGAGGCGCGTGGCCACGGGGCGGACTCCGAGCACGAGGCCCCGGCCACCGTGCTCAACTCGATCATGGACATCACCCGGGCCGCCGGAAAGCTCGGCATCCCCGGCCTGTACGTGACCGGCGACCCGGGCGGTATCGACGAGGCGGCGAAGGTC
>JAFAWR010000057.1 GCA_019241635.1 Solirubrobacterales bacterium
ACCGCCTGCTCCACATAGGTCAAGCCGTCCTTGAGCGTGAAGGCCAGCTCCTGCGCCGCCGTCGACCCCGCCTCGCGGATGTGGTACCCGCTGATCGAGACCGGGTGCCAGCGCGGCATGTGCTCAGAGCACCACTCGATCATGTCGCCGACCAGGCGCATGGCCGGATCGACCGGGAAACACCACTCCTTCTGGGCGATGTACTCCTTGAGGATGTCGGTCTGGATCGTCCCGCCGAGCTTCTCGCTTCCGATGCCCTGACGCTCGGCCGCCACCACGTAGAACGCCAGCATGATCGCCGCCGGTGCGTTGATTGTCATCGACACCGTGACTTCGTCGAGCGGGATGCCGGAGAACAGCGTCTCCATGTCATCGAGCGAGTCGACCGCCACTCCCTCGCGCCCCACCTCCCCGAGCGAGCGCGGATGGTCGGAGTCAAGGCCCATCAGGCTCGGCATGTCGAACGCCGTGGAGAGCCCGGTCTGGCCGTGGTCGAGCAGGTAGCGGAAGCGACGGTTGGTCTCGGCCGCGGTTCCGAACCCGGCGAACTGGCGCATCGTCCACAGCCGCCCGCGGTACATCGACCCGTACACGCCGCGGGTGAACGGATACTCGCCCGGCAAACCGATCGCGGCGTCGGTGTCCGGCGGCAGGTCGCGCTCGGTGTAGAGCGGCTTGATCGGCTCGCCCGACATCGTCGAGAACGGCGCGTCGCGCTCGGGTGCGGCGCCGAACGTCTCGCGCGCCCAGCGCTCAAACTCCTCCGACGAACGCTGACCGGTCGTGGCCATGACCCGAAGTCTATGTCTTCAGGCGCGCCACCAAGCCACGCCGGCGACGGTTGTGGGCGGCCACCGCCGCCGAACCAATGCCGCCGGCGACCGCCGCCCCGAGCAGCCCGACCGCCGCCTTCACCCGGCGCCCAAGGCGGTCGAAGCGGAGCACCTCCCAGCTCTGCTCGCGGGCCGCCCTGGCCAGCGCCGCATCCGGGTTGACCGCCACCGGATGGCCGACCACCCGCATCATCGGAAGGTCCGACGCCGAATCGGAGTAGGCGTAGGACTCGGCGAGATCGATCCCTTCGCGCTGCGCCAGGCGCTGGATGGCCAGGGCCTTCTCGTTGCCGTAGATGAACAGGCCGGCCGGACGACCCGTGTAGACGCCATCCCGAACCTCGGAGAACTGCGAGCCGATGGCGCCGTCGAAGGCAAGCACCTGTGCGAGCATGTCGGCGAGCTCCTGCGACGCGGCGGTGACGATGTACACACGTCGCCCATCGTCCTGATGGTCGTAGGCGCGCTCGAGCACCTGCGGGTAGATGCGCGGGAGCACCCCGGCCAAAACGTCGGCCCCCAGGCGTTCCACGTCGCGCACCCGGGTCCCCTCGAGATCACGCGAGATCCGCTCGCGCAGGTCATGCGAGACCTGGTCGCTCGCCCCTCGCATGCGGAACAGCAGGTTGGCCCAGCCATCGGCGATGAGCTGCCGCCGGCTCAGCAACCCGGCTCGATATGCGGCACGGCCGAACTGGAAGGCCGAGGAGCCCTCCATCAGCGTCCGGTCGAGGTCGAAGAAAGCGGCTGCTGCTCGGTTCGGGGCGTCAGCCGCCATTAACCTCGACGATCACCGCGTCGCCCTGGCCGCCGCCGGAGCAGATCGCGGCGCACCCGAGGCCGCCGCCCCGCCGGCGCAGCTCGAGCACCAGCGAGCCGAGGATCCGGGCGCCAGAAGCTCCGATCGGTTGACCGAGCGCCACCGCGCCGCCGTTGACGTTGACCTTGTCCTCGTCGATGCCGAGCATCCGGATCGAGTTGAGCGTCACCGACGCGAACGCCTCGTTGATTTCCCACAGGTCGATGTCGTCGACCTTGAGGCCCGCCTTGTCGAGCGCGTTCTTGGAGGCGTTGGCCGGGGTTCTCGCGAGGTATGGGAAGTCGTCGGCCACCTGGGCGTGGGCGACGATCCGGGCCAGCGCGGTCTTGCCGTTGCGCTTGGCCCACTCGTCGCTGGCCACCACCAGCGCGCCGGCGCCGTCGTTCACGCCCGGGGCGTTGCCGGCGGTCGTGGCGCCGTCCTTCATGAAGATCGGGGGCAGCTTGGCCAGCGCCTCGAGGCTGGCGTCGCGCCGCGGCGCCTCGTCGATCTCGACCACCGTGTCGCCCTTGCGGCCCTTGATCGTCACCGGGACGATCTCCTCGGGCAGGCGGCCCTCGTCGGTCGCCTTGACCGCCAGCTGGTGTGAGCGCAGTGCCCAGCGATCCATGTCGGGCCGGGTCAGCTCGAGCTCGGCGGCGACCTCGCTGGCCTCGTGCGCCATGTGCTTGCCGGAGAACGGGTTGGTCAGCCCGTCGTTGATCATCGCGTCGATCGCCTTGCCGTCGCCCATCCGGAACCCGAAGCGCGCCTCCTTGAGCATGTACGGGGCCTTCGACATCGACTCCATCCCGCCGGCCACGCCGATCTCCAGGTCGCCGACCCGGATCGCGTTGTCGAGCAGGCAGGCCGAGCGGATGCCCGAGGCGCACACCTTGTTGATCGTCTCGGAGGAGATCTCCTTGGGGATGCCGCCCTTGATCTGGGCCTGCCGGGAGGGGATCTGGCCCTGACCGGCCTGGAGCACCTGCCCCATGACGACGTGCTGGACCTGGTCCGGGGACACCTCCGCGCGCTCGAGCGCGGCGCGGATCGCGGTACCGCCGAGATCGGTGGCGTCGACGCTGGCCAGCCCGCCGCCGAGCTTGCCGATCGGCGTGCGGGCGGCGGAGAGGATGACGGTGCTGGGCATGGTGTCTCTCTTCCCTTAGGTTCTCTCGGCGGTCTTTCAATCCTAGAGCCCCTGGTATGTTCGCCCGGTGCACGTCGAGGCGACGACCGACAGTCCGCTCGCCACCGGCGCCGACACCGTGGTCGTGGGGGTGTTCGAGGGCGAGGATGTCGCCCACGACCTGCCCGGGGGCGCGCTGGCGGCGCTGCTCGACGCCGGCGAGGCTCGGCGCGAGTTCAAGCGGCTGGCCGTGACCCATGCCGAGGGCGGTGTCCGGATGATCCTCATCGGGCTCGGCGACCGGGCGAAGTTCGACAGCGAGCGGGCGCGGGTGGCCGCCGCCGTGGCGCATGGCCGGGCCCGCGAGATCGGTACCGACACGCTGTGCTGGGAGGTGCCCCATCACATCGGCGATGAGGTGGTCGAGGGCCTCGTGCACGGCACGCTGCTCCACGCCTACCGGTTCGAGCGCTACAAGCCCAGCGAGAACTCGCGCCGGGTCGAGCGGCTGCTGCTGAGCGCCCATCACGACGTCTCCGAGCCGGCCCGCCTCGGCGCGATCCTGGCCCAGGCCCAGAACCGGGCCCGGGATCTCGGCAACACCCCGGCCAACGACCTGCCGCCGGCCGCCCTGGCCGCCTATGCCGAGGAGCTGGCCGGGCGCCACGGGCTGGGCTTCTCGGCCATGGACGAGGAGGCGATCCGGACCACCGGGATGGGCGCGTTCGCCGCGGTCGCTCAGGGCTCGCTGCAGTCGGCCCGGCTGATCCGCCTGGACTACGACGGAGGCGGCGGGATCGACGGGGCGCCCGGCCCGCTGATCGCGCTGATCGGCAAGGCGGTGACCTTCGACTCGGGCGGCATCTCGCTCAAGCCGGCCGCGACCATGCACGAGATGAAGTTCGACATGTGCGGGGGCGCCGCGGTGATCGAAGCGATCGCCGCGCTGGCCGAGCTGCGC
>JAFAWR010000240.1 GCA_019241635.1 Solirubrobacterales bacterium
AGCTCTTGCCGAACTCACCGTCCGAGACAATGTCGACGCCCGCCTCCTTCTGCCTGCGCACGACCTCCCGCACGGCCGGGGCGAGCACACCCTGGCGCTCGGCCGCGTCGACCATCTCCCCCTTGTCGAGCCGGCGCATGATCGCGATAACGTCGTCGGGGCGCGTGAGGCTCCCGACGTGCGTGACCTTGATGCGGTCCGCCATTCCCTCTCCTGTTCTCGAGTGCGGCCCGAGCCTACTGTGGCCCAGTACCGGTAGCGGTCCACCTTATACCGGCCCTCGACCGGGATTGAGCCCTAGATACTTCGCCTGCTCCGCACTCAACTCGGCCAGGACGCCCCCGAGCGTGCGAATGCCGCGCGCCACCTTCCCAACCGCGCCGCGGTAGTCGGCTTTCGAGATCGAGTACCGGTATGCGTCGGATATGTTGGGCTGATCAGTCAAGTCTGACGATCTGGACGTTCTCGCGATACGTCGCGGAAATCAAAGCGAGTCTTATCGCGCGCGTCGCCCGCGCATCTCCCATTCGCCATGAGCACGTTCGCCCGCCTCGACCGATGTCCGCTGAGCGTTGCTCGAATGAGACGCGCTGCGCGGTCCCTCGGCGCCGTCGTAAGGGGCAGCACATCGTCGTCGTCAGCGGTCGTTTGAGTACTCCCGGCTCGGGCCGATGACCGCGCGAATCTGCGGGAGAGTGCGGCGGTCCCGAGTGGTACAACGAACTGGTACAACGGTCGCGTCCGGGACGGCGACGGACGAAGGCTTGGTGGAAAAAGCCCCTCTAATGGGCGCATTTTCACCAGAGGTGAGCGATGGGACTCGAACCCACGACCGCCTGGACCACAACCAGGAGCTCTACCAACTGAGCTACGCCCACCGCGGGAGGTTGAATCTAGCATTGCCGCGCATCGCGAATGGACATCCTGGACGGTTGGAGCGCGGTCTAGATGTGCCTTCCCCGCCGGCGCCTGGACGCGCGGTGGTTCTCGGCGCTGACCTCGCCGTGCCCGAGGATCGCGACCGGCGGGTTCCAGCCGCTGCCCCACAACGCCGGCTACTCGGCGGCCAAGGCTTATGGCTGCCGCGATGGCTGGTCCTGCCGACCAGCAAGCGGATGACCGCAAGGCGCTGAACCTGACCGGGATGAGAGGATGAGCGCCATGGACACTTCAAGCATCGATCAGGCTTATCAGCAGGTTCAGACCGAGTTCCAGGACGTGGCGAACTCAATCCAGGCACTGGCCCAGAAGCTTCAGGCGGCGGCCCAGGCCGGAGACGCCAACGCCAAGGAATGGCTACTCGATCTCAAGCAGATCGCCCTCGACGTCAAGGACGAGCAGATCCAGGTCAACGGCCTGCTCCAGACGATCCACGGCTTCGTCGACAACACCAACCAGCAGTACCAGCAGCAGTACCAGCAGATGCCCCAGCAGGTCGTCCAACAGATGCCGTCCGGGATGTTCGGCGGTGGCGGCGGCCGTGGCGGGCTGCTCGGCGGCTTCCTGAACAGCGGCTTCGGCCGGGCCATGGAGGTCGGCGCCGGAATCGGGGTGGGCGAGGATCTGATCAACAGCATCTTCTAAACACCCCGAGGCCCCGCCGGGCCGTGCTGAGCTAAGCCGCAACCGCGTCAGTCACTTGTCGTCGCGCGGTCGCGCGGCGCTAGCTGCCCGTCCCTTTCGAGCGCTTGCCGGCGCCGAGAAACCCGACCCCCGAGACGACGTACGAGGCGATTCGGGTCGGCGTGGAGTTGTGCGTGCTCATCGCGTCGATCAGTACGAACATCGCCGCGCCAGCGGCGACCAGCGTGTTCGTCCGTAGTCCGGCGCCTCGGCTGCGCCATTGCCGTTCCAGGCCGATCAGGGCTCCCGCGCATACGGCCGTGACGACGCGGAGGACGAACTCATACCAGTGGAGCACGCTCACGGATGATCGAGGCCCCGGCTCGCCTGGTCGTGATCGGATTGTGAACGCAGCGAATGCCCCGGAATCACGACGCGGCGCGCCGGACCGGGTGCGCCGCCGCGCCAAGCTGCATGTGCTCGACGTGCCCGATCGCCTGGTCGACCAGCCACGCCACGTGGTGGTCACAGAGCGAGTAGATCACGCGGCGCCCGTGGCGCTCGCCGACCACCAAGCCGCTGTCGCGCAACAGCTTGAGCTGATGCGATACCGCCGATTGCTCCATTCCAACCGCCGCCACGAGCTCCGAAACCGTGCGCGACCGCTCGCGGAGCTCGGCCAGGATGAGCACCCGACTCGGCGTCGAGAGCGCCTGCATCGTCTCGGCAACCCGCTCGGCAACCTCGAGCGTGACCGGAGCCCGATGAGTGTGTCCCTCGCGGTGATCCTTAGCCGACATCGCGCTAATATGATCGAGCGTTCATTGAACGGTTGATCATATGATACCGGAAGCTGCAGCCGTTTTCGAACTTCGCCGCCCTCGCCAATCCCGCTGGCCGCGCCGGCGGCCACCGGCATGAGCGCCACCACTCCAGCCCTGATCGCGGTGGCGGCGGGCGTCGGACTAGGTCACGCGATCATGCCCGACCACTGGGTACCGCTCGCCGTGGTTGCCCGCACGCGCCGATACCCGCTCGGCCGGGTGGCCCGCCTGTCGGGCATGGCCGGCATCGCGCACGTGCTCGTGTCTCTGCTTCTGGGCGGCCTGATCGCCGCGGTCGGACTCCAATTTCGCGCGACCGTCCAGAGCGTCCAGGACACGATCGTTGGCGGGGTGCTCATCGCCACCGGGCTGGGGTTCATCGTGCTTGAACTCACGGGGCGTGGACACACGCACGAGCACACGGGCGAGCACGGCCACCATCATCACCACTCCGCTGGCCACCATCACCGCCACCACGACTCCGATGGCCACCATCACCACGACCACTCTGCGCCCGCCGCTTCCGAGCCGCCGAGCCGGCTCGGCGGCCTGGCGGGGATCATGATCCCGTTCGGGGCTGCCGCATCCCCTGATCTCACCATCCTGCCCGTGTTCCTCGCCGCCACTGCCGTCGGCGCGGGCACCGCGATCGGCTCGCTGGCCGCATTCGCGGTGGTGACCATCGGAACGATCGTCGCGCTGACGCTGCTCGCGACCGCCGGCGGCTACCAGGTGCGCGGCAAGTGGCTCGAGCGCTGGGGCAACGCGATCACCGCCGCCACACTCCTCGCCATCGGCACGCTCGTCCTCACCGGAGCCATCTAACCCCGCGCGGACACGGCGCCGGCTAACCCGCTGGTCGAGATACTTCGCCGTCATGTGGCTACGAAGGCGGCGCCACACGAGGGTCACGGCGAGCGCAGGCGTTCCGGTCGCGGGTCAGGCCGCTGCTGCCGCGTCTCCGTCGCCCCCGGGCCGGAGGTTCATTTCCGGGACGGCGCTGGCGATGATGACCGTCGGATCGGTCGGGTATCTGGGATCGGCGCCGGCCACGTCGGTGTTCGGGCTCGCGTCGGTCTTCCTGTACGTCGTTCCCGCGTTCGTCTTCCTCGTGCCCGTGTCCCTGGTGGCCGCCGAGCTGGCGTCCGGATGGCAGGGCGGCGTCTACAACTGGGTGCGCGAGGGCGTCTCCGCACCGATGGGCTTGCTCGCCGTGTGGTGCGAGTTCTCCCAGACGATCTTCTACTACCCGGCGCTGCTCGGTTATGTCGGCAGCACCCTCGCCTACGTGATCGATCGCCGCCTGGCCAGCAACGGCCCATACACGGCCGCGGTGATCATCGTGATGTTCTGGGCCGGCGTGCTCGTGTCCTCACGCGGGGCTTCGCTCGCCGCGCGCCTGTCCTCGAGCGGGACCTTGATCGGGACGCTGGTGCCGGGAGGGGTCCTGGTCGTACTCGGCGTCATCTACCTGGTTCAGGGCAACCCGTCGGCGGCCCCGATGAACGTTCACCACGTGTTGCCACCGTGGCATGGACTCGCGGGCATCGTCCTCGTCGTGAACAGTTTCTTCACCTATGCCGGCGTCGAGGTCACCGCGGTTCACGTTGACGAGCTCCACAACCCGGGCCGGGAGTACCCGAGAGCGATCTTCCTCGCCATGGGCCTTGTCCTTGCCGTGTTCATCCTCCCCACGCTGGCGATCGCGTGGGCGATCCCGTCGGCTCAGATCAGCCTGACCGCCGGCGTGATGCAGGCCTTCAATACGTTGCTGACCCATTTCAACCTCTCCTTTGCCGTGCCCCTGATCGCGATCGCCCTGGCGCTCGGTGCATTGGCGGGGATGATGGCCTGGCTGGACGGACCGTCGGAGGGTCTGCTGAGGATCGGACGCGAGCAGGGCTATCTCCCGCCCTACTTTCAAAAGGTCAACGGTCAGGGCATCGAGGTCCGCATCCTCTCCGCGCAGGCCGTGGTGATCACGCTGATCGCCCTGCTCTACGCGTTCATCCCGACCATTTCCCGGGCGTACTGGATCTTCACCGCGATGGCGACGCAGGTCTACCTGATCATGTACGTGCTCATGTTCATCGCTGCGCTGCGCCTGCGCCGCAACCAGCCGGATCACCCCCGGGGATATCGGACGCGCGGGCTGCCCGTCCTTTGCTTCCTGGGCGGGGCATCCTCGATCACCGCCTTCGTGATCGGGTTCGTGCCCCCGTCACAGCTCGGGCATCAAAGCGCGCTCACGTATGCCCTGCTGCTGGTCGCGGGAATCCTCGCGATCGGGATCGTCCCCCCGCTCCTCATGGACCGACTCCGCAAGCCGGGATGGAAGGCGGACGGGCCCGGCCCGCCGACACCGGTGTGACCGTCCGCTGGGTTCGGGGCACAGCGCGGAACGGGCGGGCAGCCGCAAATTCCGACGCCGCCAGACCGCCGAAGGTGGTGGCCGCCAGGACCACCGCGACAGTCCACGCGGTGGCGGCCGAGGAGGCGCGCTGAACCAGCCCATCCACCGCAAGACGTACGAACAGCCCGGTGCGCGAGCGTCCCTCGTGCGCTATGAGGTCGTCGATCAGGTCCACGATCTCCGGGCCGTGACCCTCGCGGACCCGGCGCGGGTAGAGCAGCAGGATCGTCCTGGTCAGGCGTCGCGTCATGCGCCACCCACGGCAATCCGCTCGAGCCCGACGCTGGCGATCCGCGCGGATTCGGCCAGACGCTCAGCCAGCACAGTCCGGCCCGCGGCAGTCAGCCTGTACGGGTAGCGCCGGTCGTCAGCGGGCAGACGCTCCACGAACCCGTCGGATTCGAGCTTGGCCAGTGCCCCGTACAAGGTCCCGGGTGACAGGACAACCCCGGAAAAGCTCTTGATGTCCTTGATCAGCGCATACCCGTGGCGGTCGCCACCGGCCAGGCTGGTCAGCACGAGGACGCTGCGTTCGGGCAAGCGCATGTGACTCAGAGTACGCCGATCCGGTCGGGCGGCCAATAGGTGAAGAACGCGACGCCGATGATGTAGCGCTGCGGGACCGGACCCCAGTAGCGACTGTCATCGGAGTCCCCGCGATTGTCGCCCATCATGTAATAGTCGCCGGCCGGAACCCGGATCGACCGGGAGAACGTGCACTCCGCCGCCCCATCGCACGCGGCGATGTATGCGTCCGGCTCCGGCTTGCCGTTGCGGAACACGTGCCCGCCGACGATCCGCAGCACATCACCCGGCGCGCCGACGACGCGCTTGACGAAGGTCTGGCTTGACTCACCGGCCAGCGACCGGTCACACGCCTGAGCAAGCGGAGCCCCATCCATCGTGAACCCCTGCTGGGCATCGCCACACTGGTTCGACTCCAAGTCGGCACCGTGCGGTGGATGGAAGACGACCACCTCCCCGGTGCGTGGGTGCGTGTCGATCCGAGCGACCAGGATCCTCTGGTCGATGCCCAACGTCGGCTCCATCGATCCGGAGGGCACCCGGTAGGGCTTGACCAGGAACGCCTGGATCAGGAAGGCGAGAGCGACAGCGACGCCGACGGTAAGCGCCAGCTCTGCGAGCGGACGCAGGTAGCGTGGAGATGACTCGGATTTCGTTATAACGGTTTCCGAGCGTAGCAGCCCGTGGGGCCTCATGCGGAACCAGGCCCGAGGAAGCTGAGCTTTCGGCGACCCGCGATCCGCGAACCGTCCACGCCCGGCGGCCGTATTGCCCGGTGAACCGCCCATCTGCCGAGGCCAAGACGAGGAGACACACGATGCTCGACACATCATCAACCCGATCAGACCGACACGGCCACGCCTCGACGGTTGCCGGAGGATCCGCCGTCGCCTCGCCGGTGTACACGATCGGGAGCGACGCGGCCGAACGCGACCGGCTGCGCAGCCAGAGCGACGAGCTACACGAGCACACCGAGGCGCTGCTCGAGCACGTGGGCATCCAGCGCGGCTGGCGGGTGGCCGAGGTGGCGTGCGGACCCCGCGGCGTTCTCGAGCGGCTCGCCCAGCGCGTCGGCCCGACGGGCACGGTGACCGGCTTGGACATCAACCCGACGCACGTCACCCAGGCGCGCGAACACGTCACCTCGCTGGGGCTTGGCAACGTGAGCGTCATCGAGGCTGACGCCCGGCAAACCGCGCTGCCCGCCTCGTCGTTTGACCTGGTCTACGCGCGCTTCATCCTCATCAACATCCCCGACCCGCAAGCCGTAGTCGCAGAGATGGTCCGGCTCGTCCGGCCGGGCGGCTGGGTCGCATGCGAGGAGGCCGACGGCGGCGCGATGCTCTGCCACCCTCCGCACCCCGCGTACACCCGCCTGAACACCACCTTCAGGACCCTCTATCTCCACGACGGCGCCGACATTCACACCGGCCGGCGCCTCCCTGAGCTCCTCGACGCCGCCGGCCTCCTGGACATCGGTGTGGAAGCCCGCGCCGACGTACCCCCACCCGGCCATCCGCGGCGGACCGTCATGCTCGACATCCTGCGCGCGATGCGGAGCAAGATCATCGAGCAGCGCCTGCTCCACGGTGCCGAGCTCGACCGGCTGGACCGCGACGCCCGCGAGCATCTCGGCGACCCCCACACCCTCGTGATGCCCCACCTCTCGTTCATGGCGTGGGGGCGAAAGCCCGATCAACCACCCACCGCCTAGCGTACTCAGCAGCCCGCTTACCCCGGAGGTAATTGACCGGTCACCGTTTCCTCACGATCCTCTCGGCGGCGCTGGGCGAATCAGCGATCGAACCCACCGCCCCTACAGGAGTCGCAGAGAGGAAATTCGATGAAGACCACGATTGTCAGTGACAACCTGATCATGCTCACGCGCCGCAACCTCGTGCTGCCGAACGCTTATCTGGTGCGCGAGGACGACGGGTTCACGCTGATCGACACGACGACCCGCGGCGCCGCCGCGAAGCTCACCGACGCCGCGTCTCGCGCCGGCGCCAAGATCCGCCGGGTCGCGCTCACGCACGGGCACGGAGACCACGTCGGCTCGCTCGATGCGCTGAAGCAGAGACTCGGCGAGGACATCGAGGTCCTCATGCCCGAACTCGACGCTCGCATTCATGCGGGCGAAAAGGTCGTGGAGGGCAAGCTGGCTGGCAGCTGGCCCAAAGTCGCCACGAGGCCCGACGTGGCTCTCCAGGACGGCGATCGGGTCGGCAGCCTCGAGGTGATCGCGTGCCCCGGGCACAGCCCTGGACACGTGGCCTTTCTCGACACTCGCGATCGGTCATTGATCGCGGGTGACGTGTTCACGTCGATCGGTAGCGTCCAGGTCACAAATCATTTCTACCTCCGCTTTCCCCTGGCCCAGATGGCGACCTGGGACAAGGCCAAGGACCTCGAATCCGCTCAGGCACTCACCAGGCTCACGCCGACCCTCCTCGCCGTCGGTCATGGCCCCGCCGTGCCCCACCCAGTGCCGGCAATGGAGGCGTCCCTGCGATCCGCCGTTCCCGTCAGCTGACCGGCTCGAGCACGATGGCCGGGATGAGTCGCTCTGTCTTGCTCTGATACTCGGCGAAGTTGGGGGAGCGCTCGGCCATCGCGGCGAACAGCCGCTCGCGCTCCTCGCCGGTCGCCTCGTGCGCGGTCGCGCTGAGCGTGTCGGTGCCGATCTCAATCGTCACGTCGGGATGGGCCCGCAGATTGTGGTACCAGTCCGGGTTGGTCGGAGCCCCCGCCTTCGAGGCGAAGACGACATACCGATCCCCGTCGGCCAGATAGGCGAGGGGGTTGACCCGCTCGGCGCCCGTCCGGGCGCCCGTGTGATGCAGGAGCAGAAGCGGGGTGTTCTCAAAGGGCTCTCCGACCCGCCCGCCGTTGGCGCGAAACTGCTCGATGATTCGAGCGTTGAAATCGTCGGGCGAGCTGGTCGACATCGGCGGCTCCTCGGTCTGGTCGGTGCGAGCGCGAGTCTACGCTGTGCGGAGATGAAGATCCGTTTCGCCGTCGGCCCACATGGCGGCTCCCTCTCCGCAGCGGAGCTGGTCGCCTTCGCCGAGGCGCTCGAGGCCGCTGGCTTCGACGGGATGTGGCTCTCGGACCTGCCGGTCGCGCCGGTGCTCGACCCGCTGCTCGGGCTGGCCCTCGCCGCCGGACGCACGCACCGGCTACGCCTCGGCGCGAATCTCGTTCCGCTCGGACGCAACCCGTTTCTGCTGGCCAAGGAGCTCGCTCAGCTCGATCAGATCTCCGGCGGCCGACTGCTGCTCAGCTTCGTCACCGGCCTCTGGCAACCCGGGGAGCGCCAGGCGCTTGGGCTGGACGGCGCGCGCCGGGGCGACGTGCTCGAGGAGGTACTCGGACTGCTGCGAGGCTGGTGGACCGGCGACGCTGTGGACCATCACTCGGCCCGCTGGAGATTCGATCAGCTGCCCGCCGCCGCGCGCCCGGTCCAGGATCCCCTCGAGGTGTGGCTGGGCGGACGCGGGCCCCAGGCGCTCGACCGCGTCGGGCGGATCGCCGACGGCTGGCTCGGCGCTCAGCTGACTCCTGCCGAAGCGTTGCTCGCCCGCCGGCAGATCCAGGCTGCGGCAGGCCGAGCCGGACGTGAGGTCGACCCTGAACACTTCGGGATGAGCATCCCCTATGCCCACGAGGACCCGGCCGCCGAGCTTCTGGCCCCAATCGCCGCCCGCCGTCCCGACGTCGATCCGCTGGCGTTCGTACCGGCCGGCCGGACGGGCCTGCGCGACTTGATCGGAGCCTACGTCGACGCGGGCCTCTCGAAGTTCGTCGTGCGTCCGCTTGGCGCCGTCGCCTCCTGGGCGGACGAGGCGGCGTGGCTCGCCGAGAGCATCCTCGACCTGCAGACTTGATCGCGGTGTCCGCCCGAGACGGGCGGCTTGATTTCCGACGGCGGGGCCCATAGGTTGACCACGCATGAGCGACGAAATCACGCCGTCCGCGGAGCGAACTGGCCCCGACGCTCCCGGAACTCCGGAGGCGACTGTCTTCTGCAGTCTCGAGGGAGCGAATTTTCCGGGCGCCGAGTTCACCTCGGACCCGCAGTGGGGTCTCGTGCACCAAACGACACATCCCCACACGACGATGGGGTTTTTCATCGACACCGAGCCGAAGCCCACGCCCAACGCTCCCGACTTCATCTGACCCTGGGTTGAATGTCTGACGACTTTCTGCCGGAGCCGCCGAACGACCCGCCCAAGGAGGCGGTGCCGACGCTCACTGAGGCGCGGTATCAAAAGCAGCTCGATATCGCCCAGACCGAGCATGTGGTGCGCGCGGACACCGCGTTGGCGCTTCAGAACGCGCGTGCCGACACACAGCGCGCCGTCGACGTCGCCCGCGAGAACGCCGCCCTCGCGCTTCAGAACACGCGCGCCGACACACGGCAGGCGGTACTGGAGGCTCGGGTCAACGCCGATCGAGCCGCGGAGGTCGCGCTGCTCAAGTCGATTCACGACGCGTACATCACGGTCGCCCAAGGCACGATGGATCGGACGGTCACCCGCGCGCAGTTCCTCACGGCGGCCATTGGCGCGGTGGCCACCACCTATACGACGCTGCTGGGCGTCAACTATGCGGTGGCGAGCCATCATCCCGCGCCGGGACGTGCACTGATTCCGGTGATCTTCCTCGGCCTGGCGTTCGTGCTCGCCAGCGTGTACGTCGCCTACCTCAGTCCGACATCCGGGCGCCGGAACTTGCTCCCGACATCGATCGGCGGAACCGTCGCCGAAGACCGGCTCCGGACGTTCATGGAATGGACTTTCGCCTCCGCCCTGGCCAGGGCGTGGGCGATCCGGGGCGCCGTGGTTGCCTTCGGCATAGCGATCGCCTTACTTCCGCTGCCCTTTCTGAGCCTCTCCAGCAACGGCGAAGTCACCATCGTCGTGCTGGTGGGCGGTGTGCCGGCGGTGGCCTGGGTCCTTGCCGAGCTTTATGTGTCGAGAACTCGCGGCTGACCGGGCGCGCCGATAGCGACGACTGCGCTGGTCTGTCTACGCTGCGGCACGTCCCACGCCGAGACGTTGTTGCACTGCCGCGCGATCGACGCCCAGCGCGGCGATCAGCCCGGCGGCGGGATCTGGCGGCTCGAGCTCGAGGACGTCCAGGAGCACCACCAGTTCCGCGGCGATTTGCGGGGGATGGTGAGCACGGCGTATCTCTTTGTACGACTTCTCGAGCGCTGTCTTGGCTGCGGGCGTCATTGGCAAACGGTCGCGCAACACGGCCTTGAATGTCGGCCTCGACTGCCGTTTGACCGGCTCGTCGATCGGAATCGGAGGTGCGGTGAAGGCAGCGCCCAGGCCGACGGTGGCGAGCGCATCGTGATCCATCGCGTCGAGCGCGTCGCGGGCGGTCTGCAGATCACATCCGAGGGCCTGCGCCACGACTGGCTCCCTGAGCAGCCCGAGTATCAGGTGATCGGTGCCGACCTTGCGGTCACCGCGGCGCCGGGCCTCCTCGCGAGCGTCGATGTACGTGCTCCACGGGTGATACGCGTCGCCTGATTTCGAATGCTTGCTCATGGGAGTCGCTTTCCGTATTTGGCGTGGACTGATTGGCGGGTGACGCCGAGCGCGTCACCGATCTGCTGCCATGACCACCCCTGCCGGCGGGCAGTCGCGACGTGGTCCGCCTCGACCCGTTCCGCGAGCCGGTGCAGAGCCAGGGCGGCGCGTAGTCCCAGCGACGGGTCATCGGACGTGATCGCGGAGGCGATGTCTTCGGCGGTCATGTTTGTCAGTTTAGATTGACAACGGCCGCTTGTCAACCCAAACTGACACGCGTTGCGTTTCCGCGGAAACGCTGTTGTCCCGGCGGCAGGCAAGCCGCGCGGATGACGACCTGATCGATGTTCGCCGATCCCGGCTCACGCGAACGCTGTCCCCTAAGCGTGCGCACGTTCGTGGTTAGGCGACAATCCACTCTTCTCCAGGAGGCTTCAGATGAAGTACGCGATGTTGATCCACGTAAAGCCCGGCCAGTTCGAGGCGATGGCCGAGGACGAGCAGAGGTCCGTGTCCGCCGAGTACTTTGCGCTGGCTGATGACCCGCGCTCCCAGGGCGGCGCGGAGCTCCAGGGGATCGAGACCGCTACCACGGTCCGGGTGCGGGACGGGCAAACCCTGACCACCGACGGTCCGTATGCCGACACCAAGGAGGTGTTCGCCGGTTACTACGTATTCGAGGCGGACACCCTCGACGAGGCGATCGAGTTTGCGGCACGGATCCCGGCAGCGCGGCTCGACGGCGCGATCGAGGTCCGGCCGGTGGTGGAGCGGTAGCGCTGCTGGAAGAGGTCTTCCGCGACGAGTGGGGGCGTGTACTTGCCTCCCTGGTCGGCTTCCTTGGCGATTTCGATCTCGCCGAGGAGGCCGCCCAGGAGGCGTTTGCGGTCGCTGCGGAGCGGTGGCCCCGCGACGGGCTTCCGGCCAACCCGGGCGCGTGGTTGACGGTCACCGCGCGCAACCGCGCGATCGACCGGATCCGACGCGACCGCACGCTCGTCGAAAAGACCCGGCAGCTGGAAGTGCCAGAAGCCACGATGGACGAACTTGACGACACGGTGATCGAGGACGAGCGGCTCGAGCTGATCTTCACCTGCTGCCATCCCGCGCTCGCTCTCGAGGCCCAGGTTGCGCTCACGCTACGGGCGCTTGGTGGACTGACGACGGCGGAGATAGCGCACGCGTTCTTAGTCTCAGAGGAGACGATGAAGCGGCGCCTAACGCGTGCGAAGACGAAGATCAAGGCGACGGGGATTCCGTTCGCCGTCCCGGCCGAGCATCTGCTGCCGGACCGTCTCGACGCGGTCCTGGCGGTGGTGTACCTGATCTACAACGAGGGCTACAGCGGACGCGTGGACCTGGCCAGCGAGGCGATTCGGCTTGGCCGCGTGCTGGCGGCGCTTATGCCTGACGAGCCGGAGGTGCACGGACTGCTGGCGCTGATGCACATTCATCACGCGCGGCGCGAGGCGCGGTTCTCCGGCGAAGAGTTGGTCTTGCTCGAGGACCAGGATCGGTCGCTCTGGGACGCTGAGGAGATTGCGGGCGGTCGGAAGGCGCTCGATCGCGCACTCGCGCTGCGAGGTCGCGGGACTTACGTGCTGCAGGCGGCGATCGCCTCTCTCCAGGTGGATGAGCGGATCGACTGGAACGAGGTGGCGGCACTGTATGGCCAGCTCGCCCAGATAACACGCTCGCCAGTGGTCGAGCTGAACCGCGCGGTTGCAGTGGCCCAGGCCGGATCAACCGAGCAGGCGCTCGAGATCGTCGAGCAGCTGACGCTCGAGGACTATCAGTATCTGCACTCGACGCGCGCCGAGCTGCTGCGCCGGCTCGGCCGCACCAATGAGGCGCGCGAAGCGTTCGAGCGCGCACTCGACCTCGCAAGCTCGCCGCGCGAGCGGCGGTTCCTCAAGCGGCGAATCGCCGAGCTGTAGAGCGCTCCCGGCGACAGCGTCGTGGCTGTCCCCTGGGCGCCCGCCCGTTCGTCGTCGAGACGTATGCAACACAGCCACAACAAACCTGCCCCAGGAGGCCCGATGACATCCACATCCGCACATATCAATCGCTGGCGTGCGTTCGCGCTGTTGGCGGTGTCGTTCTTCATGACGATCATCGATCTGACGATCGTCAACGTCTCGCTGCCCACCATCGGTCGCGACTTGCACTTCAGTGCGACCAGCCTGCAGTGGGTGGTGACTGCCTACGCGCTCACGTTCGGCGGCTTCATGCTGCTCGGCGGTCGTGCCGCGGACCTGCTCGGCCGCCGCCGGATCTTGATGGCCGGGCTTTCGTTGTTTACGGTCGCGTCGCTGGGAGCCGCGCTGTCGAACGACGAAACCTCGCTGATCGCGGCCAGGGCCGTTCAGGGGCTGGGAGCGGCGATGATGCTCCCCGCCGCCCTGTCGATCGTGATGAACATGTTCGCCGAGGGCGCCGAGCGCAATAAGGCGCTCGGGATCTGGGGAGGGCTCGGTGCCGGCGGCGCGACCGTTGGCGTGATCGCCGGCGGGTTTCTCACCCGCTACGCGGGGTGGCAGTACATCTTCTATCTGAATGTCCCGATTGGGGCCGTCGCGCTGGTCCTCGCACCCAGCATCGTGCCCGACAGCCGCGTTGCCAGCACGCGCCGGCGGTTCGACGCGCTCGGGGCGATCGCGGGGACGAGTGGGCTCGTGCTGCTGGTCGACGCGATCTCCCAGGCACCGCAGTACGGCTGGGGCGCCACGCGGACGGTCGCTCTGCTGGCGGCCTCGGCGGCGCTGCTCGTGGCGTTCGTGGTGATCGAGGCGCGGGCGAAGGAGCCCGTGCTCCCGCTGTCGATATTCCGGCTGCGCACCCTCGCCGGCGCCAACCTGGCGGGGCTGCTGTTGGGCGGCAGCTTCTTCGCGTTCATCTTTGTCGGCACCCTCTACATGCAGCAGGTACTGCACTACAGCGCCCTGCAGACCGGTCTCGCATGGCTGTCCGCGTCGTTGACCTCGGTCGCCCTCGCCGGCATCTCACAGGCACTGGTCACCCGTGGCGGCGCGAAGGTCGTGATGGCGATCGGAATGACGCTGATCGGCGCGGGGGTGATGTGGGCGACCCAGGTGCCCGTCCACGGACACTTCCTCGCGAACCTCGCCGGGCCGTTCGTCGTCGCCGGCGCCGGGACCGCGTTCGCCTTCATCCCGATCTCGATCGCCGCGCTCGCCGGCGTCTCAGAGCACCAGGCCGGGCTCGCGTCCGGGCTTCTGAATACCAGCCAGCAGCTCGGCGGAGCGATCGGGATCGCGATCGCCTCAAGCCTTGCGGCGAGCCATACCCAGACACTGTTGCATGCTGGCGACTCCGCACCCTCGGCCCTCACTGGCGGCTTCCAGCAGGCGCTCTGGGTGCTCGGCGCGATCGCGCTGCTCGCCGTCCCGACGATCTTGGCGCTGGTCCGCCGCGACGAGCTGTCCGACGCAATTGCCAAGACCACGATCCGCGAGCCGCAGCCCGCGCTCGCGAGCGCGAACTGACTCAGCCACGCGAATGGAGAATAAAGCGCAGTCCTGCGTGACTACAGTCCGCGGGCGCGAGCGTCCTCGCTCAGCGCCTTGCCGAGCGCCCCCGGCTGTGTCCGAGTTTCGAGGTCCGTGATCCGCTTGGCGTTTCTCGAGGCCTCTCGGTGGACCGAGTCTTGGAGCCACTAAACGAGCTGCTCGAGATGCGCGACTCGAGATTCGAGCGCCCGAACCTGATCCTGTCCAGGAGCAACGCGATCCTGTCCAGGAGCAACGCTCGGAGACTGTCCCGGTTGCTCAGCTTCTGTCCTACGCCGCATCTGGCGGATCCGCGCGATCAATCCCTCGGGCTCTCGCACACCTCACCGCCGGCCCGAACGCTTGGGCGATGCCGGGCGGTGCGGATACCGCCGACGCTCTTCCTCGGTCATCTTGCGGATCACCAGCGAACCGCTCTCGACCTGCTCGCGAATCAGCTCGAGCTTCGCCTCGCGCTTCTCCTCGGCTCTCTCCCAAGCGCTTTTCACCTCGTCACCCCGCAGGATCGAATCGCTTTGACAACGTAGAGAGTCATCTGCCTCCTTCCCTGGCCGGCGCGGAAGAACGTTCGGAAGGAGATTCGCTTCGTCGGCTAGGAGAACCTCACGAGCGGCAACGCCGCTCGCACCAATCACCGTAGCACCGCGGCACGCGTAGCAGTGCAGGTCCTTCAGCCCGCTCGGGTCGATAGCCTCTCCATCGATGCCGACCACCCCACGAACCGAGTGCCGTCCTCGCGACGCACAGCCCGTCGTGACGCGCCAGCCTGACCAATGACCTCGAGCGAGAGCCAGCCGCAGCCTACGACCGCCACGACGGAGCTAGTCGTCGTGACCGGGGACCGGCACCGCGTCGAGGGCGACGTCAAGGATGTGGAACGGATCATTCTCGACGCGGCTCGGGGCTCGATCATGCAGCTGGCGTGGCTCACCGACGCTGAGACAAGGACCGACCTGGCCGTCAACCCCAAACACGTGGTCCTGATCCGAGCCGCCCGGCCCTGACGTGCGTCCTGGCCTGCACGGGCGGGCTTCGGAAACGCTGGTATCGTCGGTGATCGACCGGCGCGACTCCCTCGCGGCGGGGTTTCCTGCGGCTGTAGGTGAGCTTTGTTGACCCGTCCGACCTCGGCCTGTTGCCGACTTTTCGCCGGTTGCTGCGCCTCTGGCGGGATCAGTGGCGTCTCGGTGTGTTCGGCCTCGCCTGTTCGCTGGCCTACACGCTGATCTCGACAGCCATCCCGGTGCTCATCCAGCAGGCGATTGACCGCTCAATCGTCCATCACGCGCAGCCGTTGTGGCCGTATTTGGCGATCATCGCGGGGCTCGCGGCGCTGCGTGCGGTCGTCAACTTCAACCGTCGCTATGCAACTGCGCGCATCGGCGTCCGGATCGAGGCGCGGATGCGCGAGCTCCTCTATCAGGCGTACCTCAGATATCCGCGCGGCTTCTACGACCGCCATCCCACCGGGCAGGTGCTCTCGCGTGCGACGAACGACCTCTACCCGATTCGCTACTTCATCGGCTGGGGCTTCGTGCAGGGAATGCAGAGCCTGATGATGATCACGGCCGCTGCGGTCGTGCTGACCGTCGTCGATGCTCGCCTCGCGCTGTATACGGCCGTCGCGATGCCGCCGATCACGGTGCTCGCGCTTCGGTTCGCGCGTCGCGTCGCGCCCATCTCCCGACAGGTGCAGGAGCGCAAAGGGGACGTGACCGAGGCGGCGGACGAGGCAGTGGTCGGGATCGAGATGGTGCAGACCTTCGGCCGCGAGGATGACGTGCGCGGCCGGTTCGGCGAGAAGGCGGAGGGTGTCCGCTCGACCGTGCTGCGGCAGGCCGGCGTCGAGTCGCGACACCTACCCGGCCTGTACTACCTGCCCGCATTGTCGATCGCCGCGGTTCTGTTCTTCGGTGGCCGACAGGTGATCGGCGGCCACCTGTCAATCGGACAATTCGTCCTGTTCGAGACGCTGTTGCTCCAGCTCGTGTGGCCGCTCGAGGCGCTCGGGTGGATCACGAACCTCGCGCAGCGCGCGCTCGCGTCGGCCGGCCGGAGCTTCGCGTGGCTCGAGGGGATCGAAGCGCTGCCCGAGCCGGCGCGCCCGCGCCGCCTGCCCGCGGGCCGGCTCGACGTTCGCTTCGAGCGGGTGAGCTTCGCGTACGGAGGCGAGGCGGATGTGTTGCACGACCTCGACCTCACGATCGAGCCGGGGGAGATCGTTGCCGTCTGCGGTCCCACTGGCGCTGGCAAGACGTCGCTTCTGAACCTGCTGCCACGCTTCTATGACCCGACCGCGGGTCGTGTCCGCCTCGGCGGTGTCGACGCGCGGGACGTGCCGATCGCCGAGCTCCGCGCCTCGGTGGCGCTCGTCACGCAGCGACCCGTGCTGTTCTCGGTGCCGCTGCGCGAGAACCTGACGGCGGGGCGCGAGGAGGCGGATTGGGACGAGGTACTGGCCGCGTGTCGGGCCGCTGGAGTCGACAGCTTCGGACCGTCGCTGCCGGAGGGTTACGAGACGCTTATCGGCGAGCGCGGCGTGAATCTCTCAGGCGGCCAGCGCCAGCGGGTCGCGCTCGCCCGGGCTCTGGTCACCGGCGCGCGCGTTGTCGTGCTCGACGATCCGCTGTCTGCCGTCGACACGTTCACCGAGCGGCAGCTCGTCGCGCGCCTGCGCCCCGCGCTGGCGGGCCGGACGGTTCTCGTCGCGACGCAGCGCCTCTCCACCGTATGGATCGCCGACCGGGCCGTCGTACTCCTCGACGGTCGTATCGTCGAGTCGGGCCGGCCGGCCGAACTGGTTCGCGCGGGCGGACCGTTCGCAACGCTGTTCGGCGACGAAGTGGTGGCTGCATGAGGCGGCTGGGGAGATATCTCGAGGGTCGGAAGTTGACGGCGGCGCTCATGGTGCTCGTCGGAGCGGGCAACGCGGCCGCGCAGACCGGCGGCTGGCTGCTCGTCCGGAACGCGATCGATAAGGGCATCACGGCGGACAACGAACACCACCTGACGATCGTCGTGGCCATCTACCTCGGCGTAGCCGCCGCCGGCTGGTTTCTTCAGGCGATGCTGATCCGCGGGCTCGCGACGATCGGCCAGGCAATCGTGATCGGATTGCGGCGCGACCTGTTTGACCATCTCACCGGCCTGTCCCTCCGCTACTTCTCGCAGCAAAAGGCCGGCTGGATCATCGCCCGGCTCACCAGCGACGTCGACGCGGTCTCTGACGTTCTCTCGCAGGGAATGCCGACGCTCGTCTCAAACGTCATGCTGCTGCCCGCCGCGGTCACCGCCCTGCTCATCGCCGACTGGCGGCTGGGGATCGTCTCCCTGGCCGTGCTGCCCCCGGCACTCGCGCTGTCGCGCTGGTTCCAGCGCGTGTCGCATGCGGCGAATGTGGAACAGCGCAACCGGATCGCCGCGGTCACAGCCCAGATCGCCGAGTCGGTTGCCGGCATGGCCGTCGTGCAGGCGTTCAACCGCGAGCGCCGCTTCCAGGCCGAGTTCGACGCGCTCAACGAAGCGAACCGTGCCCAGTCGACGTACGTCCAGAAGATCTTCTCGGTCTTCTTCCCATCGATCGAGTTCCTCGGCGTACTCGCGATGGTGGCCGTGCTCTACGTCGGCTCGCACCTTTACGCGCAGGACACGCTCACGATCGGAACGCTGATCACCGCGATCTATCTCCTGCAGCTCGTCTTCCAGCCGCTCCAGGAGCTCTCGGACGTCTACGGGCAACTCCAGTCTGCGGGCGCCGCGATGGTGAAGATCGCAAGCATCCTCGACGAGGAGCCGGAAATCCGAGACCGCCCTGGAGCGAAGCCGCTGCCGCGACTCTCTGGCGATCTCGATATCGACTCGGTGGTCTTCGCCTACGGCAAGGACCCCGTGCTGCACGGAGTCTCGTTCCGCGTGCCGCCCGGCGGCTGCTTCGCGCTGGTCGGCGAATCCGGCCACGGGAAGTCGACGCTAGCGCGGCTGATCGGCCGCCACTACGACCCCGACGAGGGAGCCGTGCGCGTGGACCACCACGACCTGCGTGACGTCCAGCTGCGCTCCTACCGGCGCCAGCTCGGTGTTGTGCTCCAGGATCCCTTCCTGTTCAGCGGCACGATCGCGTCGAACATCCGCTTTGCGAAGCCGGACGCGACCGACGAAGAAGTCCAGGCCGCCGCCGCCGCGGTCGGCGTCGACCGCGTCGCGGCACGCCTCTCCGGCGGCCTTGAGCATGAGGTGCGAGAGGGAGGCGCCGGGCTGTCCTCCGGCGAGCGCCAGCTCATCTCGATCGCGCGCGCTCTCCTCGCCGACCCGCGCATCCTCGTCCTCGACGAAGCAACCTCAAACATCGACCGGCCCACCGAAGTGCTGATCGAGCGGGCGCTCGACCGGCTCCTCGCCGGTCGCACATCGATCATCATCGCGCACCGTCTCTCGACCGTGCGGCGCGCGGAAAAGATCCTCGTCGTCGAGCACGGGCGGATCGTCCAGCGCGGCGCCGAGCGCGACCTTCTCTCCGAGGACGGCGTCTTCCGCCGCCTAGCGCACACGCTCGAGGGCGGCGACGAAACCGAGTTCGCTGCGGCCGGCTGACCAGGCGATCCTCGCGATCACCGTTGGGGCGGCGGCGCCCACAGCATCTGATCGTTTGGGTCGGGCGCCGGACAACCAGGAGGAAGCCAAACCGTCGTCTGCCTGCCCGTCAGCTCATTGAGCACGACGCCGACCTCGCCCTGAACCGTGGTCTCGAACAGCGTGTAACGCCCGCTCGAATCCACTCCGACGTACGGCAGCACGCTGAGTGTTCACGAAACCGGCGCCCGCGCAGCCCAGGACGCGACTGCCACAGCGCACAAAACGGCCAAACAAACAACCGTGGCGATCCCCACGCGCCAGCGCATCGCCGCTCACATCCTAACCGTCAATTGGGAAGCACCCCCGGATCGAACCCCGCACGGGTCCGTCACCAGAGCTTCGAGATCGTCACGGGACACTAGGACGGACGTAGGCCAAGATGCCGCGCCAGCCACTCCGACTGCCACCGGCGCTCCGCGTCGTAAGCGACCGGTCCGCCGATCCGCTTGGCGGCATGAGCCGCGACGTACGCGCCCATCGGGGCGGCGTGGGTCAGTGCGCAGGCGGCGCCGTCCTGGGACATGAGCAGGCTGATCCGGGCCTCGGGATTCAGTTCGGCGAGCTCTCCTGCGGCATCGCGGAGTTCGATCAGCGTGCCGGCGCCGGCCATCCGCGCCGCCTGCTTCTCATGTCCGTGTCGCCTGAGCGCTTCGATCGCGTGGTCGCGCGCTCGCCAGGCACACGCCTTTGCGTACTGGTCCGCGCACGCGGGAGTCCAGGCCTCGATGCGCGAGCGCAGGCACCCCCCGCGGGCGATGAGCTTGTGTTCGTCGGTGGCAGCGTCGTCCTCGAGCTCGATCTCCCAGAGCTCGTTGGCGAGCCACCAGGGCAGGTCGCGCAGCCGGCATGCGTGAATGCCCGTGCGGCAGCCGGCCAGACCCGCCTCGGCGCGCACCCACACCCCGCATTCCGGCCACTGAAAGCCGCTGAACGGGCCGATTCGCCCGGCCCGCAGGAACTTGTAGGCGATCACCGCGAATCCTCCCTTCGACGACGCAACGCCGCCAGGATCGCGGGCGACGGCTCGCCGGCGGGCGGTTCGTCATCCAGGGCGCGAAGCGCCCTCATCGTGGCCCGGATCTGCTCGGCGTACGTTTCGCAGTAGTGGCACATCACGAGATGCTCCTCGACCCGGTTCTGTGTCCGGGGCCCGAGGGCTCCCTCGAAATAGTCGGTCACCAGCTCCACGAACTCCTGGCAGCTAATCTCCTCGACGTGCTCGCGGGGGGCGGTCATGCGGCCTCCTCCGCAAGGTACCTGTCGAGCGAGGCGCGCAGCCGCGAGCGTCCGCGATGCAGCAGTACCCGCTGGTTCTCTTCGCTCAGATCGAGCAGCGAACACACTTCCTCGGCCGAGCAGCCCTCGACGTCGCGCAATCCGACAACCTGCCGCTGGCGTTCCGGCAGCTGCCCGAGCGCATGTCTGAGATGCTCGCGCGCCTCGAGTGACAGCAGCCGGCGCTCGGGGCTATGCCAGGGCCGCGGCCCCATTGCCCAGTGGCCGGGCCAGGCGTCGCCCTCTTTCTCGAACTGGTCTGCGTCGACAGATGGCCCGTCGCCGGTGTGGGATCCGAGGCCGCCGAACGGCGTCGAACGTCGCTCGCGGACGCCGTGCTTGCGGGCCTGGTTGATCAGGATCGAGGAGATCCATGTGTTGAGCGATGAGCGCGACTCGAACCGGTCGATTCCGTTGACGACCGCGAGCCAGGTCTCCTGAACGATCTCCTCGGCGACTGCGTCCGATGCCACAAATCCGCGCGCGATGCGCTTCATCAGCCCAGACTTGCGCTGGAACAACTCGCGGAACGCGTCCTCGTCGCCGCTGCGTAGTGCCTCCACGAGCGCGGCGTCGCCCGATGAGCGGCACGCACGGTTCGAGCCGACCCGCGAAGCGAGTGCTTCGGAACGTGAGGGAGAGCATCCGGCCACTGTGATCGTGAACTCTGCCGGTCAGCCGCAGGCAGCACATCGGGCAAACGACTACTTCTCACTGCGGGCTCTTTAGGAGCTCACGACGAATCTTTAGATGTGGCGGGCCGTGTAACGCCTGGCGCGGTCCCGGGACGAACAAGCATTCTCCCCATCCGCCAGACGAGGAAACGAACCATGATCGCGCTCAGTCAACTCATCGCTTCCGGGTTCAGAATGGCCCGGCTACCGCTAACCAACACCCGCTCTCGGCCGAGGGTGAGACGGGCGCTCGCTTGCGTCGCCGCGGCTCCGTTGGTCGTGTTCGCGCTGGGCCTGGCGACGCACGCCACCGCGCGCGCCGCCAGCGGCGGCAGCGATGTGTTCAGCTACACGGGCTCATCGCAGACGTTCACTGTCCCGCCCGCCGTTAGCGAGGTGACCGTGACCGCAATCGGCGCTCCCGGCGGCTCCGGTGCGGGGGCGCAGGCCGGCGCCGGGGCTCCCGCGGCGGGCGGCGTTGGCAGCACGGTGACCGCCGTTCTTCCCGTCACCCCCGGCGACACGTTGACGGTCGATGTGGCGGGGCACGGGGGCGACGCCGCCAGCAACGGCCTCGGCGGGCACTACGGGAGCGGCGGTGGACCAGAGGGCTCTCCCGGCGGGTACGGTGGCTTCGGCTTCAATCTAAGCGGAGGCGGCGGAGGCGGGGGAGCCAGCACGCTGTTTGACTCGACCGGGAAATTGCTGCTGATCGCGGGCGGCGGTGGTGGTGGTGGCGGTGCGGGTGTCGTCGAGGGCTACAACGGCGGCGCGGGCGGCAGCGGTGGCCTGCAGGCGGGCGGTGGCGGCGACGGCGGCTCGGGAGTTGGGCCGGGCAGCGGCGGGATACCGCAGGCCGGCCCTTCCTTGCTCGGTCAGAACGGCGCCGACGGCGCCACGTCCTCCGCAGCGGGCGCTGGCGGGGGCGGGGGCGGCGGATACCTCGGCGGCGGGGGCGGGGGCGGCGGCACGGCCAACGGCGGTGGTGGTGGCGGTGGCGCCGCGGGATCCTCGTACGTCGAGCCGTCGGCGATCGGCACTCCGACCTTCGGCCGTGCAGGCAGCACGGCCAACGGCGAGGTGATCGTTTCCTGGAGCGCGGCCGCCACCTCGACGGCCCTGTCGGTCGTTCCCGCTCCGAACGGCGCGGCAACATTCACGGCCACGATCACCCCACCGCCGGGGGTCACCTCACCGGAACCCACCGGGACCGTGTTCTTCCACGACGGCAGCCGCTTGATCGGCGAGGCGACCCTCAGCGGGTCCAGCCCTGACACCGCGGTCCTGTCCACCAACGCGGGTGGGGTACCTCCCGGGACCGGAAGCTTCAGCGCGGACTATGACGGCGACTCGGTGTACTCGGGCAGCACGTCGGCTTCTGTCCAGGCGCTCGTGCCCGGCGGGGCGATGACGACGCTGTCGTTGAGCCGAACACCGGGGATCGCTGGCCAGCCGGAGACGCTGACCGCGACCGTGAAGCCCTACTTCAGCGGTGGGCCCGAGCCCACCGGAGTGGTGGCCTTCTGCGGGCCGCCGGCGATCGGTTGCGCCAACGTCCCCCTCGACGGAAAGAACCCTGACCAGGCCACGTATACGACGACGGTCGGGAACGTCGCCGCCGGCACGTATCCGGTGAGTGCCAACTACGGGGGTGACAGCGTGTACCCCGGTTACTCCGACCTCGGCACGACCGTGATGTTGCCCGTAGTGGTCGCGGGTCCGCTGGCGGTGAGCACGACCACGCTGTCCGCTGGGCGGGTGGGCAGCGCCTACTCGGCCACGGTGGCCGGCACAGGTGGGGTTACCCCCTACCGCTGGTCGCTGGCCTCTGGATCACTGCCGGCTGGGCTGACGTTGAACCCGGCCACTGGCGCCATCACCGGTATCCCGACCCGCTACGGGACCGCAAGCTTCACCGTCCAGGCCACCGACTCGACGGCACCGACGGCCGAGACCGCCACGCGCGGCCTCAGCCTGACCGTCGCGCCGGCGCCGCTGGCCATAACGACGACGGCCCTCGCCACCGGCAAGGTCGGGTCCGCGTATTCCGCCAAGTTGACCGCGACCGGCGGTGTCACCCCCTACCACTGGTCGGTGGCGTCCGGATCGCTGCCGGCCGGCCTGACGTTGAACACCGCCACCGGCGCCATCACCGGCACCCCGACAAGCTCGGGCACGGCGAGCTTCACCGTCAACGTGACCGACTCCAACTCTCCAACGGCGACGCGCGCGACCCAGGCCGTCACCCTCACGATTGCGCCGGCCGTGCAGGCCGCGGTGTTCGTCACTCAGGGTGGCTACAGCGGTCTCACCTCCTATCCGCTGGGCGCCAACGGCAACGTGTCGCCCTACACCGACCTCACCGGACCGGCAACCGGGCTCGACGGGACGACCGCGGTGGTGATCTCCCCGACTGGGACGACCTACATCGCAAGCGAGGGCAACGAGGAGATCGCCGAGTATCCCTACGCGGCGACTGGGAACGTCGCTCCCACCACCACGATCGCTGGTGGCGCGACCGGCCTGAGCTCCCCATCCGGCCTCGCGCTTGATTCGAGCGGGCGGCTCTACGTCGCCAACTACGCCGCCGCGACGATCACCGCCTACGCCCCCGGGGCGAGCGGCAACAGCGCGCCGATGGTGACGATCGGCGGGCCCGGCACTGGCCTGTTCGGCCCGACGGCGGTGACCTTCGACGGCAAAGGCGACCTGTGGGTGGCGAATGTCGCCAACAACACGCTCGAGGAGTTCGCGCCCGGCGCCAACGGGGACGTCTCGCCGATCGCGACGATCTCGGGACCGGACACCGGGCTGGACGGACCTAGCGCGATCACGCTTGACGCGGCCGGCAACGTGCTCGTCGCGAACACCTACGGCGGATCGCTGACCGAGTACCCAACCAGCGCCAGCGGCGACGCGCCGCCGTTGCGGACGATCGCGGGTTCGGCGACCGGACTTTCGTTCCCCGACGGGATCGACGTCGACGCGAGCGGCAACATCTACGTGGCCAACGAATTCGCCGGCCTGGACGAGTTCGCTCCCACCGCGGACGGCAACGCGGCACCGCTGGACGCCGTCGGCGGATCCGCCACCGGGCTGTCGGCGCCGGGGCAGATCGCCGTCGCGCCACCGCTGTCGGTCGCGACCCACCACCTCGCGGCGGCGACGGTCGGCGCCCGCTACGCCGCCGTATTCATCGCCAACCTCGGCACGACCCCTTACCGCTGGCGTGTCAACGCCAGTCATCTCCCGCCTGGGTTGCACCTCACCCAGAACGGCGCATTGCGGGGCACCCCGCGCCGGGCAGGAACCTATCGGTTCACCGTCCGCGTGCACGATTCATCCCGCCCGACGATGACCGCCCGTCAAACCGTACGCCTGCTCGTCAAACCCGCCCGGCGGACGGGCCGATCGTCTCGCGCACCTGCTCGAAGCTCCGCCTGAGCGCGTGGCGATAGCGCTGCTGGGCGGCCTTCACGCTGTGCCCGGAGATATCGGCCAGGTCGGCGACGTCGATGCTGGCGGCGCTCAGGTTGCTGACGTAGCTGTGCCGGAAGTCCTGGGGTGTGCACTCGAGGCCCGACGCGCGCCATTAGCGCGGCGGCGTCCTCGGCGAGCGCACGAGCGACCGATCGTGTCCGCTACCAGGGAGAGCCGGTTGCCGACGTTGTCGCCGCCAACCGTCCGAGGGGCACCAGGACGTGCTGCCGCGGCGATCATGCCGCCCCCTGATCCTGATTCGTCGGCCGCTTATATTAACCGTCTCGTCGGTATAATACAAGCGGAGCAATGAAACATTCGATGGGCGGACTTCCGGTTGACGTCAAACCCGCACGGTCAGCGGTTCCAGTTCGCACGCGTCGTGCCCGCGTGGTTCCGGCCTCGGTTAGTCGGAACACCTTGCGGCGACACAGGCTCGCCGCCGGGCGTGGGGGGCACGATTGGCCGCCGTCCCGTCCAGTTCGGCGGGGCTTGCGCTTACACTGACCCAATGGCCCGAGCCCGCGACAATAAGGCCACACAGGGCGACGGTGTGCTGCCGCTCTCCGGGGTAATCGATGTGCTGAAGCGGGCGGCCGAGCGTGGAGAACTGAGCGCCAACGAGCTCGACTGGTCTATCGCCCGTCTCTCGGGGAAGGTGCGTGCGGGAAATCCGCGCCTTGAGGGGATCGATCGCCGCGACAGCATCTTGCGTGCGGCGATCGAGATCTTCCGCCGAGAGGGCTACAACCGTGCCGGAATCGAGACGATTGCCAACGAGCTCTTCGTTTCCAAGGCCGCCGTCTACCATTACTTCTCCTCAAAGCAGGAGATCCTCGACGCGATCTGCGAACGGTCAAGCATCGCCACGTACGATGGCGTCATGGCGGCCAAGGAGGCGGAGGCGGGCGGCGATCCCGATTCCCGGCTGCGAAGCATGCTCGGTGGCTACGCGCGGGCGTGCATGAATGAGCCCGGGTTCAGCATCCTCATGCGGCATTTCGACGAGGTCTCGGACGTCGAGCGGGAGAGAGTCCAGCGCCGGGGCAAGGAAGTCGAGGCGGCCTTCCGCGAGACAGTCGCCGAGGGCGTGGCTGCCGGGGTCTTCAGGCCGCCGGACCCCCGTATAACCGTCTTCGGCATGCTGGGTTCCCTCAACTACATGTACGCCTGGTTCAAGCCCGAAGGACGGCTATCGCCGGAGCAGGTCGGCGACGCCTTGGTGACGTTCATCGTCGATGGCGTGCGCGGCAACGGCGCTCGCCCACCGCAGCGAGCGCGGAAGGCGCCGGCGAGCGGTCGCCGGACGGCGAAAAGCCACCCGCGCTAGACCACTTCGCGGCGGCGCAAGTCGCCGATCTGACCGCTTGAGAAGCCCAGCTCAGCGAGCACCTCGTCGGTGTGCTGCCCGACGTGCGGCGCCGCGGAGCGGATGCTCACGGGCGTCTCGGAGAAGTCGACCGGCGTGGGGACGTACCAGAACTCGCCAAGCTCGGGGTGTGGCAGCCGTGTCAGGTACTGGTTGGCCAGTATCTGCTCGTCGGACGAGAGGTCCGTGAGCGCGTTGACCCGGCAGGAGATCATCTCGTGCTCGCGCACCAGCCCCTCCCATTCGGGCCAGGTCAGCTTGGCAAACGCCTGGTCGAGAAGAATGATCAGCTCGCGGTGGTGAGCATCCCGGTCCGCATGCGTCGCGAAGCGCGAGTCGTCGACCAGGCGCTCGAGTCCGAGCGCCCTACATAGCACCGGCCAGTCCTTCTGGCCGTGGACGATCATGCCGAGAGCGATCCACGTGCCATCTTTCAGCTCGTAGACGTTGTAGAGAGGGTCGTGTTGGTCACGACGATCAAGCGGTCGCGGGTCCTGGCCCGTGTTCGCAGCGCAGCTGATCGCCACAGCCTGCAGGCTCAGCGTCCAGCCCAGCAGCGAAGTGCGCACCAGCTGTCCCGTCCCCGTGCGGTCGCGCGCGAGGAGCGCTCCGAGAATCCCGAAAGCGAGCCCGATGGCACCGAGGCGATCGTTGAGCCCGATGGTGGGGTAGACCGGTTCGTTGCCGACCTTGGCGGACCCGAGCATCAGGCCCCCATGAGCCTGACCCATCATCTCCAGACCGGCCTTGTCGGTGTCCGGACCGCGTTCACCGTAGGCGGTACCACGCGCGTACACGAGGCGCGGATTAAGGGCCGACAACGTCTCGTAGTCGAGCTGCTGCTTACGGGCTGCAGCCGGGCGGAAGTTTGTCACGAACACGTCCGCGCGCTCGACCAGCCGGTGGACGATGTCTCGGCCCTCCGGCTGATTGAGGTCGACGGTGATGCTCCGCTTGTTGCGCAGCAGATCCTCCGTGAACGTATTGCGCTCATGATCGAGCAGGAACCTATACCCCCAAAGGCTCGCGAGTCGGCGGAGGGAATCGCCGCCGTCGCGGACCTCGAGCTTGACCACTTCCGCCCCCATGTCGCCCAGAAACATCGATGCGCCGGGGCCCAGATGTTGATGCGCCCACTCCACGACCCGGACTCCGGATAGGGGACCATTCGCCACGGCTTGCATATTAACCGACGCGTCGGTATATTGCAACCCGACGGTCGGAAGGCATCGGAGCACGCGCCTTCGAGTACGGATGTCGGTGCCTTTCCGGGCCGGCCATCTGAAGTTCAGACCACTTCCCCGGCCGCGGGATAACAGAGGAGAGGAAGCAGTGCTAACGGCAAATGCGATCGGTGGGCGGGAGCGGACAGCGACCATGACCCAAGACCAAGCCGCTCCGCCGCCAGTTCCACCGGGCGAGCCAACCGGCGCCCGCCGTAGCCGCACGTGGCTTCGTGCGCTGAGCATCAAGCGATTGAGCGCTGTCTACTTGTTCGTCTTCTTTATCGTGCTCTTCGGCATCATCAGCCCGGACACGTTTTTGACCGTGACGACGTTCCGGCTGGTGTTTCGCTCCGGTGTGATCACCGGTGTGCTGGCCCTGGCGTTCTTGGTGCCGCTGACCGCCGGGGGCTACGACCTGTCGATCGGCGCCGTAATGTCGCTGTCGTTCGGGATCATTGTGTATCTCTCGATCCACACCGGCATACCGATCCCGGTCGCGGCGATCCTGGCGCTTCTGCTATCGGCGTTCTGTGGCCTCGTATCAGGATTCATCGTCGTGCGCTTGCACGTCAACTCCTTCATCGCGACGCTCGGCGTTAGCCAGGTGCTGCTGGGCGCCGTCCTGCTGCTCACCAGCAACTCCCAGCTCGTCGGCAACATCCCTCAGTCCTGGTCAAACCTCGGAAACAACAACCTGCTCGGCATTCCGATTGTCGTGTACTTCCTGTTTGCATTGGCTCTCGTTCTGTATTACGTGTTGGAGCACACTCCGGTCGGCCGCTACCTTTTCGCTACCGGCGGCAATACGGACGCGGCGCGTCTCGCCGGCGTGCCAACCGAGCGTGTGGTGTGGGGTAGCTTTATCGCCAGCGGCACGATTGCGGGGCTGGCCGGCGTGATCTTCTCGATGCAGAACGGCCTGTTTGACTCGAGCATCGGCCCTGGATACCTGTTCCCCGCGGTCGCCGCGGTTTTCTTCGGCGCCTCCCAGCTATCACAGCGACCGAACGTGTGGGGGACGCTCATCGCCTATTTCGCACTCGCGTTCGGCATCCAAGGTCTCGTCCTGTCGGCGAGCGGGGCGTCCGTGTGGAGCACACCCGTCTTCCAGGGCGTTTCGCTCATCATCGCCGTCGCCCTCGCCAGCCGGCCCGCGCTCCGCAAGCTCCGTGCCACAAAGGCCGAGGCCACCGCCATCAGCCCGGTGAAGTGACATGCAAAGCAACCGAGATATGACAGCGCCGGCCGCGCAACCCGCGCCGATCTTGACGATCCGCGGGCTGAGCAAGACATTTCCCGGAACCAAGGCGCTCGACCGGGTCGACCTCGACCTTCGAGCCGGCGAGGTGCACGCCCTCGTGGGGCAGAACGGCTGTGGCAAGTCGACGCTAATCAAGGTCCTGGCCGGCTACCACCAACCGGACCCGGGTAGTGAAATCAGGGTCTCCGGCGAACCGGTGGATTTCCACGACACCGGCGCGTCGCGCGACGCGGGGTTCCGCTTCGTGCACCAGGACCTCGGGCTCGTCGAGACGCTGAGCGCAGTCGAAAACCTGACCCTTGGCCGCGACCTGAACACCAGCTTCGGCGGTCGCATCCGCTGGCCGGCCGAACGACGGGCGGCCGAAGAGCGCATTCATGCGCTCGGATATGACTTCGACGTCAACCGCCCAGTGGCAGAGCTCGGGAGCGCCGAGCGTACCGGGATCGCAATCGCGCGTGCATTGTGGGACTGGGAGCGAGCCCGCGTACTCGTCGTGGACGAGCCGACCGCCTCACTCCCGCGTGAAGAGGTCAAGATCCTGTTCGAGGCCCTGGATCGGATCCGCAAACGAGGCCTCGGGATCATTTACGTCTCGCACCGGCTGGACGAGATCTTCACGATTGGCGACCGGGTCACGGTCCTCCGCGACGGCAGGCTCGTCGGTACGTGGGCCGTCGCCGAACTCAACCAAGACAAACTCGTCTCGTTAATGGTGGGTGGCGCGGAGCTGCGGCCGCCGCACCATGGTACGTTCGCCGGGACACATGAGGTGGTGCTCGACGTCCAACAGCTGCGAGGCGTCGACGTCGATAACGTCGACATCCAGGCCAGACGTGGCGAGGTGCTCGGCATCGCGGGCCTCATCGGGTCCGGTCGAGAGGAACTGCTCCCGCTGCTGTTCGGCGCGCAGTCGCGCGGCGGCGAGGTCCGCGTCAACGAGAAGCCCGTTCCTGCCACCACACGCGGCGCGATCGCAGCCGGAATGGCGCTTGTGCCGGCCGACCGACGCGGCGAGGGCGCGATCGTTGGCCTCAGCGTCAGCGAGAACTTCACGCTCACCGACTTGAAACGTCACTCCGGACCGGCTGGGTTCCTCAACCGAGCGGCCGAGCGGAACGAGGTGACGGAATGGATCCAGCAACTCGACGTACGACCGCAGCGGGCTGATGCCATATTCGCCACCCTCTCCGGGGGTAACCAGCAAAAGGTTGTTCTGGCGAAATGGCTCCGTCGTCAGCCAACCGTGCTCCTGTTAGATGAGCCCACTCAAGGAGTCGACGTCCACGCGAAAGCGACCATCCACGCGTTGGCCCGGGAAATTGCCGCCCAGGGCGCGGTCGTGCTGATTGCCTCCTCTGATGACACGGAACTCTGCGACACCTGCGACCGCGTTCTGGTCATGCGCGGGGGCGCCATCGTGGCGGAGGTTCAACGGGAACGCCTCACTCCTGAGGAGCTTGGGAGGCTGCAGCTCGAGGCTGCGAACAACGAAGACGAGAATCGAACGCTTGCATGACGGCTTGACGAGATGTAATCGTCGTCCGGGCCGGAACGGCTCGCCTCTCGGCGACGCTCGCGGCCAGCGAGGCTCGGAGTGACGTTCTCATTCTGGAGAGTGAGTCGTCCGTCGGAGGATCGATGGCCATCAGCGGCGGCCTGATCTGGGCGCCTGCGACATTTGAACTCGCACGACGATGAATCCCTCGTGGCGATCCTGCGCTGCAACGGCTACTCGTGGACGCATTAGCGGACGATTGGTCATGGCTAGAGGGGCATGACTTGCCTCTCGAACCGCCCGTCGCGTGACTCAAAGAGCGCATGGGCCGAGGCCGCCTCATATCCATCGGGGACGCCGGCGCTCGGGAACCGTGGTCGCAGCGGCTGCTCGACTCCGCTCGGTGCGAGGGCGCTGAGATGCCTCGAGTCACGCGTCGACACATGCCGCTGTAGGCGTGGAGGAGCCACGCCCCATCCCAGAACGTCGCTGGAATTGTTTCGGGGTCACGCGGCGGGTGGCTGCTGCCGCGCCCGCCCGCTCTCCGCAATGGTCTGAGCAAACGCGCTGAGAGGAGCCCTCCGAATTGATCATGGGCGCGCGGGGGGTCGGGGAAGGCGGCGCGATCACCGCGCCCGATGCGGTCCTAAATGCGCTCGACGACGCGATCATCGCCGCCGGCGATGGCCGGATCGGTCGAACGCCCTGCGCGCCTACCGAAGTTCTCCGGGCGCTCGGCGTCCCGCTGGCCCAAAGCCCACCCGACCACGCCTTGTTCCACAGTGAGCCGGATTCCGGCGGCCAGTAGTCCCAGCTCGCAACTTCTTCTTGCATGCACTTGACGAACTGAAGTCGATTCTATAATTTTCCGACTGGTCGGTTAATTTCTCAGGAGGAGACACAATGAGAAGGTCAATGCTGGTAACCGCTCCGTTGCTCATAGCCATGTTCGCCGTCGCAGGGTGCGGCAGCAGCAGCAGCAGCAGCAGCAGCTCGAACACAGCCGCTAATGGCAGCGGTAGCACGAACACAACCACCAACGCTGCCGCCACCGGATCCGCAACGGCGCCGCCGACCACCCCGCCGACGAGCATCCCCATCACCCAGGCGCTTCCAAAGGCGCCACCGAAGGGCAAGACAATCCTCTACCTGCAGTGCGAGCTGCCCGCCTGCGCGCGCACAGCGCCTGGCATCCAGCAGGGCGCGGCTGCTCTCGGCTGGAACAGCAAGGTTCTCGTTTACAAGAACGCCGACCCGGGCGCTGGACTGCAGTCCGCGATCCAGCAACACCCCAACTACATAGCGATCACCGGCATCCCCACGGCAGCAATGAAGCCACAACTCGCCGCTGCCAAAAGCGCCGGGATCCCGGTGCTGTCCTGTGGCACGACCGACAAGCCGTCTCCCGATGGCTATGCCATCGAGTGCGGTGGCACACTCGAGCGGGACGCCGAATACCTCGGCCGCTGGGTTACCCGTGACTCGGGCGGTAAGGCGAATGTGGTCGCGGTGTCGATTCCCCAGTTCCCCGCGCTTGTGACCATCACGGACTGGTTCAAGCACAATTTCAGCGGGATGTGCTCCGGCTGCAAGTTCGACGAGCTCGACGTGACCGTCGACGACATCGGCTCCGGACAGGTTGGATCGAAGATCGTCGCCTACCTGCAGGCGCACCCGAACGTCAACTACGTGCTCTTCACCTTCGCTGATCTTGCGACCGGCGTGCCACAGGCCATCCAGAGCTCGGGGCTCGCACATCAGGTCAAGCTCGTCGGCGCCGTCGAGAGCGAAGGAATCGTCAAGGGCGTCCCGACGACCTATAAGGCGTGGACTCTCTCGCCCAACGAGTACATGGGCATGGTGATGGTCGACGCCGCCGCGCGTCTGTCACTCGGCGAAACGCTCTCGCAACAGTACCTTGACGAGATCTACCACAACCCCACCTGGGTGCTCGACTCGGCCGCTGAAGCTAACGCACTCGCTGCTACGAACGATACCTGGCCTGGACCTGCTGGATACGTGGGGCAGTTCAAAAAACTCTGGCAGGTCGGAAGCTAGAACAAGTCCAACGCCGCGCGGCGGGGGGTCCGACCCCCCGCCGCGCTGGTGGGCAACGCGGGAACGTGGAATGCTGGAGGCAGCGATCAGGAGCGACTCGTGTTCGAAGACATCCTCTACGCCGTGGACGGCGGCGTTGCCACCATCACCTTTAACAGGCCGGCGCGACACAACGCGTTAGGCATGCGCGGCTTCGACGAGCTCGTCACAGCCCTGCGCCAGGCCGAAGCGAATGAGCACGTCGGCGTGGTCGTGATCACCGGGTCCGGGCGGTCGTGGTGCGCTGGCGGCGACATCGAAATGGCTCAGACCATCCTCACCAATGAGGCCGCCGCACGCACGCACTTCTTCGGACGCATGATCGAGGCCTCACACTGGATGCTCGCGCTCGGCAAGCCCGTGATCTGTGCGATCCACGGTGCGTGCATCGGGGGTGGCGCCGAGCTCATGACATTCGCCGACTTCGTGATCGCCGACGAGAGCGCGTTCTTCGTGTACAACGGGACCGCAATCGGCGGCTGCAGCTGGTGGGGTGGGCCGCAGCTGCTGCCCCTATTGGTCGGCCTGCGGAAGGCAGAGGAGATCCTGTACCTCTCGGCTCGCGTCGACGCCGAGGAGGCAGCCCGGATCGGTCTCGTTAATCGGGTCGTCCCAGTCGGCCAGCTGGAGGGAGCGGCGAACGAGTATTGCCAGAAGCTGCTCGATCTCTCAGAGGAGGGCGTACGCATGACTAAGGCCGCTCTGCGCGCCACAAAGGAGATCCTTCTCGCGAACATGAGCGCCGCGGCCGAGATGAACGTCGCCGGGCTGGCAAAGCCCCATCTGCACGCCGCCTTCGATGCCTTCCGCGAAGGTCGCGAAATGTCCTGGCGAGCGCTGCGCCCCGGCTTAACATCCGAGTAAAATCGCGCTCCCGATGGCCCCCGGGACGTGACCAGGCGCGAGCGATCCAACCGCCCGGATGAGCCGCACCGCGGCCCGTTGGTCGGCGTGCGTGTGATCGAGTGGGCGCACGCTCACATGGGCCCAGCGGGCGGCACATTCCTCGCCGATATGGGCGCGGACGTCGTCCACGTGGAGCGGCCCGACGGCGACATCATGCGACACACGGTCGGGACCTGGGGCGTGAACCACATGCTCCCTAAAGGGCGCAACGCGATCTTCGAGGACCTCTCGCGCAACAAGCGCAGCCTCGCGCTAGACCTCAACAAGCCGGCCGCACAGCGGATCATGCACGAGCTCGTCAAGCGCGCCGACGTTTTCCTGACCAACATGCGCCCCGCCGCAGCCCTCAAGCACAGGCTCGATTACCCGACACTCTCGGAGCTCAATCCACGCCTGATCTACTGCGGCGCAACCTCGTTCGGCGAGCGCGGCCCCGAGCGCGATAGCCCAGGCCTAGAGATGATGGGCATGGCGCGCAGCGGAATGCTATTCGGCTCCTCGGTCCAGGGCCAGCCACCCCAGCACCCCACCGTCGGCACCAGTGACAGACTCGGGGGCATCGGGATCGCCCTCGGGATCGTCAGCGCGCTGTACGCACGCGAGCACACCGGAGAAGGACAGGCGGTCTACACATCGCAGCTCGGCTGGGGCATCAACCTGCAGACGG